>NZ_CP020028.1:308750-617500 GCF_002240415.1 Paenibacillus kribbensis
AATGGCGAATGTTTTTGGACTGGAAGGAATTCAGGAAATGATGGAAGCCAGCAAGGATTGCGTGGCTGATATGTTTTACAGTATTCCAAGCTCTGTCCCGGCAACGCCGCTCGAAACCTCAGGGGGCGAGATAGATATTCCTGAGATTGATGCGCTGCTGCAAACCGGCGAGATGATTTGCCTGGGTGAGATTATGAACTATGTGGATGTGATCCGTAACCCGGACAGCAAAACGAATCGCATCTTACGCCATGTTCGTGAGCATTACCCGGAGCTGATTATTGAAGGTCATACTCCGAAGCTGTTGGATTTGGACCTGCATCAGTTGATCTATGCGGGAATTGGTTCGGACCATACGCATCAAAGCATTGAAGGTATGAAGGCACGGATGGCCGCAGGGATGTTTATTGAGATTCAGGAAAAATCCATGACTCCTGAGGTGATGGATTACCTGATCCAGGAAGATGTGGCACAGCATTTTTGCTTCGTAACAGATGATGTGATGCCGGACTCCTTCGTGGAGCGAGGACATCTGAATCATATTGTAGGTAAAGCGATCCGGATGGGGATGAAGCCTGAGGACGCCATTTATGCGGCTACCTTTACTCCGGCGGGACGAATGCGCATGCATGATCGTGGAACGATTGCACCGGGAAAAATAGCTGATTTTGTATTGCTGTCCGATCTTGGCCAGTTTGATGTGGACCAAGTCTATAAGGACGGGAACAAGGTATTTGATAAATTCGAGGAATACCATCAGGGATTGATGCAACACCGCTTCCCTGACCATTTTTATCAAAGTGTCAAGCTGGAGCCGCTCACGGAGCAGGATTTTACTGTAGAGATGGATGTAGCTGATGGAACGCATCAATGCCGTATCATGATGGTCAAGGATGGATCGACCTTTACAAGCGAGCAGATTGCACCTATCCAAGTGGAGCAGGGTGAGTTGATATGGGAACATGGTGAGCACGGACTTATCGCTACGTTTGAACGGTATGGCAAAAACGGCAACCGTGCCTACGGTTTGATCGGGGGAGATACGATTAAACGGGGCGCGGTGGCAACCACCTATTCGCACGATAACCATAACCTGTTGGTTGTAGGGCATAACAAGCAGGATATGGTATTGGCCGCGAAGACGGTTCTTTCCAGCCAAGGCGGCTTTTGTGTAGTTGAAAATGGCAAGGTGCTTTCCCATTTGCCGTTAACCGTAGGCGGGATTTTAACAGAAGGACCGCTGGAAATGGTTGCGGCCCAAGTGAAGGAGCTGCGTTCAGCCATGCTGTCACTGGGCTACCGCCATTACAATCCAATCATGTCGCTGAGCACGCATTCTCTGCCGGTCAGCCCGGCCTTGAAAATTACCGATCACGGCCTGATTGATGTCAACGCAGGCAAGGTTGTACCTTTAATCGTGGAACCTTCCAAAATACAAGAATAATAGTTGAGCCGACCCCCATGTGGGTCGGCTCTCCAGCTTGTCGAGAAACCCGGTCTTTGTGAAGGCCAGGGTTTCTCTTTTTTAGTTTTCTAGGCGATCCAGGTGAAGATGTACCGGTAGAGTTTGCCATGCAATCACTAAATGAAGCGAAAAACCAGTGAATTTTAAACGAATTGGAACTTCATATAATCTTCATGATTAAACACGAATAAAGTCTTGAAAAACATCGATACCGTGTTATAATTAAAACAGGATTTAGATTAAGTCTAAATTAATTGATGAATATTTATTGGATTCACGCATGGGATTTAGAAGAAAATCAGACACTACTGTTAACGAGCATCCAAGCTTTACACCAACTATATTTTAAATGATAACGAGAGGGGATTTTAACATGAGTACACTAAATCATACGAACGCACAACCTACACAAGAGGCTATTCAAGATTTGCATAAGGCATTGAACCGTCAGGTAGCTACCTGGTCCGTGTTGTACACGAAGCTGCATTATTTTCACTGGTACGTAAAAGGTCCTAACTTCTTCACATTGCATGCTAAATTTGAGGAGCTTTATAATGAAGCGACAGCCAATCTGGATACGATTGCTGAACGTCTGCTGGCCATTGGTGGCCGTCCGGCTGCTACCTTGAAGGAGCATTTGCAATTGTCGGCTATTCAGGAGTCTACAGGTGAGCAAACAGCCGAGGATATGGTAAAGTCCGTTGTTGCCGATTTCAAAACCATTACTGGTGAACTGGCTAACGGTATGGAAGCGGCGGATGTGGCACATGATAAAGCGACTGAGGATCTTCTTAATGGTTTGAGAGAAGCGGTAGATAAACATATCTGGATGCTCAGTGCGTATTTGGGATAAGGGATTGGGATAAATTTCCACGGATATGGAGATCAGGTGAACAAGCACACATCCCGTTGGTTCCAGTCTGCCACTGGAGTATAATGACGAGAAGACGTGGAAAACCACAGGCTCATGAATCATAGAGCTACCGGGATGGGGTGTATGCTATGGAAGTGAACCAACAGCTTTTGCATGAAGCGGAGCAGTTTATATATACATGTTATGAGGAGCTGGGCAGAAGCCGCGATGAAGCGGAAGCCCGGCTTCTTAGTATTCGTCAAGATATAGAGACTACTGGAATGTATGATCACACGTTTGAAGAGCTGGAGCACGGGGCACTCATGGCTTGGCGCAATAGCAATCGTTGCATCGGGCGCTTGTTTTGGGACAAGCTTTTGGTGAGGGATGCTCGTAACGTGTCAGATGCAGAGGAAGTGGCAAACGAGTTGTTGGAGCATATACGCATAGGGACGAATGGCGGTAAAATCAAGCCGACGCTGACTGTATTTCGCGCATCCAAACCAGGGTTGCCGAATATTCGCATCTGGAATCATCAGCTTATCCGTTATGCCGGCTATGAAACCGAAGAAGGGGTGATCGGGGACCCGATCTCGCTGGATTTTACCAAGGCTTGTAGAGATATGGGATGGCAGGGAGCCATGACTCCTTTTGATATTTTGCCACTGGTTGTGGAAGCGGGTGGACAGCCGCCCAAGCTATTTGAGATTCCCAAGCATCTGGTGCTGGAGGTAGCCATTGAGCATCCGGAGCTTTCGGATTTGGCCTCACTGGGGTTGCGTTGGTATGCGGTACCTATGATTGCGGACATGACGCTGGAGATTGGCGGTATCGTCTATACTGCGGCTCCGTTTAACGGCTGGTATATGGGAACAGAAATCGGTGCCCGCAATTTTGCGGATACCTTCCGCTATAACATGCTGCCACAGGTGGCTGAGCTGATGGGGCTGGATACTACCAGCGAAACAACGCTGTGGCGCGATCGGGCGCTGGTGGAATTGAATATTGCCGTGCTGCATTCTTTTAAAAAAGCAGGAGTCAGCATTGTGGACCACCATACCGCAGCGGCACAATTCCGGCTGTTTGAGGAACGGGAAGCCAAGGCTGGGCGTGAGCTGACAGGTGATTGGACATGGCTGATCCCGCCGTTATCCCCGGCGACAACGCATATTTTTCACAGCTCTTACGATAACCGGCATGTGAAGCCGAATTTTGGAGTTCAAGCGAAGCCGCAAGGCTGCCCTTTTCACTCCGGATAACGGAATAGCTACAAATAAACCCGGACTAGGGCTCCAGTTTATCCCATACAACGATAAATAGTGTGGCTAGCGGGCCGATCAACAGCGAGAGCAGGAACCAATTTAGCCTACTCCGATTTTTGGACTGTGCCAAGCCAGCATTAATGAGGGCGAGCGTTCCCCAGCCTACGTAATAATCCTCTGACATGGTATCCTCCTTTGTAACTTACGGTTATGCTTGCCCATGAGATAGGACACGCTGCTGATGCTGTGCTCGTGAATCTCCCCGATGTGCTGGAGCAAGAGAGTGAGATAGGGACCCGGCAACGGCTTGTACTGCATATTGAAGAAAATGCATGGAACTATGCGCTTAGACTGATGCCTGAAATCGAAGCAGCGTTTATATCTGCCGTAATAGACGAGTCCTTGCTGGCCTATTGGGTCCCGGTTATAGAACAATCTGTCATTGCATGAGAATGATCACCCCTAGAGCTCGCAGCTCTTTTTTTGTGTGACAGGACCAAACGGGGGACGATAAGAGCCATTCAAGGCAGAAGTTTTTTAAGCTGTGATACACGTCCCTGAGACAGTTCGAGCATTTCAGCTAATTCTTTTTGAGATACATCAGGGTGCTCCTGTATGAGCTGTTTTAATTTATTCAGGAGTTCATTCTGATTTCTGTAATTCCTTCTCTTCTTGGGAGGGGCAGGATGGGCTTCATGCGAATGACTGGAAGGATTGCCGCTTTTCAGGGCTTCAATACAACTATGACATATGAGGTGGTCTCTGAAATAGCTCAAGTTATCTACGGCACTACAAAAATAACAAGAAACCCCCGTATACTTGCGAATCATCAAGCCCTCCGGAGTAATAAAAAAATCGAGAGCATCACCAATATTAATATTCATGGAATTGCGTAGCTCCTTGGGTAGCACAATACGGCCCAAATGGTCTAAAGGTCGTGTCATTCCAGTGTTTTTCATCATTTTTTTCCCCTTTCATGAAATGCGCTTGTGGTTGCGAAAATGGTATGTTATGTATGCTGGAAGTACAAAGCGCTTATATTGCAGTTTGTTTTGGTGGACTATGCTTAAAAAAAGCTCCGGCATGACGTACAGTTACGCCTACTACCGGAGCATGATACAGCCAATGAATCTAAGATGTCGTGTCGAATTACTGTGGGTTGGTTGTCCAAATACCGGCTACTTTTAATTGAACCCGCGAAGGCAGCTTCAATGCGGCCAATGTCAAATCGGCCAAATCCTGCGGCTGAAGCATGCGGTCTTCGTCGCCAATAGGCAAGCCTGCGTTTGCCGCCAATTCTGTATTGACGGTGCTTGGGGTCAGCGCGGTAACGCGAATGTTGGATTTGCGAACTTCCTGCATCAGTGCTTCCGTGAAGCCCATCAAAGCGAACTTGGATGCGCAATACGCCGAGCCTGTTGCAAAGCCCCGTTCTCCTGCTGTAGAGGAAATGTTGATAATATTTCCGCTCTGTTGTGCCAGCATGCTTGGGAGAGCCGCGTGTGTAACATAATAGGTCCCTAACAAATTGACGCGAATAATACGCTCCCACTCTTCAGGGTCCATATCCGCGACTGTACCGAAGGTAGCGATTCCTGCGTTGTTGATCAAAATATCGACAGCGCCCAACTCGTGCTCCAGCGAAGCTACAGCAGCAGCAGCCTGTGCGCGATCCGATATATCTGCAGCAGCGCTTACCACCTTCACGCCGTATGTACTACTCAGCGAATCCTGCAATTTTTGCAGATCAGCCAATGTGCGTGAAATTAAACCCAGATTAACGCCTTCCTTGGCCAAGGTTTCGGCAATTGCTTTGCCAATTCCTTTGCTGGCCCCCGTAATAATAGCTGTTTTATTTTTAAGTTCCATCCAGTCTCCTCCTTAATAGAATACATAACGGTCTGTGCATTTGAGTACATAGTTACATTATACAAGTATAAGTTCCTTGAACCAAACCTCGCCTCCAATGAGGAAGCCTGCTTAACCTGATTGGCTGTAAAATTGCCGGATGTTTATTTTGCGACAGGTGGGTATTTTGAAGGTTAGTAATTTCGGCATTGCCTGAACTAGCGGTGATGGATGTATTTTGTGCGAAGGCATTTTGAAGTGTTACATTACCCGAGTGTATATCTACCGTGGTCCATTTCTTGTTAATAGCTGTTGTTTCCTTCCTCCAGTAGGCTTGCGACATGATGGACAAAATCATTCCATTCCCGTGTAAGTATTGTCGTATAGTGGTTGCCTGTATCGGTCAGACGATAATATTTACGGGGGGGTCCCTCAGTCGATGCCTGTAAATAGGTTGTGCAGTATCCCTCTGATACCAGACGG
Source organism: Paenibacillus kribbensis (assembly GCF_002240415.1). Lineage (NCBI taxonomy): Bacteria > Bacillati > Bacillota > Bacilli > Caryophanales > Paenibacillaceae > Paenibacillus > Paenibacillus kribbensis. The sequence continues at coordinate 314,662 of NZ_CP020028.1, forward strand.
CGAAGCAGTGGATATAAAGCCCCTTCGGCTACTTCGATATGACGGGAAACGGCTTGAGCCAATTCGTAGCCATATCGGTCCTTGCGACCAATTAGGACCAGAACGCACAGTTCAAGCACCCCTTTTTTGAATTGGATGTTCACATTCACGAGCGGTGCTCCCTTCCTGGATGTTATTGATGATTCATAGATGTCGTTCGGAATAAGGGGAAGAAACGTGTGTGTTTGTCTTAATTTTTCAAGGTACTAATCATGGAACAGTAGTCAGGTATAATTTAACATCATGTACTGATTAATGCAAGGTATTAAATTTTTATTAAGTAAATCTTTCGTGAAAAATGACTGGTTTTCGCCCTTCCAGGGCTCAATAATTAGCGAATGTTGTAGAAGAAAGTAGTTCTATTTAGAAATATCTCGAATGTTGCTTAAATGTGCAAATAGAACGTTCCTTTAATTTCATTTATTAAAATGATAGATTGCAAAGTATTCGACAGAGTTAAAGATCTCTTTTTATGAGAGGGAGGGAAGGCTGGAGTGGGAACCATCCCCCTTCCGGACTTTAGCTGAAAGGACCGGAAAGGGGAATGGAATATTGTGAGAATAATAGCGGTGGTACGAAAATGTACAAAAATCAATTGGATACAGCCAACGCATCCCGGGCGGCTTGAGCGGCCAGCACCATTTGCCGTAATGCGGCGATAGATTCCTCCTTGGTGCGGGTTTTCAGGCCACAGTCCGGATTAACCCAGAACAAATCTGATGGCAGGACGCGCAGAGCACGCTGGATCATACTTAGCATTTCGGCCACATCGGGAATGCGCGGGCTATGGATATCATACACCCCTAGGCCGATGCCTTTGTCGTATACCTGATCCTCAAAGCTGACAATCAGTTCTCCGTGGCTTCGCGAGGTTTCAATAGATATAACGTCGGCATCCATATCGGAGATGGACTGGATCATATGCTGAAATTCGGAATAGCACATGTGTGTATGGATTTGGGTCGCAGGCTCAACGGTGGCTGTGGTCACAAGGAAGGCTTGAACCGCCCAGTCCAGATACGCTTGTTGTTGCTCTTTTTTCAGCGGAAGTCCTTCGCGAATTGCGGGCTCATCGACCTGAATCATGCCTATGCCCGCTTGTTCCAGTGCCTCTACCTCTGCCCGCAATGCCAGCGCTAGCTGCAAAGCAACCTGGCTGCGCGGAATATCATTACGTTCGAAGGACCAGTTTAAAATGGTCACAGGGCCTGTAAGCATCCCTTTAACAGGTTTGGAAGTCAAGGATTGAGCGAAGGCTGTTTCTTCCACAGTCATGGGTTGATCGAACAAAACGTCCCCGTATATAATCGGCGGTTTGACGCATCGGGAGCCGTAGGATTGCACCCAACCGTTTTGCGTAAAAGCAAAGCCTTTTAGCTTCTCGCCAAAAAATTCAACCATGTCTGTTCGTTCAAATTCCCCGTGTACAAGCACGTCAATGCCAATTTCCTCTTGAATATCAATCCATTCCTTGATTTGCTGCTGGATGAATGTCCGGTACTGCTCGGCAGACCATTCTCCTTTGCGATATTGCAGACGAGCTTTGCGAATCTCGGCGGTTTGCGGGAAGCTGCCGATGGTCGTTGTAGGCAGTGGAGGCAGCTTCAGCTTATCCTGCTGAATCGCACGACGCTGGGCGAAAGGAACGCTGCGTGACTGAGGCTCTTTGGCCAGCAGTGCGGCCATATCGGTAGCCGTCTGTACACGTGCCGCTGAGCTGTTGAAGCGGGCTACCGCATCTGCGCTTTGTTCAACCTGCGCAAGAGCGGATGGATTGCGCTCGCCAAGTGCAGCTGTCAGAGCAGCGATTTCCTCGAGCTTTTCATCGGCAAAGGCCAGCGCATGCACCAGCTCTATGTCCAGCTTTTGCTCTGCTTCCAGACTGACCGGCACGTGCAGCAGGCTGCATGACGGCTGTACGATCAGCTGTGTGGGGCTTGTCTGTTCCGCCAGCTGACTGAGCAGCGCAGCTACGGCCTTCAGATCACTGCGCCATATGTTGCGTCCGTCAACGACTCCAGCGCCCAGCGTTTTCCCTGCAGGAAAGCCATGCTGCAGTACATGCTGAAGATTTTCGCCATCATCATGCACAAAATCAAGACCCAAACCCTGTACCGGAAGGGTGGACAGGTGTTTATAATGCTCCAGGCTGCCAAAGTAGGTTTGCAGCATAATGTTTAAGGCTGGTGCCGCTTGGGTCAAAGTCTCATAGGCTTCCTGAATAATGTCCAAATCCTCAGCCGGGAATAAGGTGGTCAGGACAGGTTCATCGATCTGAACCCACTGAACACCTTCCGCTGCTAGCTCAGACAGGACACGGGTATACAACGGCAGGAAGCTTCGTACAATTGTGGCTAGATCTTTACGGTCATAGCCTTTGGACAGGGCCACGAATGAATAAGGACCGATGAGGACCGGCTTGCCTTCAATGCCCAGCTCCTGCTTGGCCTCACGATAAGCCTGCAAGGGTTTGTTTTCGGTGAGTACCGGGGCTGCATTTGCCAATTCGGGCACGATGTAGTGGTAATTGGTATTCAGCCATTTGGTCATTTCACTGGCGGTAGCCCCCTTTTGCCCACGAGCGATCCCGAAATAAACAGATAGAGGAACCGGGCCTGCGGGCCGATAGTTGAAACGTTCTGGCACCAGGCCAAACATTACGGATGTATCAAGCATGTGATCGTAATAAGAGAAGTCTCCGACAGGAATGAGGTCAATTCCCTTGTCTTGCTGCTTGCTCAGATGCTCCAGACGCAATCTTTTCATCTCACTATGCAGTTCGCTTTCGTCTATACTGCCGTTCCAAAAGCGTTCCAGTGCTTTCTTCCATTCCCGGTTTCCGCCGATACGGGGATAACCCAGATTACTGCTAATCAAGTCGGACAATGCAGGCCGTTCGTTAATAGACATGTGCTTTTCCTCCTAGCTGGCAACCAGTTTATTTTTACGTACCAAAAAAGGCATTCCATCCCCCAGGCTTAAAAATGAGTAGGGGAAAGAATGCCTCCGTGATTAGAAAAATCAAAAATACGGCGACTGCTCTTAACACCTCCCTATCTCCCGTAGGTACTTGCGATGTTGTTGAAATAGGCAGGTCTCCTGACTCACGGATCATGATTTTCAGCAATCCTTCCCGGTCTGTGTGTGAACCAGTGGATATATGAATAGCTGAAAATTCCCCGTATACAGTGGCGGGACCGTGCCGGATTTGCACCGGCTTCCCTTTTAAGTCTGAACTGAATAGAACAGACACCTATCTCCAAGCTATGCAATTAAGGTATGACGAATATTTATGCACTCGTATACTTGTTCATCATCATAAGTGAAACTGACGGGATGCGCAATAGAAAAAAGACAAGCCTTCCCTATAGTGGGGGACTTGTCTTAGGATATAACATTTGGCAGAGTACAAAATGATCTCAAGCTAATGAAACGGCATGACCTGCCTGAATACTGGCTTTTACATCCACCAGACGCTGATTGCGACTGCCCCGGAAGCGGAGAGTCAGGTCCTTTTGTTGCTCTACAAAAGGTCCATCCACAATTACATCGCATAGCAGCGCCAGCTCCCGTCGAGCCTGATCTGCGAGCAAATCCTCATAGACAAAACCCGTATAAGCCCACACGTTTCGATCAGGACAGGCTGCGCGGAAGTCACGTACAAATTGCGAGCATTCCTGCGCGGAGAAAAACGGGTCTCCTCCGCAGAGAGTCAGTCCGTCCAACAACGGATTGTCCATGATGTCACGGATGACTTCCTGTTGTCGTTCGGGCGTGAATGGCTCACCTGCGCGGAAGTTCCACGACGCCGGATTGAAGCAGCCGGGACAGGCATGGCGGCAGCCACTAATGAACACGACGGTGCGCAGGCCGTACCCTTCGTTCAGAGATTCCGGAATATAGCCGCACAAATTCACTTATGCTTCACCCGGTCGCGAACTTCGGCTTGCTTGGCAGCATTGAAGCGAACGGTATAATCACCTGTCAGATATCCGGTTACCCGACGCAAACGTTGAAAGTGCGTGTGTTCCTCGTCTGTGCCACATTGGGGACAGCTTGTCCCGATAATTCCTTCATAGCCGCAGTCCGTGCAGCGGTCTACCGGATGGTTGATGGAGAAGTAGCCGATGTTCTGACCAAGTGCGTACTGCACAATTTTAAGAAACGCATCCGGGTTATTCCGCGCATTGCCGTCCAGTTCGATGTACGAAATCGCGCCAGCGTTGCACAGATTATGGAACGGAGCCTCCAAACTGATTTTACGGGCAGCTGGCAGCGTGTAATACACAGGTATATGGAAAGAATTCGTGTAGTATTCTCGATCATTCACCTCGGGAATAATTCCAAAATCACGTTGGTCCAGCAGTGTGAACTTGCCGGACAAGCCTTCGGCAGGTGTAGCGAACAATGTAATGTTCAGGTTGTAATGTTCACTCATCCGGTCGCAATACACGCGCATGGAAGTGATGACTCGCTGAGCCTCACGGTATACAGCGTCATCCTCTCCGTGATGCTTGCCATACAGTGCCTTCATGCATTCGGCTAACCCGATAAATCCGAGCGACAGCGTACCGTGCTTGAGCACGCTTCCCACTTGTTCATTCGGCTCCAGCTTATCTCCACCTTCCCATACGCCTTCGCGCATCATAAAGTCTGACGCTTTGGCAGGCTGGCTGGTTTGGATATGATAGCGATGCATGAGTCCATCCACAGCAATGCGCATAACCTCTTCCAGTTTGGCATCAAAGCCATCCCGGTCAGGCAGCTTGCGCTTGCCTGTGCAAATGCCATATTCAATGCCGAGACGCACCAGATTAATGGTATTAAACGAGAGATTCCCCTTGCCGCTTTGACGGTTTCTGCCGAAACGGTCAGCAATGGTGCGGGTACGGCAGCCCATCGTTGCAATGATGGTATCCGGGTCATCTGCGCGGTAAAAGGGCAGGTTGAAGGTAGCATCCACATTTACAAAATTGGGATACATCCGTTTGCTGGAGCATTCTACAGCCTTTAAGAACAGATCGTAGTTGATATCGCCCTCTGCTTGATTGACTCCTTTTTTACATTGGAAAATATGCTGTGGAAAAATAGGAGTTTCCCCGCTGCCCAGGCCGCGAATCGTGGCTTCCAGCAGCGATTGCGAGACAAGCCGTCCTTCAGCAGAAGTACACATCCCGTAATTCAGTGAAGTGAACGGAATTTGTCCCCCCGCCCGACTGCTCATGGTGTTCAGGTTATGAATGAGCGATTCAGCGGCCTGCCGGGTCTCTGTTTTCGTTTCTTCGCATGCAAATGCATAGGAACGAGGGCAGATTGCCTGCAATTGGGTATTGGCTATATGTAGTTCATCCTCAGACAGCGCAGGCATAATCTCTTCCTCAAACAGCCGGAGTCCCTTACGCAAGTGCTTGCGGAAGGACCGGGCAACATAAGGAGCAAGGTCCCAATCTATTTTATTGGCGGAGACTCCCCCGAATTGGCTGTTTTGCTGGGACTGGAATATGATAGCGACCAGTGCCATAGCGGACATGATCGTTTGCGGTGTGCGCACAGAGCCATTGCCTGTATTAAAGCCGTCTTGCAGCAAACGACCAAAAGGGATAAAGATACAATTCGTAGTTCCGAGCGCATATTGGTCCAAATCGTGAACATATACATATCCGTGGTCAATGGCGTTCGTCAGTTCAGGCGGAAGCACACGCAAGCGCGCATACCATTTGGCATACTCGGAGCCGAGCTTGCTCATTTTGCCGCTGAATGATTCTCCGTTCAGGTTTGCATTCTCGCGCAGCATGTCCAGATCTTGTGCCCCTATGACCCGCTCGCCGATATCGTATAATTGATGTTCCTCCAGCACTTTCATCGTAAAACCCTCCATATAGTAAAATATATATTATTTTCACAAAAACAACATATTGATGATATTGTGTTCTAAGTAATTGTTTCGATCTATATATTGTATATAGGGATGTTACGAGAGTATGTGACTATTGTCACATCCATGTGGAGGCGCGGAGCACAAAAAAAGTCAGGCATAGAGTAAAGAACACATCTGTAGATACGCTCTTTACTCTATACCTGACTATGGAATACGTGATGAAAAAAAATATAGAATTGTGGGTCTAGAGCAACTTTTTTAGCTGAGACACCCGGCCCTGGGAAATATCGAGCATTTCGGCATAAACTTTTTGTGGCAGGTTTGGATGTTCCTGAATCAGCTTGCGGAGCTTTTTTACCATTTCACCCTGTTGCACTCTGGATTGCTTAGGCCGCCAGGTTGTATTGGTTTGGATCGGTTTGACATGTTCTTGAGCATGGATGGCATCGGTGCTGGTGGCATGTACATTTTCCTCTGTCTTTAATACCTGGATGCAGTCTGCGCAAATAAAGCTGTCTCGAAAATAAGTTAAATGATCAACTGTGCCGCAAAATTTGCAGGAGACTCCGGTATACTTTCTTAACACAAATCCTTCTTCATTTACGAAAAACTCAAGCGAATCACCAATATTGATATCCATCGTGGTGCGCATTTCCTTAGGAAGTACAATTCGCCCCAATTGGTCCAGAGGCCGTGTCATTCCGGTATTTTTCATCCTTGCTTCCTCCTTTCGCGATATATCCTGATTATACCAAAAAATATCATTTTTTGCTTTGAATATTGCAGGGGAAAATAACTTTTTTTGTTTTTTTGCTATGGCTTCTTTTTCATCCAATATTAGGAGGATTTCGGAATTGTTGCCGGGCTTCTCCTTTTTCGCTATGATAGATTGAAACGCTTTCATGTAGGCCTTTTCATCATATTTTGAATGGGATAAGGAGATGACGGATATGAGTCATGAAACAACGGATATCGAATATTTATTTCAAGATCCGAAGATTCATCTGGATGAGCGTGTACGAGATTTAGTGTCCCGGCTAACCTTGGAGGAAAAGATTGAATCCATGCTGCAATATCAGCCTGCCATTGATCGTTTGGGAGTCGCGGCGTACAAGCACGGTACGGAAGCGGCACACGGTATAGCCTGGCTGGGTGAGGCGACTTCATTTCCTCAGCCCGTAGGATTGGCGTGTACATGGGATACGGAATTGATGCGGCAGATTGGCTCTGTGATCGGAGATGAGGCACGTGTCTATTACCGCCGTGATCCGAAGTTAAACGGCCTGACCCTGTGGGCACCTACGGTGGATATGGAGCGTGACCCAAGATGGGGACGGAACGAGGAAGCCTATGGCGAGGACCCGTATTTGACAGGGGAGCTATCGAAGGAGCTAGTTAAGGGAATACAGGGCGATCATCCGGTCTATTTGAAGGCGGTTGCGACGTTAAAGCATTTCCTGGGCAACAATAATGAAGTGGATCGGGGAAGTGGCTCTTCCAGCATAGATCCGCGGAACCTGAGAGAATATTATCTGAGGGCCTTCGAAAAGCCTTTTACGGAAGGTGGAGCCCAGTCCATGATGACCTCCTATAACCTGATTAATGGAACGCCTGCGACGTTATATCATGGGGTTAACGATATTGTCAGGGGCGAATGGGGGATGGATGGCTTTGTCGTTAGTGATGCGGGTGACGTCATGGGGATTGCCAACGACCACCAGTATTATGACTCTCATACGCCGGGTGTAGCCGAATCCATTCGAGCGGGAATTGACAGCATAACAGATGATGCGGAGCTTTCCAAGCAGGCCATCCGTGAGGCGTTGGCGCAAGGAACGCTGGAGGAGGCAGATCTGGATCGGGCACTATTCCATACGTTCCGTGTCCGATTCCGTTTGGGAGAGTTTGATCCGGCGGCAGACAATCCCTATGCATTGATCGGGGAAGAGCATCTAATGACGGAGCAAGCCCGTGAATTGTCGCTGCGTGCGGCAAGGGAGCAGGTCGTGCTGCTCAAAAATGAGCGCGGGCTCTTGCCGCTGGACCCTGCGCAATGTGGCAAGGTAGCCGTGATCGGTACGCTCGGCAATGAGGTGTACCGCGACTGGTATTCCGGTACATTGCCTTATCGGGTGACACCTCTGGAAGCGATTCGCGCCAAGCTGGAAAGCGAGGACACGAAGGAACGCGTCATGTACCGCGATGCCAAGGATCGTGTGGTCCTAACGGCGGCGGCTGACGGGGCGAAGCTTACAGTCGATCCTTCCGGCGAAATGCGGCTGTCCCATGATGGAGAGCCGACGGTATTAACCATGACGGATTGGGGCTATGGAAGCGTGACGTTAGCCGATGAGCATCTGGGTGCTTATATGACGAGCGATGAAGAAACGCTTCGTGTGACAGCTGAAGAGGCCTATGGCTGGTATGTTAAAGAAGTGTTCGGACTGACTCCTGTTGAAAAAGGGAAGTGTGTGTGGACGACATGGAACGGCAAGCCTGTGGTAGCTGGGGCGGAGGGCTCATTAAAGGCAGTGGAGACCACAAGCTCCGTTCCCAACGCTGTAGCAGGTAACGCCTCGACAGTCTCAACGGCCTCAGGGCAGGGCCATGCGACGTTCCAGGTAGAAACGGTGTCGGATGGTTTAGCGGAGGCGATAGCCGCTGCGCAAGCGGCAGATACAGCGATTGTATTTGTTGGCAATCACCCGCTCATTAACGGCAAAGAAGAGAATGACCGCCCAGGCTTGGAGCTGGCAGCTTCCCAGCAGCGGCTTATCGAGGAGGTGTACCGTGTCAATCCGAATACGATTGTGGTTTTGACAGGCAGCTACCCGTTTGCCATTCCCTGGGTTCAGGAGCATATCCCTGCGATCGTATACACGTCTCATGCGGGTCAAGAGCATGGTACGGCAGTAGCCGATGTCCTATTCGGTGATTATGCGCCCGCGGGTCGGTTGAACATGACATGGTATCAGAGCGAGGAGCAATTGGGCGACATCAAAGATTATGATATTATTCGTGGCGGCCGTACCTATCAGTATTATGAAGGTGAACCCTTGTACGCGTTCGGTCACGGGCTGACATACTCGCCATTTGAATATAGCAAGCTGCGCACAAATGCCCAAGCGTCTGGTGCAAGCGAATGGGCGGCTACAGAGGATGGAGCGGGCAATGTAAGCTCCATTGCTGCACTGGATGCCACGGATACTCTTCAGGTGTGGGTGGATGTGACCCATCGGGGCGTAGCTGCCGGCGAGGAGGTTGTACAGCTATATGTACGGCCTGGAGCTTCGCGGGTCAAGCGGCCGTTGAAGACCTTGTGCGGATTTCAACGTGTCCGCTTAGAGCCGGGGGAGACGCGAACGATTGCTTTTACGATTCAAGTGAAGGATTGGGCAATCTGGGATGTTACACGGGATCGCTATTGCGTTGAAGCTGGCGAATACACCCTGCTGGCAGGCGCTTCTTCAACGGATATCCGGCTGGAGCATCCTGTGAACGTTCGAGGTGAAGTCATTCCACCCCGTCAAGCCGGACGGAGCATTCGCGCTGAGAACTTTGATGATTGTGCCAATATTCTGCTGGATGAAAGCAAGGAGCAAACGGAGGCCTGTGTACGTCCGTATTCACCTCAGTATCCTGGCTGGATCGCTTTTCACGGCGTGGAATGGGGGACGGCGAGCACGGCTGAATTTCAATGCCGCGTGTCAGGCAATAGCAGCGACGCAGTTATTGAGCTGAGTTTGGATACGCCGGATAGCGAAGCAGTGGCCTGTATGAACGTGGGCAATACAGGAGGAGCGCAAGCATGGATGACGCTCGCCGAAGCGCTGTGTCCAATCTCGGGCGTACATGATGTGTACCTGTGGTTGAGTGGGGAGGTGCGGTTAAGTCATTTTATTTTGGACGCTTGCTGTTCTATAGGAGATTCTGGTCCGCAGGCTTGAACTTACTTCTGACTTCACGTACAATGCATTCATCGAAGTTTCTACAGCTTAGGGGTGTCATTTCATTTGAATAGTGAAAAAAGACTACGCACCGCAACGCCCAGATGGCTTGGGGTGGCGGTAAAGGCGCTTGTCTATTTGGAAAAGCATGGAGAGCTCTGTGCCAGCGGATCGATTGCCCGCTCCATTGACTGTGAAGTAACCCTGGTACGCAGGGTGCTGACGCGACTTGTACAGGCAGAATTAATCGCAGCACGCGAGGGCCGTGAGGGAGGCTATGTGCTGACCCGTTCGGCAGACCATATTACACTCGCGGATATATATCACGCCATTGAAATAGGTGATCCGATTTTCCCGGGTATGATGCATGAACCGGAGACGAACCCTTTTTGTGGGGAGCTGGCGATCGCTGTATCTGAAATATTAGCCGAGAGCGAACGCCGTATGCTGGAGGTATGGGAGTCTCATACACTGGCTTCACTCGCCAAGCGTACAACACTTGCAGTGGGCAGCTGCAGCCATAATGAAGGCAAGGATAACGAGGCATCTTCCAAAAGTGAATAGCACATTTTTATTCAAAATGATAATAGCCGATACAACTCCCCAAAAGAGGATTGTATCGGCTATTCTATATTTCATACGAGCAAATCCGGTTACGCCCTGCATGTTTAGCTTCGTATAATGCTTTATCCGCCTGCTCCAGCAGAGCCGCCCCGGATATATCTCCCCCGGTATCAGGAAAGGTTGTCACGCCGATCGATACGGTGACTTTAAGAATAGGCCTGTCCGCCAGAACAAACTCGTACTGATTTACGCCGCTAAGAATCTGATTCGCTATGCGCAGTGCTTGCTGAAAAGTACAATTCGGTAAAAGCACGGTGAATTCCTCTCCCCCGCTGCGGGTGACTATGTCATTAGAGCGACATTTGTCAATCAAAATCTGTCCAAGCTGGCGCAGCACGGCATCTCCCGCAGCATGACCATAGGTATCGTTCACTTCCTTGAAGTGATCAATATCCAGCACCAGTACAGATAGGTGCTCGTGACGTTGACGAGCCCGGGGAAGCTGCTCTTCCAGTGAAGATTCAAGCTGCCTTCTGTTGCTTAAATTGGTGAGATGGTCTGTATAGGAGGTGTGCTCCAGACGAAGCAATAGCTCATTAGAGGTATTGATTGACTCAGCAATGAGATATAGAAGAAATCCACCTGCCATAGAAATCACAAAATGGAGCGGATAAACGTGCAGGACAGCATCTATATTATTATTCAAATTAATCATGAAAGGGAAAAAGATAACACCCAAAGCGAAAATATTCATAATGACCAGCTTAGGCAAACGGGACCAGGACAGATGTGACAGCAAAGCGCAGCCTATGCCCACGAGCATCATAAAAAAGGCGCCTACAATGGCCTGTGTGGTAACACCAAACAGCAATAATCTGCCTAAGCACACAAAAAGGGTAGCGATGAGCGCAGCTGGACCGCCAATGTAAGTCGCGGTAGCTATAATAGCCAGATGACGAAGATCGGCAATCGTATTAAAACCAACGTGGAACGAATAGTACATCAAGACAATGCCATAGCATCCAAAAAGAGCGCCCCCGATCCAATGTACCTTGCGCTTTAAGGTGTGTAGACGGATTTTATATCTTTGTGATATGAGGCCGGTTATGTACAAAAAGGTAACGAGGATACAGATATTCACAAAAAAAGTACTGAACAAGATGCTAAACCCTCCCGAGAGGCATATTCCTTCATTTTATCAAAAAAAACTGACATTAGGCTTCAAAATGAAGAATTTATTAAATTTATTACGCCAGTGTGGGTTATAATGTTTCGCCCTTATATCTAGTACATAACTGGGAATGGATTGAGCATACTTCCGAAATACAAGTAACTCAATTTATCCGACCCCATTGACTTGGAATAAATTAAGATTTATACTTATTCTAAATTAAATGTTATTGTGATTACTAGTTAAGTATAAATATAATCTGGATTAGTTAAGGGAGATGCGGTATGAGAACCTTAAATTTAACCTCGCAACGCCAAGCGGTGTACGATGTGGTTCGTGAGGCCCATGATCATCCTACTGCGGCTGATGTTATGAATCGGTTAATGGAGCGTGGATATAATCTAGCCTATGGTACGGTATATAATTCGCTGCGCTATTTAACAGATAAGGAATTAATCCGTGAGTTGAAGCTGGGGGAAGCTGCCAGTCGTTATGACGGACGGATGGACGATCATCAGCATATTATTTGTCAGGTATGCGGACGAGTAGATGAGGTGATGAGCGAGGTTCCAGACGATTGGACCGAGACGGTTGCGCATGAAACGGGATATGCCATTGCCCATGCCCATGTTGTATTCGGAGGAGTGTGTAAGGAATGCCAAAGCAAGCGAATCAAATAACGAATCGTTTCAAAGCAGCTGAGATGCCCAGACGGGTAAAGGGGAACTGGACAACGATGTTATCGACTCCCTCTGCTCCTGTGTTGCGGACGGTTCCTTCCAATGAGCCGTTGTACTGCCCAACCACACGTCGCCTCGTTCTGATCAGCTCGGTTCCGGGTGTAGTTCATGGCTTGGTACGTACATTGTCAGACGCATGCTTTGATGTGATGGTGTTCCATCGCTGGGAGCCGGAAGTGCAGCGCCATTTGGGAAGTGATCTGTTGATTTACGATTTGACTGCTGCCGATACACGTAGTGAGTTGCTGGATTTCCGCAATCGTCTTGCGGCAGAGCATATGAAAGACACCCCCGTCATGTATGTGGTTCAGGATCGGTCGGCTGTACAAGCGCATGAACTGCTTCCTTCCGAAGAGGTTCTGGTATGGCCGCTGGCTTCCAATCACATGGTGCATGATATCGAACGGATGATTGTACGTCATCCGGCAGCTTCCCGTCAGGCAGGGCAGGCCAGCCGTCGCACGATGTTCAAGGATATTTGGATTGACCGTGATAAAATGCTAGTATACAAAGAAGAAAAACAATTGAGTTTGACCAAAACAGAATACGATTTGCTGTTGAAGCTGATTGATGCGCAAGGCAAAGTGATCTCCCGTGAGCAAATGATGCACGATATCTGGGAGACGGATTTTGTAGGTGGCAGCAACGTTGTAGACGTGCATGTCAAAAGTTTGCGCAAGAAGCTGGATGACCGACCTGCCGAGCCTGAATATATTGCGACGGTAAGAGGCGTAGGCTACAGATTGGCAGATTGAACTGAAGGTCATCAAAGCTGACGAATTTCCGCCGGATGAAGACATTCGGCGGAGATATATGAATTCCTTGAGGAAACGGACACAAGGTGAGACAGTTGACTTTATCAGGGTGCATACACTACAATCGGTAGTGTGAGGTGCTTCTTATGAAACGACTGAATTTTAAAGCTGGCGAAACCGGACTTAACCGTTTTTTCGGACCTCTGGAAGCCAAAATCATGGATATTTTATGGTCCACTTCGGATCGGAGTATCAAAGAAGTGCAGACCGCGTTGAAGGGGGACCGTGACTTTAACTTCAATACGGTGATGACCGTTATGAATCGTTTGGTGGAAAAGGGAATACTGAGTAAGAGTATTCACGGAAGAACGTCTTTATATCGCCCGGTTCTAAGCAGGGAAGAGTTCATGGATGAACAATCCAAGGAGCTGAGTCACGAATTGGTGGATGAATTTGGTCCACTCGCTGTCAATCATATGATTGATGCTCTGGAGATGGCTGATCCCGTGCTGATCGAACGTCTGGAACAAAAAATTAAACAATGGAAAAAGGATATGTAGACGATGTGGAAAACACGTTCTAAATTACTGTTTACAGCAGGCGCCTTGATTTCGGGTTTCGCCCTTATACAGATGGGTATGTACGCCGGGCAGCATGTTTTCGGCTGGAAATTGAATTTTAACGTGTTTCAAATTTGCAGAAGTCTATTGCAAAATTATGGAATCGGCTACATGGTGGATGCGCTTAGCGGGCTCGTCTTTCTTACCTTCGGCATCGCCGGGTGCGAAGCGGTCCGACAGTGTATGGCCACGAGGGCAGCTTTCCGCAGACTGCACCGAATGCGTGACCTGCCGCTGACGGGGGCACTGGGTGAACGATATCGTGAACTCGGAGCTGACCGGATTTGGGTCATAGATTATGCCAAGCCTGCTGCCTTCACCATGGGATTATGGAAGCCGCGCATTGTATTATCCTCCGCATTGTTGTCCGTACTGGACAAACACGAGGAGGAGGCTGTCATATACCATGAAGCGCATCATATGAAACATTATGATCCATTGAAGACATGGATGCTGCAAATATGTGCCACCCTGCTGTTCTACTTGCCGGTGCTGCGTCATATTACCAACCAATATAAGATAGCCCGTGAAATTTTAGCCGACAATGAAGCAATTAATCGAGCCGGTTCACCGGTTGGGATTGGAAGCGCGTTGCTCAAGCTTCTGAGTATGAAGCCTGCCAAGACCCGCCTGGTAAACTCCGCCGCTTGCTCCTCTTTTGCAGAAACGTCTATTAACTACCGAATCTCACGTATTCTAGACCCGCAGCTAGAGCCGATCATTCCAATGCCCTGGCGTTCGATTATGTTTTCCAGCTATGTGCTAGTGATGCTGACGCTTATGTTTGCACTGGCGTTAATGTAGTTTGGCAAGATATATCCTAATGGGTGGCGCTTTATGCGCTACCGATTATTGATATGTAATACACTACACATTGTAGTGTTGATTACCTAAACTGTATACAACCTAAAGGAGATGAGCATATGAATCAAACACTTACGAATATTGGATTACTGTTGGTACGAATCTTTACAGGGGTCATTTTCATTGTTCACGGTTCACAAAAATTTCAGGGACTGGACGGAACCTCTGGCTTCTTCCAAAGTATCGGACTTCCTGGCTGGTTGGCTCCTGTGGTCGCTACGGTTGAGCTGGTTGGCGGTATTGCACTAGTTCTGGGCATCGGAACACGAATTGCCGGAGCAGCATTGACCATCGTGATGATCGGTGTATTGCTGACGGCTAAAAAGGGACAGCCTTTCGGCTCGATTGAATTTGATCTGCTGGTTCTGTTCACTAGCCTTCAGCAAGCACTTGTTGGTGGACGTTTTCTGGCGGTGGATCAGTTGTTTGGTCGTAAAAAGACAGAAAATAGTAACGTACAGGTCTAATTTATCATATGAACCGCGCCCTTGGTCTCAGGGCGCGGTTTTTTATTTTGCCCATTTGTGAAATATAGCTGTAAATCATTTGCTGCACTTGACCGATATAACTTCCATGAGTGTAATTAAAACATAGCTTTTCAAGTAAAGGGGAAAAACACATGGGAAAAATGCGAAAGAGAACGACCATTTGGACACTCAGAAACAAGCTTGTTTTAGGTTTTCTGCTTATTTTGTTGGTTCCGAGCTTAAGTATATCTATCGCGACTTATAATTCATCGTTTAATGCTATGGAGAAGCAGCTCTACAGCAGTGCAAATCAGGGAGTAGTGACAGCTAATTCGGTAATCGAATACTCACTTTCCAGTAAAATCAAAGATGTGGGTTATTTGGCTAAGGGACTCGATGGCTCCATGATTGATGGTCGAAACAGCCCGTTGATTCAGCCCAAGCTGATCCAATACATAGGTCTGCACGAGGATGCGACCGATATTTTTGTCGGTACTCCAGATGGCTTGATGATTCGGGGGGTGCCTAAAGAGGACGAAGGTACATATGATCCCCGCAAGCGGGACTGGTATATCGAAGCGATGAAGCAGCCTGGTAAAGTGGCAATTACCCCTGTCGTAATAAATTCATCCGGTATTCCTGTTGTCGTGGTATCTCAAACGCTCTCCGACCAGTCCGGAGTTATCGGGATTTCTCTGAATCTGGAGAGTGTACGTAAACTGGCTTCCATCAAAGTGGGGCAAGAGGGATATATCATTATTTTGGATCATACGAAAAAATTTGTGGTCCACCCTACGATTAAGCCGGGTACAACTCTCGATGCAAGCTTTATTAATGATATGTATGCTGCGCAGAGCGGGCAATATACATATGTGTATGAAGGCCAAGAGAAGTACCTGAACTATGTAACGAATAAGGAAACCGGCTGGAAAATTGCAGGAACCTTCTATCAATCCGAAATTAGCGATGCCACCGCCGCCATGCGTTACGTAACCATTTTTGTGCTGGCAGCCTCGTTGGTGCTTGCACTTATTGCGATCTTCCTGATTACCCGTTCCGTCCTGGTGCCGATCCGCAAACTGCAAAAATCGGCAGAGCAGATCAGTGAAGGGGATTTGACAGGCGATTTGGAGACAGGGAAAACCGATGAGGTGGGTCAGCTGTCTTCCCACTTCCAAACGATGGTGGATAGCTTGCGCACGATGATTCGAAGCGTACACGAAACCACAGATCGGGTAAGCTCTTCGGCAGAGGAATTGGCTTCGGGGGCCGATCAGACGACTCAAGCCATTGAGCATGTCACCATAGCTATTCAGGAAGTAGCAGTAGGCAGCGAGCGTCAGGCTCAGAGTGTCAAACATGGCTCTGTAAGCATGGAAGAGC
Source organism: Paenibacillus kribbensis (assembly GCF_002240415.1). Classification (NCBI taxonomy): domain Bacteria; kingdom Bacillati; phylum Bacillota; class Bacilli; order Caryophanales; family Paenibacillaceae; genus Paenibacillus; species Paenibacillus kribbensis. Next base: position 331,090 of record NZ_CP020028.1, read on the forward strand.
TTGCTCAGCAGGCAGTAAACGTATCCGAGCGTATGGTGGGCGTATCTGAACAGGTGAAAAGCAACGCAGAGTCCGCACAAGCAGGCAGCAAGGCAGCTACGCGAGCTGTACAGAAGATGCATGATATCGACGAGACCGTTAACGATCTCGGACATGCGATGGATTCCCTGAGTGAACGCTCTGGCGAAATTGAGAATATTATCGGCGTCATATCCGGTATTGCCAAGCAAACGAACCTGCTGGCGCTAAATGCATCCATTGAGGCGGCACGTGCTGGCGATCATGGCAAAGGCTTTGCTGTGGTTGCTACGGAGGTACGCAAGCTGGCTGAGGAATCTGCCAAATCAGCGACCTTGATTTCAGAGCGTATTGAGGCCATGCAAATGGATATGGAACATGCTTTGACGGCTATGCGCCAAGCGCGAACACGGGTTACAGAAGGGATAGATTCAGTAAGCACGTCTGAGCAGTCTTTTGCGGAAATCAGTCAGGCTGTGGAACTAGCGACGGAGCATATCAATGATATTACCGGAGTGACACAGGAAATGGCCCGGGGTGCCGCAGGTGTCGTGAGTATTATGAGCGATATTTCCCATATTTCGAACGAGGCAGCGGGCAACACCGAGTCGATCTCAGCGGCAGCTGAACAGCAGCTTGCTTCTATCGAGGAAATTGCTTCTTCCTCAGCGGATCTGAGCCAAATGGCTGAGGAACTGCGTGAGCTGGTTGGACGCTTCCGGGTCGGAGAAAAATAATAAACGATAAAAGCGCACGGATACAGGAGTTTATTCTCCTTGTCCATGCGCTTTTATGCTTTTTGCCACAATGTATGGCTCATTATAGATTAGGCACTATCTTTGGAATAATTTGCGTCGATCCAAGCGGAAACGGATACGGCTTGAAGTGCTGGAGGTGCGTAGCGTATTTCTTTGAACCATGTTGTTCAGCACTAGTGCAAAGATGACCAGCAATGTCCCGTACAGCTCGAATTGGCTGATGGCATAGCCTTGGAAGTACATAAGCACGAGCGTAGTAATCGGTACAAAGTTAATGAATAGAATTCCGTTCAGCGGAGACAGCTTGCGGATTCCGGCATTCCAGCTCAGCAAGGCTGCAAGTCCTGGAAGCAGAATCATAAAGCTCATTTCGTATTTAACTGACCATACATCCTGCCAGTCCGGCACTGCAATCCAATGGAAGGCAGAGGAAACGGTGACAACGACGAAGGAAACAAGGGTTCCGAGCAGGCAGGTTAAGGTCGAATAGCGAAGAGTGGACCAGCCTGCAAAGTGGCTGCCTCCCATGGAATACACGACCCACCCGACGACCCCTGCAAAAATGAGCAGCAGCGGCAGCAAATGCTGCCCGGCAAGCGTGAAGAAGGTCCATTTTCCGTTCGTAATCACAAGTATTGCTCCAGCCAATGCGATCACCATACTGATCAGCGTATATTTCGGAGGCATTTTACGAGTCAGGGTCCATATCATGGCAATCGAGATCATCGGCATCAGAACTTCCATAATAGAAGCTACAATGGTGCCTGCTGCCCCCATCCAGTGTTGTCCCTGGAAAACGGCCATATTGTAGATGGTAAATCCCATCGTACCGAAGAAAAGCAATTTCTTGCCCCCGCCCTCAAAGCGAAAGGCAGCCCGTCCCTCTTTGAGCCACAGCAGCACGATCAGAATGAGCGCAACGACAAAATAACGTAAAAACGAAAAATACAGCGGATTGACTTGTTGTAAGGCAATGTGCGAAACCGGAAACATGGCGCCCCAGGACATGCTGGCGATCAGACACAATAACGATCCGGTCATGATTTGTTTATTCATGGTGAAAAAAAGCTCCTCCTTGCCGGCCTCAGCGGACATATCTTATGGACACATCATAAAGGATGGGAAGCTGACGGTAAAATGATTGAAAATAAACATTATGATCATTTAAAATGATCATAAGTGACAAGGCGCGTTAATTTTGGCGGTCTTGCCCTTTACATTAAGGGGGAGCAGTAGTGGATTTGAACGATTTGAACATTTTCCAGACCGTAGCTGCTCATGGCAGTGTCAGCAAGGCGGCAGCCGAGCTTAGCTATGTTCAGTCCAATGTGACGGCCAGAATCAAGCTGTTGGAAAAGGAGCTGCAAACGCCTTTATTTTATAGACATAAGCGGGGCATGATCCTCAATGCGGAGGGGAAGCGTCTGCTGCAATATACGAAGAGCATTTTGTCGCAATTTGAGGAGATGAAGCATGCGTTTCAGAGTACTTCGACACCTTCGGGAGTGCTGGAGATCGGCATTGTGGAGACGGTGGTTGCATTACCTTCGATTTTGCATGCTTACTACAGCCACTACCCGGATGTTGAGCTGTCGCTCAAGGCCGGGGTTACAGAGCATCTGGTGCAGGAGGTTGCAGAAATGAGGCTGGATGGAGCCTTTGTGACCGGACCAGTGAAACATCCCCTTATCGAACAGTTTGATGTCTTTCAGGAAAAGCTGGTCCTCGTTTCCCAGGGAGATGACTTTTCCGTAGAGGATATTACAACCCGTCCGCTCCTTTTATATAAAAAAGGGTGCGGGTACCGGGAGCGGCTGGAAACCTGGCTCAAGATGGAGGGAATTATCCCCAAGCAGATTATGGAGTTTGGGACGTTTGAGACGATTGTCGGCAGCGTGGCGGCTGGTATCGGAATGACCGTGTTCCCCGAGTCTTCGATCAGCGGGCTGAGGGCCCAGGGACATGTGCATTGTCATGCGCTGCCAGAGCCGTACAATGAAGTGACAACGGTGTTTATCCGTCGCAAGGAAGCCTATGTTACCAGTACCTTGCAGTCCTTTATCGATGAAATTATCGCTCAGATTCAGGCGTAGCTTTATCGCTTGGGCTCGGGTACAATTGAGAAGGATTCGATCTCATTTTTCTTCTTGAAGGAGGGCTATTATGTTCACAATATATCCGGCTGCATCGCGATTCAGCTTCGATAAGGGCTGGCTGCGGGGGAGTCACAGCTTTTCATTCGCGGAGTATCAGGATGAGAACAATACAGCGTTTGGCCCTATGCGCGTCTGTAATGACGATGTCATCGCACCGGGAAGGGGCTTTGGGGCGCATCCGCACAGTGACATGGAGATTGTCTCCATCGTACTTTATGGAGAGCTGCGTCATGAGGACAACCGTGGACATGAGGCGGTGACCCGTTTTGGAGGCATTCAGCGGATGTCAGCGGGCCGCGGCATCGTCCATACGGAGCACAACGCTTCGCAAACGGAGGATGTCTGTTTACTGCAATTGTGGTTTAGCCCGCACACGAGAGGGCTGGAGCCATCATATGAGGCTACAGCGTTCAACCCTGAGCGATTGCACGGCCAGCTTTTGCCTGTCGTTGCCGGGAATCGTGTTCCGGGCACGGAGGGCGAAATCGCTGCCATCCATCAGGATTTGACGATTTATTTAAGCAAGCTTCAGGCTGGAGAGCGTCTGGAATTCACACAGGCTGAGGGAAGACGTGTGTTCTTGTTCATCATCGAAGGCTCACTTCGTGTGAACGGTCAACATATTCTGCAAGAGCGTGACTCGGCCCGGATTGAGCAGGAGCCGAAGCTGTTGCTGGAGGCACAGGAGCCTGTATTTTACATGCTGATAGATTTACCTTAAAAGGGAGGTGCGCGCCATGGCGCAGCAGGAAACTTGGCTGATCAAGCATGCTGTCACGGGTCGTAGCTTTGCTGACAGCCGCAAGCAGGTATTCGATTGCCGTCTGGAAACGACGGATGGCCTCTTTTGCTTCACACTTCAAGAGCTTCCGCGTGAGACGGCCGAGGCGATTGTACGTTATAGCGGAGAACTGAACGTATTTCGTTTTGTAACACCGGAGGATAAATCCATCGTGAAGCATTGGTATTACGTAACCCCGGAAAGCGTGAAATATAATGATCAGACAGGCGAGCTTACGCTCGAAGCTGATTCTAAAATTGAATATCATCCCGAGGAGTATTGGGGAGATTAACACTATTTTATATTGAGTTTTTGAAGTGGCTGTCCAAGTAAGGTGCGAATGTGAAGCTCACATAAAAACCCCAGGTCCTTCGCACCTCGAATTTTGTCGAAAAAGGCTTGGAAAGGGTGTTGGCGATAAAAGTCAACGCTTGATCCAGCCCTTTTCGGTATCGTTTATTACGGGAATGTGTGAGATTGATACCATTGGGGTATGAATCTCTCCATTTTCGCTGTCGCACTCTATACGAGTGCGTGGATTGAAATCGTCTGGCTGTAGAGGTCAGCGGACAGCGTACCTTGGTCGCACTCTATACGAGTGCGTGGATTGAAATTTAGATTAATCTAAGAAATGCAAATTTCAATACACGTCGCACTCTATACGAGTGCGTGGATTGAAATTGCACATATCCATTATCGTATTCGGTCTTATTTTAGTCGCACTCTATACGAGTGCGTGGATTGAAATGCGTTGCATTTTACTCAGATTCTGGCGTTTTGATTGGCGTCGCACTCTATACGAGTGCGTGGATTGAAATATCTTTCCGAAGAAAAAGGGAAATATTTCGCTATGGTAGTCGCACTCTATACGAGTGCGTGGATTGAAATTGTTTCACCAAGAACCTGGAACCACCGCGAAAATTGTCGCACTCTATACGAGTGCGTGGATTGAAATATACGGTACGTTATATTAGATCGAATCCGGGTTAAAGTCGCACTCTATACGAGTGCGTGGATTGAAATAATACGGACGCTTTCTATGTACAAGAGCCTGGCGGTCGCACTCTATACGAGTGCGTGGATTGAAATGATTAATAGTCGAGTCAGGGGCCTTTTTGCGTTGTCGTCGCACTCTATACGAGTGCGTGGATTGAAATTCTTACTCCTAAAATGGTTGATTGGATGGCTAAGTCGCACTCTATACGAGTGCGTGGATTGAAATTGTATACGAAAAAAATGGCCATTTTTTTTATGTAGTCGCACTCTATACGAGTGCGTGGATTGAAATTCCCCCGTTGCTTGTTCGCTATCTTATGCCCCTATGTCGCACTCTATACGAGTGCGTGGATTGAAATCTGTATGAAAAAAGGATGATATTATTGTGTTCAAGTCGCACTCTATACGAGTGCGTGGATTGAAATCTGAAAATGAGGTGCCTATGACCATCTTTTGCAGTCGCACTCTATACGAGTGCGTGGATTGAAATAAGTGAAAAATGTCAAGTGGAATAGCGTAGAACGTCGCACTCTATACGAGTGCGTGGATTGAAATATATCTGTTATCCGTAATTCCTTTCGTAGAGACAAGGGTCGCACTCTATACGAGTGCGTGGATTGAAATTAGGTATCGTAAAGGGTGATCCAATCGGCTACTACGGGTCGCACTCTATACGAGTGCGTGGATTGAAATCTGAAAATGAGGTGCCTATGACCATCTTTTGCAGGTCGCACTCTATACGAGTGCGTGGATTGAAATATGTGCTGGACGCTGTGGGCAGCTGGCATAAGTTTGGTCGCACTCTATACGAGTGCGTGGATTGAAATATATCACCACTCATTTCCGAACATTATTTCAACGTCGCACTCTATACGAGTGCGTGGATTGAAATGCTGCCTCTGAATTTACTTATACGGTTCCGCTGCCAGTCGCACTCTATACGAGTGCGTGGATTGAAATTTCATCACCTGGGCTTATATGTTGGGTGGCGCTAGTCGCACTCTATATGAGTGCGTGGATTGAAATAACGGAGTTAAGTAGATAACCATCAACTTTTTTAGTCGCACTCTATATGAGTGCGTGGATTGAAATTCCGTCTCGCCGGATGAGTTTTTTGCATCAGCCAAGTCGCACTCTATACGAGTGCGTGGATTGAAATAGCACAGAATCTAATCCCCAACGAAACATGCGTTGATGGGTTGTCACAATGTATACAGCAACCCTCTTTGGCTACCTTCTTTTTCCTGTCTCCTGATCGTGGAACAAGATGTTCCCTCCCTAATAAATAAATTAAGCTACAAAGTGATTCAGGGAAAAAACAAAAACACAAGCACATGCGCTTGTGTTTTTGACTTGACTATCTTGTTATTCTTGAATTTTTCTTGCGATTTCCATCAATTTGTCAAGAGTGGAATTGAAAGAAGAAACAGTATAGAAGTGGTCTTTTGTAATCAGATGAAGCCTTGTTCTGATTAAATAGAGTGATCCCCTTCTTTCCAAGACAAGAGTGGACTTTATTAATCAGGATGGTTATGTAAGATTACTAGTATGTTCTTATGACTAATAAAGCATGTTCAAAAAACAGCTATTATAAATTAGTTAGCTATTTTTTACATTTGTTTGTCTTCTCTTGCATTATAAGTTTATTATTGTAATTTTTCAATAAAACTATGGGCAATCCTACCAATATTATCATAGATATAGTATAATGAGTAATTATTGGAGGTTATATTCTAATGTTAGTAACAAGAAATAAAATTTCAGCATTTATTTTAAAAATTGCATTTTTTTCTCTAATCATTGGTTGTATTTATTATTATTCAGGATCTCATTTAAGTGAAACCGCTAAATTAGTCGAAGTTAAAGATGATTACTTAGTCATCCAGAGCGATACCTCTAACGGAGGCAAGATTAAAAAATTATATATATCATCAAAGTCCGTTATCCCTTCACTTGTGGTAGGAAAGGAATATTTTTTCGTGTCCGACCAAAGATATTTCCAACGTCCATATATCCGTTTTGTAGAAGACTAAAGTAGCAAAAAGTCGAAGAAAACTGATCTTCGACTTTTGCTTTTATACAATTTGGATATCTATATATTTTCTGTTATAACGTTAAGATTCAATGCAGTCCTCAGTATGTTGATAGGTTTATACTTTAATCTACGAAATGTACTATCACTAACCCCCCTCTCTTTGCAACTGATATAGTCAAACTCGCCCTCATCGTCCAGTTGCTATACATCAACCATAAAAAGGCCAACCAGCAGATTCTGGCTAACCTGATAATACGAAATAGCATTCTATTAGGTATAAAGTAACGAATTGAATTAGTGAATTAAATTAAAATTTTAGATTTAATATGTTGGTATGATGCAATTTATAAGGATTTTAGACTGGTTCTTTCTGACTATTTATATCCTTGTGCTTTTATTCCTCTTACTTCGACATGTGAATAATTATATAATAATAGACGTAAATACAATAAAAAGGAGAGTTTGAAATGAGTGTAAATGCATTAACGAAAAAAATCATGTTAAGCTCTGCTACTGCTGCCCTGCTATTTTCTGTTGTGTCTCCATTTTCCGCTTCTGCTGCAAGTACATCTGTGACTTCTTCTACATATAACGAATCCGCCAATCAACCGGAAGGTGTTGTGCCACCAGTAATTAACGGTGCTGATCCAAGTCTTAATGGAGATGTAACGACGCAAGGTAAAGTTTCCTGGACAATTAAAGGAATAAAGGCGGCCCTTAAATCACAGGCAAGCAAAATTGATAATGTTATAAAAACAACGATCGATTGGCTTCCCGTAAGTGATAGTGTCAAAAAGAATCTTATTAATGTTGTCAAAGTCGATGCGCTAATAAAGGCTTTAGATGTGGTCACAGATTTCAGTGGCAGTATTGAAGATGCGCTATCACAGGCTATGCAGTATTTAGGTGTAGCGGGATGGTTAGCTGATATTATCGCTAGAGCTATCGGAGCAATATTCCTTTAATAACTGTGATTAACAACGATGAATGACGGAGGAAGAATGGAAAAAAGAAAGTGGTATTTAAAGCCAATAGTCATAATTTTAATGATCATCATAGCCCCACCGATAGGCTATTTGAATGTATTCTTCAATAGGAAGAAATTTGAACCGTCTGAACGCTTAGGCTACTTAGCGATAGCTACAGTATTTGCCGCCCTATGGTTAACAAAATTTCTACCGAATTCATGGAGAATTCCCGCTATAATAGTTGTTGCACTTATTGGGATGTTCATATTCAGAAAAAAATAAATAGTCGAGTAATAAAAAAAGCTCTGCTAACCTAAATTGGTCGGCAGAGCTTTTTTCGTTGATCATTTTGAATTTAAAGTAGATGGAGATAAGGGATACATTTGTAAAGCTTTCATTTTTCCCAACGTATCAATTTGCTAAAGCAGACACAACCCTTGCGGCTATAGTGAAATTAGTCTTTGACCGTGTTAGATATGGGAGGGGATTATGTTTTTTTGTTGGTTTTGGGTAACACTTCGACTGCGATTTCAGCCCATTTGACAGAGCCGTACGGTGAAGTCATACCTCCCACGAACACATCTGGACTTAGAATATTTACATTTATACCAGAAAAGCTCAAAAAAGTTGCTGCAGACATTGTCTGTTATTCTTACCCACCAGCTTTTTTGGAATATAACATTCTTTCTTTCAATTTGTTCATGGTGGATGTGGTAAATACACTGAAACCGCCACAGTACTTTTACTTTTTTGAGGAGTTATTTAGAGTTAAGTAGCAGCTAATAATTCTGGTGTGGTTGTTAGCAGTACTTATAACTCTGGAAATTGGACTACTTCAGATTTTTCCGATAGTATATTTGTGAAAAATTGTAATAGTTCTAACAATTTTATAGGAAACCAATTATCCAAACTGGTTTCCTTTTTATACTTCAAGGGGGTGACAGAGATCATTTTAAGAAAAACCAGTTTATGGATTTTAGTATTTGTAATTATAACTCTTGTTGCCTGTAGCAGTAATACTAAAGAGATGGTTACAGATAATAAAAATCTTAATCCTAGCAATAATGTGAACAATGAGACAAACAAGAGCAAAAGTGAAGAAAAAAATGAAAATCAGAACAATGAAATGAGCGAGCCTTTTTTAACGGGGACTCATTTTGAAGACCCTAACGCCTTTATTGTCTATGATTTTAAAATGTCTCACGATTCCTCTGACAACTCAGTCTCCTTTCGTGTAACTTATAAATTTGGAGACAAGCCTAGAAAATATATATTGGAAGGTAAACATCCATATTATTTCTATATAAGTGTTCCAGAAAGTTTAGCTAAATATTATACTTTACCTGAAACTATACCAGTGAAGGGTGAAGAATTAATTTCAGATGATGATAATCTGAAATACCAAGTTGATATCAAAGCTTCGCTAAAAAAGGGGTTACCAAAAGATGTTATTAATTCTATAACTAATAAACCACAAGGATATTCCATAACTGTATTTGAAAATCCGGATTACCCGGCTAAACGTATAGTAGGTGTTTATGAGTTTGTGAGCACAATCCCTCCTAATATCTAAATTTAATTTCAGATAGGGCTTATATTAGTTTGCAACAATAACTGGTATGAGTCTTTTTAAGTAAAATTTATTGTTAATTAAATACTTTTCCTGAAATTAAATTGGCTTTTTTAATTGATTTAATGTTCGACAAATTTCCCCTTACTTCTCGCTAAAGAAGTTATAGAATTTACAATTGTTTGAAATAATTGTATAGGGGGAAATTTGTTTATGAAAATTTTCAAGAAAGTGTTCGTCCCTTTATTGGCATCAGTATTCCTCTGCGCAACTGTTTTACCTTCGGTGGGTAATGCTGAACAAATTACCAAATCAGAGGTAAACCTAGTTCAGACAGAAGTTATTCAGACTGATCGTGGTGAGGCGACTGTAACAACTAACTTTAATGATGACAATCATAGAATAACGACTATTGTTGAGAATGGAAAAACAACTAAAATTGAGTTTTTCCCACAAGATCAAACTTTGCTGATTGACGGAGTAAAACAGGAGAACTTTAATGTTAAAGAGAGCCGTTCTGATTTTTCGTTAAATGCTGTTCCTTCAGGTGGAACCTTTGTAGGCAAGTTTGATTACTCGTATGATTGGGTGAATGTAGGGATAGTTTTTGCAGCAGGGATAATATCAACGGTTACTAAAGCTCCTGTATCAACCATTCTTGTAATTATAGGTGCTGGAGCAAGTTTGAATACCCAATCTTATTATACGATTTATCAATATTCATATCCTAGAAAATGCGAAGCTATCCCCTACGCTAACCATACTGTGTTTTATCAAGATGCTTCACGAAACAAAGTAATTGGTACGGCTGACTCTGCGAAGTTCTTTAGTTCACAGCCATACCCTATTGGGTGCACTCCGTGAAAAAATTATTAAAACGTGATGCAAGTATTTTGCTAGGCTATGCAGTGTGTCTAGGAGTTTCTTATGCACTGGGGTATAAGTTGAATGCTATGATGGTTTATACTTTTTTGGCTGGACTTATAACAGGGGAAATAATCAATTTTGCATTGTCAAAACGAGAGAAATAAAAAATGTATATCGAAAACGAAGTAGTCGGAATGGTGCTGTGCAAGCGGGGCGGTGGCGATGGGAAGCACCATCCGACTACGCAGTTGCGCATAGGTAACTTTTAAGCTCAGATTAAAAGAAGACTCCAGAACCACCTTGAAGTGGAACTGGAGTCTTCTTTTTGTGCTTATTGGATACATAATCCTTTGCAGGCTGGTACATCCTACAAGTCATATACCTGTTCGGCTTATTCGTAGAGGGGGATAACGATGAAGAAAGTACACTTTCCCAAGCTGCCGAGATTACCGTGGAGCCGGCGGACGATTCGGGCTGCGGATCGTAAGACACAAAATACCAATGCTCTTAAAGGACTGCCTGAACCACCCTGGCTGGAACAGCCGCTGCGGAGCAGTCTGGAAAATAATTTGACTGCTTTGCGTGATATTTTCAAGGATTGCTCTGATATCGTTTATCGAGAACTAATGATTTCCCCTGAGCGCAAAGGGATGTTGGCTTATGTTGAAGGCACGGTGAAATCGGAGGATTTGCAGGATCATATCCTGCGGCCTTTCATTTTGGGCATGATGCTTAAGGACCCGGAAGTCAACGGTACATTGGACCCGCTGGATGAAACACGGATTTCTATGTCCCAGACCAAAACGATGGACCAATGGAAAATGGTATCGGCGGCAATACTGGACGGCAATGCCGCCTTGTTCGTAGACGGTACGCCTCGTGCGTATATCTTCAGTGCCAAGGGAGGCGTTCGCCGTGGCGTGGAGGAACCGCAGACCGAAGCGGTTATTCGCGGGCCGCGTGAAGGATTTACCGAGACCATCCGCGTTAATACGGCTTTGCTGCGTTTCAAGCTGAAAACCTCCAAGCTCAAGATGCACAGCATGACCATGGGAACAGAAACCCAAACAAGTGTTGTACTTACCTATATCGAGGGCATCATAGATCCGAAGCTGGTGGAGGATGTAAAAAAAAGGCTCAGCGATATCAAAATAGATGGTGTGCTGGAGACAGGATACATTGAGGAACTGATTGAGGACCACCCGTTTTCACCGTTTCCGGAAATGGAATACACGGAACGTCCGGATACGGTTACCGCGCAATTGCTGGAAGGACGTTTTGCCATTTTTGTAGATGGAACGCCCTTTGCCCTGATTGGGCCAGTCACGATGTGGCAGATGATGCAAGCGAGCGAAGACTATTACGAGCGTTTTTTCATCAGTAATGTGGTGCGCTGGATTCGGTTTCTTTTTCTCATATTAGCCCTCTATTTGCCTGCATTATATGTAGCGGTCACAACCTACCATCAGGATATGCTACCGACGACGCTCATTTTGAGCATTGCGGCGGCGCGTGAAACGATCCCTTTCCCCGCCTTGGTGGAAGCATTGATTATGGAGATTTCCTTTGAGGCGTTACGGGAAGCGGGGATTCGTCTCCCCAAAACGGTCGGCCAGGCTGTCAGTATCCTCGGCGCGCTCGTTATCGGTCAAGCCTCTGTACAGGCGGGAATTGTGTCGGCCCCCATAGTTATCGTTGTGTCCCTCACGGGGATTGCTTCGTTTACGATTCCGCGTTTTAACTTTGCCATTACGATTCGCCTGTTACGGTTCCCGATTATGCTGATGGCAGGTGTGTTTGGGCTATTTGGAATCATTATCGCGACCACGCTGATCGCTACACATTTAACCAAGCTAACGTCGTTTGGAGTGCCTTATATGAGTGGTTACAGTCCATATAACCATAACGATCAAAAGGACATTGTTGTGCGTGCACCTTGGTGGAAAATGATCAAACGTCCTTCATGGATTGGCAATGACAACAACAAACGAGAAAAAGAGAAGATGAATGGATCACCCGCAACCGAGGAGGGATGGTGATGAAGCCCAAAGGCTCCAATGCAGGGAAAATACGTAAAGCGGCAATACTGAGCTGTCTGCTGCTTTGTTCTGTTCTTTTGGGTGGATGCTGGGATCGTCGTGAAGTGAACGACGTGGCCTTTGTAATGGGTACCGGGCTGGATAAGGAAGGGGATCAATACCGTGTGACGATGCAAATTGCTCTTCCCGGACAGCTCGGATCTTCGGGAAGCACAGGAGGTGGAGGAGGTACAAGAGGGAACAAATCTTATTACCTGGAGTCCAAGATAGGCCCAAGCTTTCGGGGAGCAAGCGCCGAGGAACAGCGGGGAGTTTCACGAACGTTGAATTTCTCCCATCGCCGGGTGCTGTTGTTTGGCGAGGCATTGGCACGGGAAGGGATCAGCAAAATGATGGACGTATTGGCGCGTATTCCGCAGAACCGTCTGTCTTCTCTGGTTGTCATAACGAAGGGAGCATCCTTGGATGTGCTTCAGGCGGACGCCCCGATCGAGCAATATCCGGCGGAGATGGTGCGTGAGCTCAACTTTTCATACATGAAAAACCCCCGCTCCATCAAGCTGCTGATGAATTCAATCCTGATGGAAGGCATGGACCCGGCTGTGCCGGTGATGTCCCTGGTGAAAAATGGCCCTGCCACTATAAAAGACAAGAAGACGAATATCCAGGTGGATGGGTTGGCTGTATTTCGCAAAGACAGATTAACCGGAATGATTGATAACCATCTGAGCCGGTTTCTGCTATTGGGCATGGGACAGGCCAAGGAGACGGAAATATTCATCCCCCCTCCTAAAGGCTCTGGTTATCTGTCTGTGCACCTCATCGAGAATAATGTGCAAATCAAGCCTTATATTCGAGGAAATGATATTCGAATGACCGTTCAATTGAACTGCAACGGGAATGTAAGGGAGGATGAGACAACCTTCGATATATCTAATGGAGGAAATTTGAAGTGGCTGGAGCAGCAGGTTGCCCAAGAGATCAAGAAGGAGCTGGGTGAGGCTGTTCGGCTTATTCAGCAAAAGTACCATTCAGACGTACTTGGTTTGGGAAGGGCTATCATTATGAGTCGTCCGGATGAATGGAAACGGATTAAACCTCAATGGGAGCAACTGTACCCCAAGGTGGAGGTCGTCATAGACCCGATTGTGCATATAGAGAATATCGGTGCGGTCACCAAACCATTCGGGATCAAAAAGGAGCAAGTCCAAAATGAATAAAGTATTTCTGTTCCCCTTAGTACTCGCTATGCTGTTCATGTATCTGATTGACCGCAAAAGTCTGAATTCCGCACCTGCTGTCAATCGCTGGGTCTCACGTGTGTTGTATGTCATTAGCATTGGCATCTGGATTTACGGAACCTCGACGAAGAGCTCTGTTTATGTGGCCACATGGCTGAGCCGTTTCATTGATATGTGGCTCCCTCCTACGTTGTAACGAATGAGAATGCCTGTGGAAAAAGGAGGATTTCCTGTATGAAACAGTTCACAACCAGACAAATCGTGTTGCTTAGTGTGTTAATGGAGGTTAGTATTACCCTGGTGCATGCTCCGACGCAGGCGGCAGATTACGCGCAGCAGCATGCCTATTGGACCTGCGCAATAGCTGCTATCCTCATATGCTTTCCGATCTGGGCGATGTTGAAGCTGAAGCGGCGGTTTCCGGATCAGGATCTGCTGCAGGCCATCGTCAGCTCTCACCCCATGCTGGGGCGCATGCTGCTTGCGGTGTATCTTATTTTATTTCTGATCATTTTCGCCAGGGATTTAAGGATTATTACGGATCTGGTGGAGGTGGTCCTTTTGCCGATGACTCCGATTGTCGTCATATCTCTTATTATGCTGTTGACCTTGGTGTTTATGGCTAAAGGCGGAATCAGAACCATCGTGAGTATGACGGAATTTACCGTACCTGCGTTGATTCTGACGCTGCTGACGATGCCGCTTTTTTTCGGACACAATATAGATTTTTCAGCAATGAGGCCGTTTTTACACCCGGATATAGGTGGAGTAGTCAAAGGCAGCTGGCGGATGCTTGGCTATATGGCAGACCTCATAATATTGCCCTTTATCCTTCCTGGACGGAGCTACAATGCCCGCAGTGCGTGGCTTGGACATTTAATCGGAACCGTTTTTATGATTATAATCGTGCTGCTGGAGGAACTGGTTATTGGTGTTCCTATCTTGTCGCGGCTATTTTATCCTACGTATGAACTGGCGCGTCAGTTGCAGTTATCCGACTTTCTGGATCGGTTCGACTTGTTTGTGGGTGCACTGACCGTACCGACCTTGCTTACGAAAATCGGGGTTGATTTGTACGTCATCAGTTTGACGGTTAAGCGCATGTTTGTCCATATTTTTGGGGGGCTGATGGTTTGGCCTATGGGTTTGCTGGGTTACGTCTGCTCCTTTATGTTGTTCTCTAATATCGTCCAAATTTATGATTTCAGCCGGGAATGGACCGTGGTGATGATTGCTTTCTTTGTTGTCATGCCCTTTGTGCTTTGGCTGCTGCTCCGACCCAAGCCTGAAAAAGATAGCGAACATCATAAGCCATCTGGAGAGAAGCAGGATAGCACGGGTCAGCAAGTCAGCACGAATCAGCAAGAAAGCCAGCAGGCAAGTAGAACAGGAAAAGCTAACTTATAAGTTTACTGTATTCATCGGAAAAGTAATTTTTATTTGTCTTTCGGCCCTCTAATTGTATACTTGGTAGAAAGGAGTATGATTTTTACAAGGGAGGGAACAGGATGGCACAACGCATGGCAGGCAAGAGAGTTGCCCTTGCTGGTCCCCGTAAAGCAGACGAAATGGCATTGCTGGTTGCGAAAATGGGGGGCGAGCCAGTGCTGCGTCCGGCCCAGGGCACGGTTTTTCTGGATGATATTGAGCTGCGCAACGCGGTGGTATCGTGGGTGAAGCAGCCGCCGGACTGGAACATTTTTACGACAGGTATGGGGCTGGACGCGTTGTTTGATATGGCGGAGGATATGGGCGTGGCAGAGCAGATTATGGAACTGCTACATTCCTCGAAAATTGCGGCGCGTGGCTACAAGACGGTCAATGAACTCAAAAAGCGGGGCTTCACGCCGGATGTACGAGACGAGGATGGAAGCTTGACCGGGTTGACACGGGCTTTTGCCCCGTATGATCTGAAGGGGAAGGAAGTGCTGCTGCAGCTGCACGGTGATCCGGCCCCGCGGTTGGTGAAATGGCTGGACGAGCAGGGGGCTGTAACTCGGCAGGTGCTTCCTTATAAGCATATTCCACCCGAGGAAGCGAATTTGCAAGCATTGCTGGCAGATGTCTTGAATCGCAAAGTTGATGCAGTTACGTTTACCAGTGGCCCGCAAATCCGCTTTTTGTGTCAATATGCCAGAGCACAGAACCGTATGGACGATTTGCTGGAGGCTTTCCGCCAGGATGTTATTGCCGTGTCGGTAGGCAAAGTGACCGCACAGTCCATGCTGGAGGAAGGAATTGAACGAATCGTCTTTCCGGTAGAAGAGCGTATGGGCGCGATGATGGTCGAGCTGGGGAAATATTTTGAGCATAGCGCTTCGGCGCATGGCTTCGGTCTGGAAGTTGTGAATGGTCACTGATATGTGATCAAGCGTAAAATAAAGATAAGGGTCTACGAGGCCTTTATCTTTTTTTGTTGAACATGCAGCGTCAGTATTTTTTGTTATAGCGAAAATATTTATCTCATATAATGAATACGTTTTCGATGCATGCTACTAGGACAGGAGCTGAGCGTTTGTGAATTCTATTTGTGTATTTGCCGGGTCCAGGCCTGGACATTCATCGGTATATCTTGAGGCGGCAGGCAAGCTGGGAGAGGCTATGGCCCGACATCATGTCCGCCTGGTCTACGGAGGCTCCAGCAGGGGGCTGATGGGCGAGGTGGCAAATGGAATGCTGGCGGGCGGTGGCCAGGTCACCGGCATCATGCCAACTCTGTTATTTGATGCGGAAATTATTCATCGAGGGGTTACCGAATTTATAGAGGTTGCCAATATGCATGAACGCAAAGCGGCAATGAGCGACATGGCCGATGCGTTTATTGCCCTTCCGGGCGGTCTGGGGACCTTTGAGGAACTGTTCGAGGTGCTGTGCTGGGCGCAAATCGGCATTCATCGCAAGCCAATTGGTCTGCTGAATGTGAGCGGATATTTTGACCCGTTGGTGGAAATGGTGCGTCATAGTGTGCAGGAGGGTTTTACCGGGGCTGAGCATCCATCACTGCTGAGCATCTCTGCGGACCCGGATGAATTGATGCATATGCTAAAAAATAAGGCGGAGAACTTGAAATAAAGCGTTTTTCGTGCTTGCACAACTGATTGAGGCAAGGTTATGATAAGACCCATAATCAAATAGCGGATAGACAAGGTGCCTTTGCGACTAAGCAAAGGGTAACAGGGAATCGGGTGCAAATCCCGAGCGGTCCCGCCACTGTAAGGAAGAGGATTTTTTCAAGTTGTCACTCGCGAAAAACGGGGAAGACGAAAAGATCTATTGATGCCAAGTCAGGAGACCTACCTTGATCTGTATGCACCGATAACCTTCGCGGAGAGGATGGGTGTACGAAATCAGGAACCAGGCACAGGTTGCTTTTCCATGTTGGTTGCAGCTTTACGTGGACATGAATGTTCAGAAGCGTTTGAAGCGTAAGCGGACGGATGGAAAACAACAGCAGGATGGAGGGAGACAAAAAATGTCTGCTTGCATCTGTTTGTCTGGTGAGAAGATGCGTACATGGGAACCCCATCCGGGCAGGATGGGGGTTTTTTGAGATACAGGAGGAGGAACACGATGAGTCCATTAGGAAAATTGCTGGTGATCGGATTTGGACCGGGAGATATGGAACATATCACAAAACGGGCATTGGATGCGCTGGCCGAGAGTGAGGTCATTATCGGCTATAACACTTACGTGGATCTGATCCGTCCGTTGTTGAACGGACAAGAGATTGTACGCACAGGGATGACAGAGGAAGTGAGCCGTGCACAGGAGGCGGTTCGACAGGCAGAGATGGGCAAAAAGGTAGCCGTGATTTCCAGTGGAGACGCAGGTGTGTATGGTATGGCCGGGCTGGTGTATGAAGTGCTGATGCAAAAGGGCTGGCGCCGTGAGGACGGGGTTGAGGTAGAAGTCGTGCCGGGAATCTCGGCCATTCAATCCTGCGCTTCATTGCTGGGTGCGCCAGTTATGCATGATGCCTGCACGATCAGCCTGAGTGATCATCTGACCCCGTGGGAAACGATTGTGAAGCGTGTGGAAGCCGCAGCTTCGGCGGATTTTGTCATCGCATTATACAATCCGCGCAGTGGTCGGCGTACACGCCAAATTGTTGAAACGCAGTCCATTCTGCTGCGCTATCGTGATCCGCAGACTCCGGTTGGACTGGTTAAGAGTGCTTACCGTGAACGTCAGCAGGTGATTGTGACGACACTGGAGGATATGCTGAACCATGACATCGGGATGCTGACGACCGTAATCATCGGCAATACCTCGACGATGGTATATGACGGCCTGATTGTAACGCCGCGTGGATATCAGCGCAAGTATACGCTCGATGCGAGCGAGCAGGCGCTCAAACCGCATCAGCGGCTCCGCACGGAAGCGGAGCCGTGGTCGCTGGGCGCGCAAGAGGATCGCGCGCTGAATGCGCCGCAGGCTGGCGCAGCTCCAGCCGCGCCCGGACCTTCCGCGAGCGGTGCTGCCGCTGCGGTTGCCACGCAGGCCCGCCCGCAAGCGGTAGCTGCCGTGCAGGCCGCGCCGTCTGCGGCGCAAGCCGGGGCGGCCCCGGCATCGCTGGCAGCCGAGGCGTTGGGCCGCCTCGCTGTGGGCGGCAGGCTGCCGGGCGAAGCCAACACGCGCTGGAGCGGGCAAGCGCCCGCCGCGGGCGCCCATGGGGCGACAGCCATGGCCGGAGCTGGGGCTGCGGCCGGGACAGCGACGGGCGGCTTTGGCAAGCCGGCGCTGTTCGAGGTGGGTGTTTCCCCTGGCGTGGGAAACAAAAAGTTCACCGCTCGCCAGATGGCCCTGCTCGCGGAGATAGCAGGGGATGATGGCGAGCTGGAGTATACGCCGGATCATCAGATCGTGCTGCGCGTACCGTGCGCAGATCCTGAGGAACTGGTTGGACGGTTGCGGGATGAGCGATTAATCGTCATGCCCATTGGCGACGTATTTAAGGTGAAGGCGTGCGACTTCTGCAACATGGAGAAGGATGACGCTGTGCCTGTGGCTGAGCATCTGCAGGTTGTGCTTGGTGGATTGCAGGCACCCAAAGAAACCAGCATTGCTTTGAACGGCTGCGGTATGGCTTGCTATGGAGCGGTGCTGGAGGATATCGGCATCGTCTACCGCAAGGGCGGATACGATCTCTTCCTCGGCGGCAAAAAGTTCGGCCGCAATGCTCATGCCGCCCAGCCTGTAGCGGAAGGGATTCCGGGGGAACAGATTACAGACGTCGTCGAAAATATCATCGCTGAGTACAAGGAAAAAGGGCATCCGAACGAGCGTTTTCATAAATTTTTCAAACGTGTAGGTGTTGTTGCTGGCTTCCACCATGAAGATGCACCTGCAACGGTAGAAGTGAATGCGGTTTGTGGTGATTAGTGGACCAGAAGCCTAATGAGTCGGACACAAGCATATATATAAAATAGGGCGTCATGCAGGCTATCCCTATCATGAGGAGGAAAAAACAGCAGTGAATGCAATATTGTTGGTTGGACATGGAAGCCGGGACCCGGAGGGGAACGAGGAGCTGTTGGAATTTGCGCAGGCGGTAGCAGCTCGCGTACCGGGGACGTGTGTAGAAACCTGTTTCCTGGAGCTGGCACGCCCCAGTATTGCTGAAGGGGTACAGGCGTGTGTGGAGAAAGGGGCGACACGTGTCGTTCTTGTGCCGATTATTTTGTTCGCAGCAGTGCACGCCAAAATTGATATTCCGATGGCAATTGACCGAGCGAAAGCGAAATATCCGCAAGTGGAATTTGTATATGGACGTCCGATTGGCGTTCACGAAAAAATCGTTAGCATCCTGCTAAGCCGTTTGAAAGAAGCTCGTCCGGTTGCAGTTCCGGCGGGAATGAATAGCGCTGCAGAGGCATCCGGCGAGGCAACGGACGAAGAAACGGCGGTGCTCGTATTGGGACGCGGGAGCAGCGATCCCGATGCCAACAGCGATTTCTTCAAAATCTGCCGCATACTGTGGGAGAAGCTTTCTTATACCTGGGTCGAGAGCTGCTTTATCGGTGTGACGCAGCCTTCTTTCCCGGATGGCCTGGAACGCTGTGTACGATTGGGAGCCAAAAAAATTATCGTACTTCCATATTTTCTGTTCACGGGGGTGCTGATTAAACGCATCGGAGAAATGACCGAGGAATTTGCCGAGGCTCATCCTGAATTGCAGGTTGAAATCGGGGGGTATTTTGGTTTCCATCCGCAACTGGTCGAGCTGGTGCTGGAGCGGGCGAATGAAGGCTTGTTCGGCAAGGTTGCTGCGAATTGCGACAACTGCCAGTTCCGCTTGGAGGCGCAGGAGCATCACCACCACCATCACGATCATGACCATGATCACGGACATGATCACCATCACCACCATGATCATCATGGACATAACCACGATCATGATCATCATGGACATAACCACGATCATGATCATCATGGACATGACCATGGACACGATCACCACCATGAGGGACACTCACATGACCACGGGCACGAGCATGATCATGCTCATGCGCACAGCCATAATGACCATGATCATGAACACCACCACGATTATTCACATACGCCGTCTGTGGTGGACAGCAGCGGAATTGCTGGCAGCGGGCAGGTGAAGGGCTCATGATTTTCATGCTTTGTGGAACGAGCGATGCGCGGGAATTAGCGCTGCAAATCCGTGCTAACGGCTTCAAGGTGCTGACCTCTGTCGTAACGGAAAGTGCAGCAGCCAGCTTGTCCGAAGTGGGTCTGGACGTACGTACAGGTCGAATGACAGCCGATGAAATGGCAGCAGTGGTTCGAGAACTGGGCATGCAAGCCATCGTGGATGCCAGTCATCCTTTTGCAGAAGAAGCACATGCGAACGCCATGGCAGCCGCTCGCGAGTCTGGAGTACCTTATATTCGCTACGAGCGGGCGGGGCTGGTGTACGACAATCATCCGTTGCTTCACATTGTACCGTCCTATGAGGAAGCTGCACTGGAGGCGAAGCGGCTCAAAGGCTCCATCATGCTTACAACAGGCGGCAAGACGCTCGGTACATTCACCAGGCATTTGCTTGGAGAACCGGATATTCGTCTGGTTGCACGTATGCTGCCGCGCCTGGACAATATGGAGAAATGCAGCGAGCTCGGGCTGGAGCAAAAAAATATTATCGCCATTCAGGGACCTTTCTCCCGCGAGATGAACGAGGCCTTGTACAAGCACTTTGGCACAACTGTGATGGTGACCAAGGAAAGTGGCCGTACAGGGGCTGTAGATGAAAAGGTGCAATCTGCACTGGAACTGGGCATTCATGTCATTTTGATTTCCAGACCGGAAGTGGAATTTGGTACGGTGTTTGATTATTTTGACGGAGTGATTGACGCCCTGCGTACTGCCGAATAGAGACCTGCACTCTAAGACGTGACTCTATGATCCAATGGAGAGCTGGTCGATCCTAGTCAATCCGATAAATTCAGAGCGATTTCTGGCGTGTATTTAAAATATAGCTATCTTAAAATACGCAGTTTTTTGCAGCACCATCCGACTGCGTAGTGGAACAACAGGTAACTTTCATGTTCTAAGCTAATTTAATTTTCTAATCTTTCATAAGGAGCGGTAGAGACGATGGATTTTAAAACCGATTTTAAACCGTTAACGGTACAACCGCAGGAGATTGAGGGCAAAAGCTTCGAGATGATCACAGAAGAGCTGGGCGAGCATCCTTTTACAGCCGAGCAATATCCGGTCGTACAGCGCGTTATTCACGCATCCGCTGATTTTGAGCTGGGCCGTAGCATGGTGTTTCATCCGAAAGCGATTGAAGCCGGAATTGCAGCGATTCGTGCAGGCCAGCAGGTCGTGGCCGATGTGCAAATGATTCAAGCGGGGGTCAGCAAGGATCGTATCCGTCAGTTCGGTGGGGACGTGCATGTGTATATTTCCGACCCCGATGTGATCGAAGAAGCGAAAAGGCTGAATACGACACGTGCCATTATTTCGATGCGCAAAGCGATTCAGGCTAGCGAAGGCGGCATCTATGCGATTGGTAATGCGCCGACTGCGCTGCTGGAGCTGATTCGTTTGGTCAAGGAAGGAGCGGCCAAGCCTGGACTGGTGATCGGGATGCCCGTTGGCTTCGTGTCTGCAGCAGAGTCGAAGGATGAGCTGCGCAAGCTCGATATTCCGTTCATTACGAATATTGGGCGCAAGGGCGGCAGTACGATTGTTGTAGCGGCACTGAATGCGATCTCCTTAATGGCTGTCCGCTAGCTGCGGTTGTCCGTTTGCTGTATCATGAAATGAATTGGAACATGATCATGATCAGTAGAAGAGGTTAAGGAGGAATAGGTATGGAAAAGGAAGCGGCGTCCGCCGACAGACCCAAACGGATGAAAAGCGGTGAAGCTCCCGCGCCGGACAAGCCGATGCGGTCAGGCTTTACGACTGGAGCCTGTGCAGCTGCAGTAGCCAAAGGAGCGGTGCAAATGCTCATCACGGGCATTCCGTCGAAGGAAGCGGTGATATCGCTGCCAGCGGGCTTCGATCATGCGTTTGAGCTGATCGAGCCTGTGCTGAACGCGGACGAAGCTTCCTGTACGACGATCAAGGACGGTGGCGATGACCCGGATGCCACGCATCAGGCGCGAATTACCGCGTCCGTTAGCTGGCGCGAGGAGCCGGGCGTTGAGCTGGACGGCGGCATCGGCGTGGGGCGGGTAACGAAGCCCGGTCTGCCTGTACCCGTCGGGGAAGCAGCAATCAATCCCGTGCCGCGCCGGATGATTGCAGAGGCCGTCACAGGCGTGTTGGAGGAGCACGGATCGGCCAAAGGCGTCCGTGTCGTCATCAGCGTACCGGACGGCGAAGAAATCGCCAAGAAAACGCTGAACGGGCGGCTTGGCATTCTGGGTGGTATTTCCATATTGGGTACACGCGGTGTGGTGGTTCCGTTTTCCACATCGGCTTATAAAGCCAGTGTCGTGCAGGCCATATCGGTTGCGCAAGCGATGAACTGCCAGGAAATTGTCCTGACCACAGGCGGCAGCAGTGAAAAATATGCCATGCAAATGTACGATCAGCTGACGGAAGAAGCCTTTATTCAGATGGGCGACTTTGTCGGCTTTGCAGTCAAGCATGGCAAACGACTGGGAATGAAGAAGATTATTCTCGTCGGCATGCCCGGCAAGCTGTCCAAGGTCGCTCAAGGCGTCATGATGGTTCACTCCAAGAGTGCCCCGGTGGACTTTGGCTTTCTAGCTAAGGTCGCTCGCGAAGCAGGTGTGGACGAGTCGCTTGCAGCGGCAGTGGCAGAAGCCAATACCGCGACGCAGGTGGCTGATATGATGACCGAGGCTAATGCGCTGAGCTTTTTTGAAAAGCTGTGCATCTATGGATGTCAGCATTGTCTGGAGCATGCAGGCGGTGGAATTGTCGTAGAAATGGTACTGGTAACGCTGAAAGGAAACGTACTGGGGAGGGCGAGAGTCGGTGAGTAGAGTGATCCGTGTCATTGGCATCGGTGAAAATGGAGCGGCAGGTTTGTCGCAGGAGACGCTGGAGCGAATCGAGCGTGCGGACCTGCTGGTTGGTGGAGAGCGCCAGCTAGCCTTTTTCAAGGCAGCCACAGGGGAAAAACGAACTTTAAAGAGCGGCTTTTCCGCCGTAGTGGAAGAACTGGGACGCTTGCGTGAGGACAAGGATATTGTCGTGCTCGCGTCAGGCGATCCGCTTTTTTTTGGCATCGCAGGGTATTTATCTACCAAGCTGGGGGCCGAGCATCTGGACATTATGCCGCATCTTAGCTCGGTTCAGCTTGCGTTTGCCCGTCTGGGAGAAAGCTGGCAGGATGCAGTGCTGGAAAGCGTACACGGTCGTCCGATGACCGGACTGGCGCAGCGGATCGACGGACAGAATAAGGTCGCTTTATTGACAGATGACCGCAATCATCCCGCCGCAGTTGCCGCTTATCTGTTGCATTTTGGCATGACAGAATATGATGCCTTTGTCGGCGAGCATTTGGGCGGACCGGACGAGACGTATCGGCATTATACGCTGGAGGAAATGGCGCAGGGCGTGTTCCAACCGTTAAATGTGGTCATTTTGCGCCGTCGCAAGGACGCGGATGTACCAGCACCTCGTCGGGGCTTCGGCTTCGAGGATGCCGAATTTCATCAACGCAAGCCGGAAAAAGGGCTGATCACAAAACGCGAAGTACGCGTATTCAGCTTGTCCGAGCTGCGTCTGACCGAGCGAAGCATCGTATGGGACATTGGGGCAGGCTCCGGCTCTGTGGCTGTGGAGTGTGCACGGCTGGCCAAGTACGGGCAAGTATTTGCCATTGAGAAAAATGAAGGCGATTTGGCGAATGTGGAAGCAAACAAAATCAAATTCCGCACCGATTTTCTGGTTATTCATGCCAAAGCGCCTGCCGGACTGGACGAACTGCCGGACCCGGATGCGGTGTTTATCGGCGGGAGTGGGGGAGAACTGGCAGAGCTGATTCGGCTGTGCGCTTCCCGTCTGCGCACGGATGGAAGAATCGTGGTCAATGCCGCCACCGTTGAGACATTGCATGATGGCATGAAGGCGATGCAGGCAGCAGGGCTGGAGACTTCGGTAACACTGCTGCAGACGGCACGCAGCAAGCCCATTTTAAATATGACGCGTTTTGACGGACTGAATCCGATATACGTCATTACCGGACAGCCTTCGGCGGACGTAACTGACGAAATAGCAGAGGGTTAAAGCTGGTAAATCAAGAGGGGGAGAGAGACAGCATGAATACGGCGGCAACAGGAACACTTTACGGCGTAGGCGTGGGGCCGGGTGATCCCGAGCTGATTACAGTCAAGGCGTACCGCATGATTCAGGAATGTGCAGTTGTGGCTTATCCGAAGAAGCGCCGGGGAGGCAAGTCATACGCCCATGAGATCGTGGAATTGTACGTAAACCCGGAAGAGAAAGAGATGCTGGGGCTGATTTTCCCAATGACCAAGGACCCGGTTGTACTGGAGCGGGAGTGGAACAAAACAGTGGTTGCCTGCTGGGAAGCGCTGCGTGAAGGCAAGGATGTAGCCTTTGTCACAGAGGGAGACCCCAATCTGTACAGTACCTTTATTCACTTGGCGCGGCTTATGAAGGATCTCCATCCCGAGGTGCCGATTGTATCTATTCCAGGGATTTCATCCGTGTTGGGAGCGGCAGCAGCGTTGGAATTGCCTTTGGCGGACGGAGATCAGCAGGTCGGTATTATACCGGCTACGGAGGACAGGGAAGCGATGAAACGGGCGATTGAAAATCACGATACGGTCGTGTTTATCAAGGTTGCCAAGGTCTTGGATTTGATTCTGGATGTGCTGGATGAGCTCAATCTTGGGGATCGTGCATCTGTGATCACCAAGGTCACGTCTCCATACGAAATGGTGTGGCGTAATGCACAAGAGCTGCGCGGACAGGAGCTTGAATATTTGAGTTTGATGGTGGTGAGCAAATGACGTTGGAGCCAAAAGTATATATCGTAGGAGCGGGGCCAGGCGATCCGGAGCTGATTACGGTAAAGGGCTCCCGAATTCTGCGCACAGCCGATGTTGTATTGTACACGGATTCACTCGTGAACGACGAGTTGATTGCGACAGCCAAGCCGGAGGCGCAGGTACTGCAAAGCTCGGGCATGGATCTGGAGCGGCAGGTCGAGATTATGAGCGAGGCCGTGCAGGCTGGACGGAGTGTAGCCCGCGTACATACAGGTGATCCGGCAGTGTACGGTGCGATTCTGGAGCAAATGGTGCTGCTGAAGCAGCGCGGAGTCGCCTACGAAATCATACCGGGTGTCAGCTCGGTCTTTGCTTCTGCGGCCGTGCTGGGCGCAGAGCTGACCGTGCCTGACCTGACGCAGACGGTTATTCTGACGCGAGCCGAAGGCCGTACACCTGTACCGGACCGGGAAAAGCTGCGTGACCTGGCATCCCATCACTGTACAGTGGCCCTATTTCTCAGCGCAACGCTGGCGAAGAAGGTGGTTGCCGAGTTTCTGGCGGCAGGCTGGAGCGAGGATACTCCTGTAGCGGTTGTGCAGCGCGCTACCTGGCCGGACCAGAAAATTGTACGCACGACGCTTGCCCAATTGCCAGCCGATCTGCGTGCAGCGGGCATCACGATGCATGCCATGATTTTGGCAGGTTGGGCACTCGACCCGGGCCTGGTGGACAAGGATGCGCATCGTTCCAAGCTGTATGACAAGTCGTTCACCCATGGCTACCGAAAGGGAGTGAAGCCGGGTGGGTAATCCATTTGCCGCTGTGGCGATCACGAAGCATGGAGTGGAAATGGCACGTCATTTGGGAGCCAGCTTTCCCGGCACCGATGTGTATTACATGTCCAAGTTTGAGCGAGGGGACGAGCAGGAGCGCGGCATTCAACTGTTCGAAGGCTCGGTCAAGCTGATTTTGCCGGATTTATTTAAACAATATAACGGTATTATTTTAATTATTTCCCTCGGTGCGGTGGTTCGCATGATTGCGCCGATTTTGGTGGATAAAAAGGTAGACCCGGCTGTAGTCGTCATTGATGATCGCGGAGAGCATGTCATTAGCGTACTGTCCGGCCATTTGGGCGGCGCCAATGAATTGACCCGCCATGTGGCTGCTGTGCTGGGCGCACGTGCAGTGATTACAACCGCATCGGACGTACAGGGCACGATTCCGGTGGACATGTTGGGTCGGGAATTGGGCTGGGTGGTCGACAGCTTCGACAAGGCCACTCCAGTAAGTGCGGCTGTGGTGAACGAGGAGCCTGTCGCGCTCATACAAGAGACGGGTGAACGAAACTGGTGGCGTTACGACAAGCCTGTACCTGCACATATCAAGGTATATTCTTCGATGGCAGAAGCAGCACGAGAGCCCTTTAACGCCGCGTTGGTCGTTAGCGACCGTTTGCTGGAGCCGGAAGAAGAGGAGCGTTTCCTTTCGAACGGCGTGTTGTACCGTCCCAAAAGCCTGGTGCTTGGCATAGGCTGTAATCGGGGTACGGATGTGGAGGAACTGGAGGCTGGCGTACTCGGCACCTTGCAAGAGCTGCGTTTGTCTGTAAAAAGCGTGCGGAATATTGCCACCATCGATTTGAAAAAGGATGAAGAGGGCCTGCTCGCCCTCTGCGCCAAATACGGCTGGGAACTGGTGACGTACACCCCGTCAGAGCTGAACACGGTGCAGCTTCCCAATCCATCGGAAACGGTCTTCAAATACACCGGCGCATATGGAGTTAGCGAGCCTTCAGCCCTGTTGTCTTCCGGTGCAGACCATTGGCTGCTGGAGAAGAAAAAAAGCGGCAATATGACGCTGTCCGTAGCCCGGGTTGCCTATGACTGACGTCATGAAGCAGGCCGTACAGCCTGATCCGTCTGCCACAGCGCTCAGAAGTCGTATTGTTGTTGCCGGCACGGGCAGCGGTGCGGGCAAAACGACCGTCACCCTCGGGCTAATGAAGGCATTCGCCGACAGCGGCCTGCGCGTGCAGGGTTTTAAGTGCGGGCCGGATTATATTGATCCGACCTATCATACGGCCGCGACCGGAACGCCTTCCCGTAATCTCGATTCCTGGATGACCTCAGCGGATACGGTACGTGAAACCTTTATCCGTGCTTCCGAAGGGGCGGATATTTCCGTGATTGAAGGCGTCATGGGCTTGTATGACGGCAAGGACCCGCTCAGCAATACCGGGTCGACCGCCGAAATCGCCATGCTGACTGACAGCCCTGTATTGCTGGTTGTCGACGTGCGCAGCATGGCACGCAGCGCGGCCGCTATTGTGCTCGGCTTTCAGCGCCTGGAGCCCAAGCTGCGCATTGCGGGCGTGATCGTAAATCGCTGCGGAAGCCAGGGGCATTACAGCATCGTCAGGAAGGCGATTGAGCAGGAGTGCGGTATCCCCGTGCTCGGCTGGCTAAAGCGCGATGACGGGCTGGACATACCCGAGCGTCATCTGGGTCTGGTGCCTGCTGTGGAACGCGGCGAGCTGGAGCCGCTTTTCCAGCGTGCGGCAGAGTTGATCCGCGCGGGCACCGATCTGGAGGCGCTGCGGGCATTGGCGGATTCGGCTCCGCCGTTGTCTCTGCCCGCGCAGCCATTATTTGCCCCGGATCGGCTTCCAGCGGAAGGCTCGCAGGTCGCGACCGGGGAGCGCCCCGTCATTGCCGTCGCCAAAGATGCGGCGTTCAATTTCTACTACCCGGAGAATCTGGACTTGCTGCGTCAGTCGGGAGCAGAAATTGCCTATTTTAGTCCACTGGCGGGAGAGCGCGTTCCTCAGCACGCCAGTGGCCTATATCTGGGAGGCGGCTTTCCTGAGGAGTTTGCCGCAGCTATCGCTGCCAATACAGGCTTTTTGGAGGATATCCGCAGCGCAGTACGCCAGGATATGCCCATATTTGCTGAATGTGGCGGTTACATGGTGCTGGCGCGGACACTTACGGATCGTGCTGGCAGCGTTCATCGCATGGCTGGAGTCATTCCGTCCGATGTCCGAATGCAGGAGAAGCGGGCCGCATTGGGATATCGGGAAGCGACCGCATTGCAGGATTGCCTGTTGCTGGAGGCTGGAGAGACAATTCGGGGCCATGAATTTCATTATTCGGTGATGGCCTACGATGAATCGTCCACTCCCTACCCCTATGCCTATCAGACCAAGGGGATGCGTGGACTCCAGAGCGAGGGCTACGCGCAAGGGAACCTTTTGGCAGCCTACACCCATATACATCTGGCCTCTCTTCCTAAAGCGGCAGCACGCTGGGTGGAGAAATGCAGGGCTTATGGTCAGTGATTTGCAACCAACCCTTCACTGCAGCCGTAACGCAAACAAAAGCCGAGTCCCTTTGAGGACCCGGCTTTTTTAAACGTGGACAGGATATACCTTACATGTAACGGAAGCGCATTCATTACTTTTTTGACGACTTGTCTACATGAGCTTTTTCAGTTGGGAAATTCTTCCCTGGCTCACGCCAAGCATGGAGGCGAGTTGTTTTTGTGAAGATGCGGGATGCTCCTCCATCAGTTCTCTCATTTTCTCCAAAATAACGTCTGTGCGCTGATAAATTTTTTTGATATGCATATTTTGCTTTAGTGGAGGCGAATTGGTTTCAGCCGTCGTGACTGGAATCAAATCTTCCGTTTTCATTGAGGCTGCACATTCATCGCAAATAAACTGATCTTTAAAATAGGTGTTGGTATCAACCGCACCGCAAAAAACGCAATTGGTTGATTTGTACTTACGGAGCATGAGTGTCTGGTCTTCAATAAAAAACTCTAATGGATCGCCGATGTCAATCTCCATCGTCATGCGCAACTCTTTCGGAAGCACAATTCGTCCCAAGCTGTCCAAGGGCCGGGTCATTCCAGTCCTTTTCATTCATGCAACCTCCCCGGTTTTTAAAATTTATAGAACGTATAAGTTTGAAGCAAAGCTTATTAATTCTACAACCGCAAGCATACATTTTACAAAAAGTGCTTCATTTTTGAAAAGAATACAGCACTTTTTTTCTTACGAGTATACCATAAACGGGCCGAATCGCCATCGTTCATATTTATAAATTTAAAATAAGTTTATTCCGAGTGAACGTATATGTTATAATCCTCTGCTAAAGGATTTCATAGGCGGTCTGTAGAATTATTTATATATGCTGTAGCTTCGGACAATGATGGCGTTGTTATGTGAAATGGATGAGGGCCAAACGAAATTTGTAGCGCGATTTGACCACACAAACAAAATAAATGACACAGGGCACGCCTTTAGAGTCCTTATATACAAGCCCGGCAAGGAGGATTAGTATGGACAGAAGAAAAGCATTGCTATTAGGAGATTATTCGTACCCGGAGTTTCACCCGCTGCAAGGGGTGGACGAAGAGATTAGCCATATTTTACAAGATTGGATGACGGTACAATGCAGCGAAAATCGTAAGATGCTGCTCAAGGAAAATTTGGCCTCATTCGATCTATGTATTTCGTACTGCGATAGTCGCAAAGAGGTTTTGTCGCCTCAACAAACGGCAGGACTGCTGTCCTACGTCAGCGGCGGAGGCGGATTGCTTGTGCTGCATAATGGAATTACGCTGCAAGGACGGTATGAAATTGCACAGCTGATGGGAGCACGTTTTCAGCGGCATCCGGCTGCGGGGCCGCTTTCCTTCAAGGTAACCGAGCCGGATCACCCGATCATGGAAGGAATTGAACCGTTCGAGATCCAGGAGGAGCCGTATCGTTTTGATTTTGACCCATTCACAGAAAAAACACTGTTGATGGAATACGAGTATGAGGGCCAGTGGTGGCCAGCAGCATGGTCATTGTCCTATGGTTTGGGTCGGGTCGTCTACTTGATGCCTGGACATAATCAGCCAAGCTTCCAGCACGAGGGATACCGCAAGCTGCTGCTTCAGGCTGCCAAGTGGGCCGGACGTTTTCCGGGTTAAATATAACGAATACCGTTCTTAGGAGAAGGGGAGCTGCAAACTTTATGCGGCTCCCCTTTTCAGGTTATACTATAGGTAATCACAGGTAGGGGAGGATATATCATGAGCGATTTGTTCAAAAAAGCCATCTCATTGGGATGGGGCCTCACTATTGTCAGCAAAGAAAAGGTGGAAAAAGCCGTCGAGGATCTTGTAAGCCGGGGAGAACTTGCGCCCTCAGAATCGAAAGCTCTGATCGATCGTCTGATCGAACGGGGTGCAGAGGAACAGAGCCAATTCAAAACGCTGATCCGCGAGCAGATTAGCCGCATTTTGCAGGAGCTGGAAGTACCTACCCAAAATGATGTCGCAAGTTTGGAGCAACGTGTGGCATTATTGGAAAAACAGGTAGCAGAATTGGAAAAAGAAAAGGCTGCGCTTACGGGTTCGAGCGATGCCGAAGAAGCGAATCGGCTGGATTAAATGGCAGTTCGTATGAAGCATGCCGGTCGTTACCGGGAAATTGCCATGGCGCTGGCGCGTCATGGCTTTGGCTATATGGTGGAAGAAATGGGCCTGTTCCAGCTGCTGTCACTGCCACGCAAATGGCTGACGAGAGAAGCTCCCGAGTCCAAAACGCTGGGTGAACGGATACGACTGGTGCTGGAGGACCTGGGGCCTGCATTCATCAAGCTTGGGCAGTTGGCAAGCACGCGTGCCGACCTGCTGCCGGAGACGATTATCCGTGAGCTGGTCAAGCTTCAGGATCAGGTGCCGCCTTTTTCGCCTGAAATGGCGCGAGGCATTTTGGAGCAGGAGCTGGGCACGTCATTGGAGGGCATACTGGCTCGTTTTGACGATGTTCCGCTGGCTGCTGCTTCGATTGGACAGGTGCATCTGGGCAAGCTGCACAGCGGTGAGATGGTCGCCATTAAAATCCAGCGTCCAGGCGTTAACCGCATCATCCGACGAGATTTGGACATTTTGCGGGAATTGACCGCAATGGCAGCCAAGCGTTGGGAATGGGTGGAGCGTTACCAGCTTCGCCAAATGGTAGAGGAACTGGGGAAATCGCTCATTCAGGAGCTGGACTACAACCATGAGGCCCGTAATACAGAGAAGATCGCGCTCCAATTTGAGCAGGACCCACATATCTATATTCCGAAAATATATTGGGATCATACCTCTTCCCGCATACTGACCATGGAGTTTCTGGAAGGAACCCATTTGGGTAGTCGCGAAGAGTTGTTACGCCGTGGATATAACTTGAAAGAACTGGCGCAGCAGTTGGTGAACAGCATGCTGCATCAGATTTTTATAGAGGGCTTTTTTCATGCCGATCCTCATCCCGGGAATTTGCTTGTCCTGAAAAATGGCCGTCTCGCTTACCTCGACTTTGGCATGACCGGGCGACTAAGTGAAGAGATGAGGAATCATCTGGCCTCCCTCATTATTGCATTGATGCGCAAAAACACCGATGCCATGGTGCGGGCCATCGAACGGCTGGGCCTGGTCGAACCGGCCACCGATTTGAATGCGCTGCGTGCCGATCTGGACAAGATGCGCGAAGATTACGCGGATGTTCCTTTCTCACAGGTCAGCATTGGCGATGCTCTGAACGACCTGTTTGGTGCAGCACAGCGCCATCGAATCGGTCTGCCGTCAGATGTTCTGCTGCTGGGCAAGGCGTTGCTGACATTGGAGGGAGTCGTTGAATTGCTTGACTCCGATCTCAGCATCATCGCATTGGCGGAGCCTTTCGGCAACAAGCTGCTGAAGGAACGTTTCAGTGGTCGCCGCATTCGGGGCAAGCTGCTGGGCGGTGCGACCGAACTGGTGGAGACGCTCATGGAGCTGCCTGGACAGGCGCGGCATTTGGCCTCCATTATCAGCAAAGGCAAGCTCAAGCTGGAGGTCACCGTACCAGAGCTGGAAATGCTCCTGCGCAGGCTGGATCAGATCAGCAATCGCCTGTCATTCAGCATTGTACTGTTAGCGTTCAGCATTATTATGGTTGGCCTGATTATTGGTTCATCGTTGAACCACCAGGCGACGGTGCTGTGGAATGTGCCTGCTATTGAAATTGGTTTTGTCGTGGCGCTCTTGATGGTTGCCTTTTTATTGTATTCTATCTTTAAATCAGGGAGATTTTAGATACTTGCCGGAAAGGATGAGCCATGGATACCTATAAGATCAATACCACTTCAATCCATCATCTCCAAATAACAGATGTGCCGTGGCACCGCCTGACTACTCCTTATGGTAGGGGCACGGAGTTGCCGCAATTGATATCCGGTGGGGAGTATGCAGCAATCGCTAATCTGATTGAGCATCAAGGTACATTATGGCAAGTTACGCCGTGGGTGTTGCTTTTCTTATTGCGCAATATACAGACGAGAGGGCCGGAACGTATTACGCTGAGTGAACTGGAATTGTATCATGTGGTCGTCGGAGCGCTGGAGATGGTACAGGAACAAGCCGATTCACAGCAGTCTGTAGAAGCCCTGACCATGCTATTGGACGAAAAATATCTATGGCCTGAAAACAGCGATCCCGAAGAAGATGAACTGGAGTGGGAAGAGGAGGAAGCACGGGGCTATGATCCTATGGCATTTTGGAGCTACTATGATTATAGCTATCAGCTGTTAAAGCGGGCTCTCCCTGACTTTGAAAATATGCTCCGGCACAATTCCGAACCTGATATAAATGAAGCCTTATCTGAGCTGGTGCAGGAATTGCGAAAATTTTAAATATAAGAAAACGAAATATATGAAGAAAACAGGTGATATTTCAAGAAAATAAGTGGTTTCTTTGCGTAGACAGCCTTTTACCCAATTCGTTTCCGTGAATCCCTTACGTTATAATGATGGACTGAATATAACGGACGGGTTCGTTTGAGAGAGACGAGCTGAATGAAGGAGAGTCTTTGCGATTGGTCGCTGGACGGATGCCCGAATGACATCGGGTTGCGGGTAAATATGCTGCTCTCCGTGAATATAGGAGGCTGGAACGAGACGGTATGAATCTTAGACAACAATGGTTCGGTAATATCCGGGCCGATATACTTGCGGGCATGACCGTGGCGCTGGCGCTGATTCCAGAGGCCATTGCCTTCTCGATCATAGCGGGTGTCAATCCCATGGTCGGACTGTACGCCTCCATCTCCATGGCCATTGTCATTTCCTTTGCAGGCGGCCGCCCGGCGATGATCTCGGCAGCAACCGGGGCGGTAGCAGTACTGGTGGTCGGCTTGGTGAAGGATCATGGCGTGGAGTATTTGTTTGCAGCTACCATTTTGGCAGGGATTATTCAGGTGCTGCTGGGTGTTTTGAAAATAGGCCGTTTTATCAGCTTTATTTCGCAGCCGGTCATGACCGGGTTTGTGAATGCACTGGCGATCCTCGTCTTTATGGCCCAGCTTACCCATTTTCATGGAGCGAACTGGATCATGTATGTGATGGTAGCGGGTACGCTGCTCATTGTGTATATTTTACCAAAATTCACAAAAAGCATTCCTGCTCCATTGACGGCCATTATCATTATGACGATCATTACGTATGTATTTGGATTGAATGTGAAAACCGTAGGAGATATCGGTACGCTAACCAGCTCCTTGCCTTCATTCCATTTGCCTCAAATTGAGTGGTCGTGGCATACTTTATGGATTTTACTGCCGTATTCCTTTACGATGGCATTGGTCGGATTGCTGGAGTCTCTGCTGACAGCCAGTATTCTGGATGAAATGACCGAGACGAAAAGCGATAAAAACCAGGAAGCTCGCGGGCAAGGGATTGCCAACTTTATAAATGGCTTTTTTGGCGGTATGGGCGGTTGTGCGATGATCGGGCAATCGGTCATTAATGTTAGCTCGGGCGGCAGAGGACGTTTGTCCACTTTCACGGCTGGGGTGTTTTTGGCCTTTTTGCTGTTAGTGCTTGGTGGGGTTGTAAAAGAAGTGCCAATGGGCGCATTGGTGGGCGTCATGTTCATGGTATGTATCGGGACTGTGGACTGGAATGCACTCCGAAATATTGCCAAGGTACCCAAGGCAGACACGTTTATTATGGTTATGACGGTGATCATCGTGGTGGCTACGCATGATTTGTCCAAGGGCGTGATCGCAGGCGTACTGCTAAGTGCATTGCATTTTGGCTGGAAAATGGCTAAAATCCGCATCAGTGTGACAGAGGATAGCGATGAAAAGGTGTACCATGTTGCGGGTCCGATGTTTTTCGCTTCAACCACTCATTTTGTCGATCATTTTGAACCTGCAGATGATCCAAAGCATGTTGTGGTGGACTTTAGCCATTCGCATATTTGGGATCACTCGGCGGTTACTGCCATTGGCAAGGTGTTGCAAAAATACACGAAATCCGGCAAATCCATCACCCTGCGGGGGCTGAATGAGGAGAGCCGTTTGATTGTAGAGAAGCTCGGCGGTCCCTTGGTTACAGAGCCGCTTGTGTGATGAATCGTATAGCATAAATCAAAGCCTGAATTGGAATTTATCCATTTTGGGCTTTTTTTATTTATTTCTGAAAGAAAACAATAATTTTATTCCTAAATCATAGATAAATATGACAAATTTTCGTCGGAGTATTGACGTAATAATTGGGCAGGAATACAATCATTGTTGTTAAGCATAGCAAATACATAGGAATAATTGAAAATTGAAAGGTATACACATATGAACTTAGACTGGGAGTTTATTGTAGAGAGCCTGCCGTTATATGGAGAAGCCATGTGGCTGACGTTGAAGATCGCCTTTTTTGCCATTCTGTTTTCACTCGTCGTCGGTTTGCTGTGCAGCATCGTACTGTATTACAAGGTGAGGGGAATCAGCGGCATCATCGCAGCTTATATTGAGCTTTCCCGAAATACACCGCTGCTTGTACAGTTGTATTTTCTGTATTACGGGTTTACGAAAATAGGTCTGCATATGAGCGAAATGACGTGTGCCATTGTGGGCATGACCTTTTTGGGTGGGGGTTATATGGCCGAGGCGTTCCGTGGTGGAATTGAAGCGGTGAGCAAAAATCAGACGGAATCCGGGCTGAGTCTCGGACTGTCCAAGATACAACTGGCGAGATATGTTATTTTGCCACAGGCTTTTGCCATCAGTATTCCGTCCTTGGGAGCGAATGCGATTTTTCTGCTTAAGGAGACATCCATTGTTGGCGCCATTGCGTTATTAGATCTGATGAATGTGGCAAAAGACCTGATCGGCATGTACTACAAAACGGCAGAATCGCTGATTCTGCTGGTACTGGCATATCTCGTTCTGCTTTTACCTTTGTCGATGCTGCTGACGTGGGTGGAAAGGAAGGTGCGATATGCTGAGTTCGGGGATTAATGTGCTTTTTGAAGGTTCCAATTTGGAGCGTCTATTAGGGGGATTGCTCGTTACGCTGGAGATTGCGTTTATTTCAATTATGATCGGTACTCTATTAGGCATCCTGATGGGGCTGCTGCGCACCTTAAAATCAAGGCCGATTCGGTTTGTGCTGAGATTCTATTTGGAGACATTTCGCATTATTCCGATTTTGGTGTGGTTATATGTCGTGTATTTTGGATTTACTCCTTTGCTGAATGTGAATATCAGCGGGGAATTAACGGCCATTATCGTATTCAGCCTGTGGGGAGCGGCGGAGATTGGCGACATCGTTCGTGGTGCGCTGGAATCACTGCCCAAGCATCAGGTGGAATCCGGGCAGGCATTGGGGCTGACCTATGGGCAATTATACCGTCATGTGCTCATTCCCCAGGCGGTGCGCCGAATGCTTCCGGGTTCTATTAATCTGGCGACACGGATGATCAAAACAACGTCATTAGTAGTGCTGATCGGTGTAGTGGAAGTGGTCAAGGTCGGGCAGCAGATTATTGAGCTTGGTGTAATCAAAGCGCCTTCGGCATCCTTTTGGGTGTACGGCTTTATTTTCATATTGTATTTTCTCGTATGCTATCCGTTATCCAGACTTTCCAAAAGATTTGAACGCAGATGGCAAAATTAGCAGGATGGGGTGGGTGTCATGGGAGAGGCTGTGGAGGTTTTACTGGAAATTCGAGGGCTGCACAAAAGCTTCGGGGATCGAAAAGTGCTGCAACAGATTAATCTGGACGTAACGCAAGGGGAAGTCGTGGTTATTCTAGGTCCTTCGGGATGTGGAAAAAGCACGCTTCTCCGATGTCTCAATGGTCTGGAGCCAGTCCAGGGTGGGGATATCCGTTATAGAGGACAGGACCTGACGGATAAAAAAGTGAATTGGCGTGAGGTGCGGCAGCATATCGGCATGGTGTTCCAGAACTACGAGCTATTTCCGCATATGACGGTCTTGGAAAATATATTGCTTGGCCCGCTTAAAGTTCAGCGAAGAAACAAGCAGGAGGCACTTGAGCAAGCGGAGCAGCTATTGGAGCGAGTAGGTCTGCTGGATCGCAAAGATGCGTATCCAAGGCAATTATCAGGCGGGCAAAAGCAGCGGATTGCGATTGTGCGCGCCCTGTGTATGAACCCCGAAATTATGCTCTTTGACGAGGTCACCGCATCCTTGGACCCGGAAATGGTCAGAGAGGTGCTGGATGTCATGCGAGAGCTGGCCCAACAGGGCATGACTATGATTATCGTGACGCATGAAATGGGCTTTGCCAAGTCGGTAGGAGATCGTATCGTTTTTATGGATCAAGGGCAGATATGTGAAATGACTACCCCGCAGCAATTTTTTACCCAACCGCAAACAGAGCGTGCTCAGCACTTTCTGGATATATTTCAGTACGAAACCACATGAACGAGGAATCGGATGATGGATTATGCAAAATGCCAATAAAACAGGGGGATGAATACAGATGAGAAAAGGAATGAAGTTCACGACGTTATTACTGGCTTTGAGCTTGCTGCTCGTCGGTTTGACGGGATGTGCAGGAGGCGGCGATACCAACGGTAGTTCAGGCTCGGCTAAATTTGCTTCGATTGAGGACATTAAAAAGAATGGCAAGATTCGAATCGGTGTATTCGCGGATAAGCCGCCTTTTGGCTACGTGGATTCGGAAGGGAAGAATCAAGGCTTTGACGTCTACATTG
Source organism: Paenibacillus kribbensis (assembly GCF_002240415.1). Taxonomy (NCBI): domain Bacteria; kingdom Bacillati; phylum Bacillota; class Bacilli; order Caryophanales; family Paenibacillaceae; genus Paenibacillus; species Paenibacillus kribbensis. The sequence goes on from NZ_CP020028.1 coordinate 368,012, forward strand.
CGAAGCGGTTTGCCAAAGATCTCTTGGGCGACGAGTCCAAGGTGGAATTTGTACTGGTGGATGCCGCCAGCCGGGTCGCCTATTTGGAATCCAACAAGGTAGATATCATCATGGCTAATTTTACTGTAACGGATGAGCGTAAAGAAAAAGTCGATTTTACCAACCCGTATATGAAATTATCCTTTGGCATTGTATCACCCGACAGCGCTCCAATCACCACGATAGACCAATTGCGGAATTCGGATCAAAAGCTGATTGTTGCCAAGGGAACGACGGCTGAAACCTATTTTACGAAAAATTATCCCGACATCAAGCTGCTCAAATTCGATCAATACACAGAAATCTTCTCAGCCCTCAAGGACAAACGCGGCGTCGCCATTGCCAACGATAATACAGAGCTGATCGCTTGGGCAAAGGCCAACCCCGGCTTCACGGTAACCATCCCTTCCTTTGGTGGTCAAGATACGATTGCACCCGCAGTAGCGAAGGGAAATAAGGAGCTGTTGGACTGGATCAACAATGAGCTGGCTACACTGGGCAAGGAAAACTTCGTGCATCAAGCCTATAAGGACACACTGACCTCCGTTTACGGAGAAGGCTTTACGGATCAATTAGTCGTAGAGGGCGGCAAAGTGAATTAATTACGTCATTTTAAAGTGCAATTAAGTTCTAAGTGCTGTAAATCTATATATTTGCATAATGGATTCCTTTAAAGCAAAAAGACCCAGACTGCCAAACAGTTGGGTCTTTTTGCTTTGTATAGGCTGATTGAAAATAACGCTACTCTCTATGCAGAATTAATATTCATGGGCCTCATCTTCAGGTATATATTCTACAATATCAGCAAGAGTAATAGTCCTAGTAAATCTACGCTGGCGGGCAAATCTATTCAAAGCATCAAGTATATGGACTAGTGTTTCCAGTTCAAGTCTTTTGGTTTTGCCATTTACCATATCTATTACAGTAGCCGGACGTATTTTTGCTTCTACGGCCAGTTTATTGCGGGAAATATCAAGTTCTTCTAAAATATCACCAAGTTTAAAATGATATCTATTTTGAATCTCCATAATTTAGATTCTCCTTTTGTTTCATAGTGCAAGAAAATCATAAAATCTATCAAAGTTTTACTCCAGTAGCAATAAAATAAAACTACACGAGTAATACTCGTGGTTTAAATTCCCGAGTTTTTAAGTGAATAGCTGTTAGTTTTTTGCTGTGAATAATTAAAATCATAAGAGGGAGCTAAATTCTAATGAACAGAAGTAATTTTGAAAAAGTCAGCCTTATTCTTGGTCCCTGTGATCTTCCGCATATGTATGAGCTTTTTGAAGGCTATCTGATCAAGGACCGTTACGTCATGTGATCGACAATAGCGTGCTTACTCTTCGACATGTAAAAAAGGAAAGACATCATTCGCATCTATATGTTGACGGCGATACAGGCGGCATCACTCTTGCCAGACATGTACAACGTGAGGACATAGATGTGATTACCGAGTTGGTCGAACGATTGCGCAACATGGATGCATTAAGTTTTCTTACAGATGAATTGTTATGGAACACATGTCGGGAAGATATAGACTTTGATTTAGTTCGGAATAAAGGACTATGAAAAATAGCGAACGTAAATTCTGTTTCGAATTTATGTTCTCGTCTTACTTATATAATGTAACACAGAAGCGTAAAAGGGTGAAATGAACACCGCCGTAATAAAGGCATATATTTCCCCAAAAACTCTTGCATCCTAGTAGATTTAATTATATAATCTTAAATGATAATGAGAATCATAATCATTTAAGTCTTTAGGCACAGACTCCCAATATGAGCCTAAGTGAATAGGGCGAGTATGTACACATGGCGAAAGCAGATGTGGCAGCTGTCCGAAGACAACTCAGCAGTCCCAACAAAGTCATGCGTAGACGAGCTTTGAGAACAATCAAAGCTACGAAGCGCGCGAGTTAGAGCTTCCAAGTTAACTGCAAATGGCAATACCAGTGTCAAATTTTTAGTCTCCTCGTTTTAATTTTGCACTTGCTCTCCTGATGGTGAACACAGGAAGGCAGGTGCCTTTTTTTTGGATGCTATAAAAAAGCGCCAGACGGGTTTTGAACCAATCTGGTGCTTTAGTTTTAGTCGTTGAGCATTAACAGCGACATTTAATTCCATAATAGACTCCAACGCTCAGGAAGATTGTTCCTGAGCGTTGTTTTGTACTTCGGACTATGTCTCTAGCAAGATCTTTCCTGTCTCAGAAAGGTCATATCCCTGAATGGCTCCCAGTTCCCGCCGGAAGCTGTCCGAATGAAGAATCTGTAATATATGATCAATCAATTCCTGTCGCTCTGATGTGCGCAGCATGACGATATCGTATTGCTCCTGAATGAGTGGAATAAACTGCACGGACCCCACAATACTGGCGGCCTTCTCGATTCCGATACCAACATCGGCTTCGCCGGAGGCGACCTTGCCTGCCACAGCCATATGATGCGTCGATTCGTCTTCATATCCGAGCAAGGCAGTGCGGTCTATGTGATGAAGACGGAGCTGCTCGTCGAGCAGGATGCGTGCGCCGGAGCCTTTCTCGCGATTGGCCAAACGCAGCCCCGGAAGCGCCAAGTCCTTCCAGTCCTGCAAGCCATGAGGATTCCCTGTCTGAACATACAGCCCTGCTTGCCGGGATAACAGACGGATGACGAGGTACGAGAAGCCGCTCAGGATTTTGCGAATATAAGGCAAATTATACTCACCGCTGTCGCCGTCCCACAGATGCGTACTGACGATGTCTGCTTTGCCCTGGTACATAGAGATGAGGCTGTCCAGACTACCCACATATGAGCGGAGCGGGCGAATGGACATCTGTTGGCTTTCCAGATGCTTGACGAGAATGTCGAGGCTGATGTCCTGGCCAGTAATGACTGCTGTACTGGAATTCTGCGTCGAACCGCCTGATAGCGAATGTGGCGGGATCGTCACGGATATGGGCGTGGGTGATGGATCGTGCTTCAGCAGTTGACTTTTGGAGCGCTGCTTGTAAGCTTCGAGATCACTGGCATCCACCCGCATTTGCTTACCTACCCGGTACGAGGGGATCTCTCCTTTTTTGATCAGATCATAGACGGTCAGCTTGGATATCTTCAGTAGCTTGGCTATTTCCTCAGTCGTATAGGATACAGGAGAATTCATAATAGACCTCCATTAATAACAGTATGATTGGAATGTGACAATTTCTGTGATGTATTATGCACAGTGTCTCATCTATTGTACACCAAATCATCCGGCATAACAGAGGCTGGCGAAAAAGTCAGGAACATCAAGCTTCTAAACAGGCATAAGTGATACTTGCCAACGGCTCTTTGGTGGTTTACAAGGATTACCTTCATAGCTATAATGAGATATGAATTTATATAAGTTATATCTAATTATAACTAAATATGATTGAACGGGGGATGGAATTTGAGAAGAATCAAGTCTACGATTGGAAGTCTAGTAGCTATATGGGCACTAGTGGTGTTAGTTGCTTGCGGTTCCCAGAGTGCTGCGCCCGCAGCTCCTGTAAAGGAGGCGGCACCAGTAGCACAAGCAACAACGGAGAATACAGCAGGCACGAAGGCACCGGACCAGCAGCAGGTGGAGTTGACGATCTCTGCAGCGGCAAGCCTGACAGACGCCCTGAATGAGATCAAGACCGGATATGAGCAGGAGCACCCAAATGTGAAGCTGAACTTTAACTTCGGCGCCTCCGGTGCACTTCAGCGTCAGATTGAGCAAGGAGCCCCCGCAGACGTCTTTATCTCTGCATCTACCTCCAGCATGAAGGCGCTTGAGGAGAAAGCCCTTGTCAAGAAGAGCAGCACGTTGCTCGCGAATGATCTGGTATTAGTCGTTCCTGCTAAGGATGGTGTGGCGATCAAGAAACTGGATGACCTGAAGGGAAAAGACATCAAGACCGTCGCGATTGGCATTCCGGACAGTGTGCCTGCAGGGAAATATGCACAGGAAGCGTTAACGAATCAAAAGCTGTGGGGTGAATTGGAGCCCAAGCTGGTACAAGCCAAGGATGTGCGACAGGTGCTGCAGTACGTAGCAACAGGTAATGCGGATGCAGGCTTCGTATATAAGACGGATGCACTCTCCACGAAGGATACAAGCATTGCGTTAACAGTGGACTCCAAGCTTCATTCTCCGATTACCTATCCTCTCGGACTGGTAGCTGCCACCAGTCATCAGGAGGATGCACGTCAATTCTACGATTATTTGCAAACCGAGCCTGCGCTCCAGGTGATGGAAAAGTACGGTTTCCGTAAGGCGGAATAGTCGTTGACTGCTGTGAACTGGGCGGAATTTTGGCCTCCGGTACAGTTATCCCTGCAGGTCGCTTCGCTGTCCTGTGTGATCGTACTGGTCCTGGGGGTACTGGCAGCCCGCTGGATAAAGCGAAGCCGCATACGTGGAAAGCTGGTGCTGGAGACCATCTTCATGCTTCCATTGGTGCTGCCTCCGACGGTAGTCGGGTTCCTGCTACTGGTCATTCTGGGACGCAGAAGCTGGTTAGGGCAATGGATCGAATGGCTGTTCCACGCGTCAGTCATCTTCTCCTGGTGGGCGGCGGTGCTGGCGTCTATCGTGGTGGCATTCCCGCTCGTGTATCAGACAATGAAGACGGCATTTGATGCGGTGGACCGCTCGCTGGAGGACTCGGCCAGATCGGCAGGGGCTGGCGAATGGCAGGTGTTTCGCTACATTACGCTGCCGCTATCCTATCCTTCACTGCTGACCGCCGCGATACTGGGCTTCGCACGGTCGCTTGGCGAGTTTGGAGCGACGCTGATGATTGCCGGGAACATTCCGAATAAGACACAGACGGTGCCTACGGCAATCTATGTAGCTGTCGATGCGGGGAATCAGACGATGGCCTGGGCGTGGACGATTGCCATTGTCTTAATTTCATTCATTATGCTGCTTGTTGCAAGAAGGAAGACTTGAGCAAATGAAGCGTAATGATGTGTGTAATGCAGGGCAATAAAGACGCTGCAGGTCGATGAAAGCAGTAAAGGTAATATAGCCTGTAAGTGAAATTCTGTTAGCTTTCTAGAATTAAGTATTAGACTGACCATGCAAAATGAAGACAGCGGCAGACTAGGACTCGAAAACCAGCTAATAGTTGTCAAGCTACAGTGTGGAAAATATTTTAAAAACTGATATACTGTTTTTTGAGTACAACAAATAATCCTTCATTGGCGTGAAGAATTATGGATAATTATGGGAATTAAATGTGGTAGGGTTGGTCTTTCTTAAGGATGGCGTAAACGTGATGGAGTAGCTTGTTGGCGCAAGCAATCACAACCACCTTGTAGGGCTTGCCCTCTTTTCATATCATATTAAATCCCTTAATATGATATTTTTTTCCACCACGTAGTCCGCATTGAACAGCTGAATATAGAGCTCTTCGAAGTCTTTCGGATCCTCGCTTCGTTATCCGATTTCTAGAGGCCGTATACTTACCTGAACTGTAGACACTTGGATCAAGACCTGCGTAGGCAACAAGCTGTTTAGCACTCCTAAATTGACGAGCATCTCCGTTAGTTGAATTGCTTAAACTGAAAGATCTATACTTCTCTAGTTAATCTTCAACCAGTTTACAAGGTTGCTGAGAATGTATTGCTTCTGATCCAGCATCAATAGCCGTTTGATAATACCATATTTTATAATCTATTTTTTCCATGTATTTATTGAGCTCAGAGATTTTATCATTAACCGTTTTTTTATGATTTTCAAATACTTCGAGCCTTTGTCGTAATGTAGCGTCCCCCTCCATACTCATATCAATAAACTGTCTGATTTTTTTTACCGGCATCCCACTGTTTTTTAGACAAGTGATAACAGCAAGCCATTCAAAATCACTTTCTTTAAAGTCCCTGTTCCCCGATTTATTTCGATCAACAAAGGGTAAAAGCCCCTCCTTATCATAAAAGCGTAATGTATAGGCTGATACCCCCATTTTATTGGCGACTTCACCGATTGTGTATCCCAAAGAATACTCCCCCTCTGCAATGAAGATATTAGTTAATAGTACACCTTAGAGTTATCTCTAAGTCAAAATGTTACACACATCATAATTCCCATTGACTTAGAGTCTACTCTAAGTATTAATATTACACGACAGATGACTGATAGGAGGTATAAATTTGAAATCAGAAATGGAAAAGCTTCTTGCTGGTGAACCATTTTGTTTCCTTGACCCCGAGGTGGCTTCTAGAAAAGAGAATGCAACTCGATTATGTAATAAATTTAATGAGATAGATCCTTCAAATCTTGAAGAGCAGAAAAGAGCTATTAAAGAATTGTTTGGTTCTTGTAAAAACCATGTTTATATGCAAGCGCCATTCCGTTGTGATGTCGGAAAGAACATCCATGTGGGAGAGGACTTCCTTTCCAACTATAACGTTACGATTCTTGATGTTGGAGAAGTTGTAATTGGGGATTATTGTATGATTGGTCCGAACAGCACAATCTCTACTGTTAACCACCCTATGACTGTTAAAGGCAGAAGGGAAAAACTGTCGATAATAAAACCCGTGAAAATAGGTAATGACGTATGGATTGGGGCCAACTGTGTAATTCTTCCTGGAGTCACGATAGGAAACAATGTTGTTATTGCTGCCGGGGCAGTTGTTACAAAGGACATTCCTGATAACTGTGTTGTTGGAGGAATTCCTGCTAAATTAATAAAGGAATTAGAACCATAAAAATAAGTAGTTGACTTAGATATTACTCTAACGTTCATAGTTCTCTTTGTAATCAAAAATTTAAAACAAGGAGAAAACAAAATGAACAAAAAAAACGTTTGGTTTATTACTGGATGCTCCACTGGTTTCGGCAGGGAGCTTGCGGAAGCAACCATCAAAGCCGGATATAGTGTAGTTGTAACTGCACGAAATATTAATTCTATCTCTGATCTTGTCGGCGATGCTCCAAATGCTTTAGCTCTTGAATTGGATGTCACTAAGAACGATCAGATTGAAAAAGCCCTCACTTCTGCAGTAGAAAAGTTTGGTGGAATTGACGTTCTGGTGAACAACGCGGGTATTGGGTATTTCGGCTCTGTTGAAGAATCGGTCGAAGAAGAAACTCGCAAAATGTTTGAAATCAACTTTTGGGGCCTCATGCATATGACGAATGCTGTTTTACCACAAATGCGAAGCCAACGTTCTGGGCATATTATCAATATTTCCTCCATCGGCGGGTTAGCTTCATCTCCTGGCGTTGGTTATTATAACGCATCCAAATATGCAGTTGAAGGTGTCTCTGAGGGGCTTGCTCAAGAAGTAGAGCCTTTCAATATCCGCGTTACTTTGATCGAACCAAGTGGTTTCCGTACGGATTGGTCGGGCCGTTCTGCAGCAAGAACAACATCTTCGATCGAGGAATATAAACCTCTCGTCTCCGACTTTGTGAATGGAGTAAATCATGGAAAAGAACCCGGAGACCCAAAAAAGCTGGCGAGTGCGATCATTAACGTTGTAGAATCCCCCAATCCTCCACAACGTTTACTACTCGGCTCTGACGCATATCATATTGCTGTCAATAAATTTACCAAGTTACTACAACAAATTGAGGATTCGAAATCAGTCTCCATAGGAGCTGACTTTTAAACCAGTAGAAGAAGCCTGAAACATAGTTCAGGCTTCTTTTTCTATAAGGCTAACTTTTCAAGTTTTAAATGCTGTTTTTAAACTAACCTGCCCGTTAGCTTAACACCAAGGTCAGTCTAACACTTTATTTTTCAGTCTAATTCTTTATTTTCTGCTGAACGACTCTTCTTCTACCATTTAGTGGTTAATCAACAGGCCTGTAAATTTATTTCTTTTGTGCAAACAGCCATTCAATCATATCCTGATTTTGCAAAGCGGGAACCCAGGAGAAGTGTCCTACAGGTTTGATCATTCCTGCCTCGTATTCAGTAAAATGAATGAGGTTTCCGTTTTGCGCTTTAATGGCAGCTACCATTTCCTGCGAGTTTTTAGGACTTACGCTAGTATCGTCTGCAGCATGGAAGGCCCAAATCGGAACGTTTTTCAGTACTTCGACGTGTTTAGGATCAACAGGCGCATACATGTTGACGGCTTTTTCATAGTTGGTCAAACCGGCAATCGGCACACCTGCGGCGAACAGATCAAGATCTTTTTCCAGCAATCTCCACGTACCCATAGCTCCTTGAGAAATACCAACGATATAGATTCGGTTCGTGTCGATCGGATATTTTAACGCCGTTTCACGTACCAAATCGGCTACAACGCTGTTGCGTGGCTCATCCGCCCAAATGAATTTATGCTCCAGGTCAATCGGGCTTTGTGGAGCGATTACGAAGGATGGGTGTTTGGCTTGCTGCTCAGGAGAAGCCCAAGTGACAGCACCGGCATTCGCCAGCAGGTTGACTCCGTTTCCGTCACCGCGTTCGCCGTTTCCGTGCAGGAATACAACCAGCGGGTAGGTTTTGCCAGGCTCTACTTTAGGCTCAAACGTAAAGTAGTTCAGCTTGTAGCCGTTTTTATTTTCAAAGGTGTTTTTTTTGAAATCGTCTACAATGGGTGTCACTTTATTAGTTGCTTTTACAGTTTGCACAGAAGCAGGAACGACTGTTTTCTTTTGAGTAGCAATATCTTTCTTTTGGCTAATGTAATAATTCAACGGATTGATGCGGTTGACACCACTTGTTGCATCGTAAGTAAGGGTGCTTGCATTTTTATCCTGTGTATCCAGCTCGATCACGACATATTTGCCATGGGTACTGCGGTTGGTGATGGCTCCGGTATCATTGGTATATACACCAGTCACGGTTCTGTCTGTGTATACATCATTGAGTACAGATTGAACCTGAAAGCTGGAAGTGGACAAGGATGCTCCGTCAATATTGGTGCTGTATTTCAGTACAACGGCAGATACGACCTCACCCAGAGGCTGTACCTGAGTAAGCAGGGTAGCCTGTGGCGCTGGAACATCGGCTGCTGCTGCGGCAGAGCTGGAGGATGGGTAAAAGATCGTAAGCAGGAACACAAAAGATAGTAGAACAAGGGCGAAACGTCTTCTTTGCATGAGATTAATCTCCTTTGGTGTTATTTTTCGAAAGCGCTTACTACATGTTTGGGATGTTTGTCTGTATCTTGGTGCATGCATATAAAATGAAAAAAAGGCAAACTCCGGGTACACAACACTAATGTACTCGGGTTTTGCCTTTTCAGTAACAATCCCACTTGAAGGATAGCATCTTCATTGAAATCTGACAAGTGAAAGCGCTACAATTTTGGATGTTTTTTTAAATAAATTCAACTTTTGCAACGAAGGAGTGACCAAATCCTGGATGATAAAAAGGAGCTAAAGCTTCTTCCCAAAAGGAATGTTGTGGTATATAATCCTCTTGAGTTAACGGTGTTAATTAAAATAACGATGTTAAAAAAGGGGATGAAACCATGAGTAAATATGATGTTATCGTCATCGGCGCTGGACTAGGAGGCTTGTCCTGTGCAGCGCGATTGTCCGCGCTCGGTTACCGGACCGCTGTTTTTGAAAGTCATACGCTGGCTGGCGGGTTTGCAACTGAATTTACAAGAAAGGGGTATACCTTTGATGTATCTCTGCATGGTGTAGGTGGACTTGAGGAAGGGAGCTTCGGGCAGATGTTAAAGGGCTGCAATGCGGACCAGCGAATTGTGCCTCTCCGCAAAAAGCACCCTTACTCGATTCGTTGGGAAGGGCAGATCATTGATATCCCATCCGATATGCAGGACTATGTGCAGCTCCTCAAAGACATGTTCCCTGCTGAGCAGACAGCTATCGACAAGCTGTTTGCAGGCATTCGTCGTTTTGGGGCAGGCTTCTCCGCCTTTTCTTCCTCTTCCCCCGGTCGCTGGCGTAAGGCAGCGGGTCTGCTCAAAGCAGGAACCTTCTTCCGCTGGACGCAAATGACCACCTGGGAGGCTGTAAGCCAGTTTGGGCTGTCTGACCGATTTACGGAATTTTTCACCGCACTTTGGCCTTATTATGGCTTGCCCCCGAAGCGGCTTTCGGCTTTGTACTTTTTTACTCCCTGGATCGGCTATCATCTGGAGGGAACGTATTATATTCAAGGAGGCGCACAGGCTTTATCCAATGCACTGGTGGCTGCGATTCAGTCAGCCGGTGGAGAGGTACACCTGCGTAGTCAGGTATCTGAAATTATGCTCGAAGGCGGTAAAGCAGTCGGTGTCCGTCTGAAAAAAGGGGATGCCTATGAAGCTAATTGGATTGTGTCCGGGATCAGTCCTCACCATACCTATGGTCGTCTGCTGGAGCACCATGCTGCTGCCCGTCGTGAGCTGGAGGCTGTCAGCAGGCTGGAGACCGGGACGTCTCTTACCCAGTTGTATCTCGGGCTATCATGCGAGCCTCACGAGCTTGGTATTACCGAAGAAGACTTAATTCTGAATGATGTACCGGATTCGGAGACCGATTATGAATTCATGATGAGCGGCCAATATACCAAAGGCAACTGGATGCTTACCAATTATAACGCTATGGACCCCACACTTAATGAACCGGGTAAAGGCGTTATTGCAGTTACATTTTTGGACAGATTGGAGAACTGGCCTGCAACACGTCCCGAATATAAAGCTAAAAAGGAAACCGTAACACGCCAGATATTGGAGCGCCTTGAACAGCTGTATCCGGGTTTTGGCAGCAAAGTGGTGGTGGCGGAGCTAGGCACACCGCGGACGATGCAGCGCTATACCGCCAATCCCGGCGGGGCTGTCTATGGTTACGCGCAAACGGTCCGACAGTCAGGCATAAAAAGGCTGAAGCATAAATCCGTTGTGGATCGTCTGTCATTGGTAGGAGCCTGGACACAGCCCGGGGGCGGGTTTCAAGGGTCTATGAGCTCGGGTATAATGGAAGCTGATCGTATCGCCGCCAAATTGGGGCAGGCAGAAAGGAACAATACATTTACTCATGAAACATATCAAACGCCGAGAACGTGAAAGCAATGAGATCCGCCGAAAAATAATCGAGGCTGCCCGGTCGCTGTTCCTGAACCAAGGGTACGCCGAAGTCTCTATGCGCAAGATTGCGGATCAAATCGAATATTCACCAACGACTATTTATCATTATTTTGCCAATAAGGAAGCTGTTGTGCGTGAACTGCTGCTAGAAGGAAATGCCTTGTTTCTGCAGGCACTCCAGCAGCGCCTGGAGGAAGCAGAGGCAGCGGGATTGAATGCCATGGATAGGCTGAAAACGGTATCTGATGCTTATGTTCGTTTTGGAATGGCCAACCCGGAATATTACAATATCCTGTTCATCAGCGACCTTGAGTCCGTAAGCCCGGTCAGCCTTATTGACAGTGGCCGCTTTAAAGGCTTTGAGTTGCTTGAAGCCGGACTCCAAGCCGCTATGGAGGAAGGCAGCATCATTCAGGGAGATGAGCGCCTGATCGCCAGATCCGTATGGAGTATGCTGCACGGATTGACTTCCTTGCTCCTGAATTTTGAGCTTCCTGTGACAAGATCGAATGATGAATTGATTTCATTCACTATAGATACTTTTTTCCGAGGGCTGAGCCGCTGACGAAGCGGCTAACTCTCGTCTCCTTATATCACTGTACATGCGAGTCCTCATATGTCGGTTCCACAAGTTTAACCGAGCTCCAGATCTGCAAGCTGCTCAAGTACGGCCTCAATGCGGCGTTTATCTTTTTTGGGCACAACGTGCTGCAAGGAGGCTCGCAGCAGGTATCCAGCGAATACGTATCCTCCAGCTTCATCGTGCGAAACATGTTCAACGAAGAATAGTTTTCAACTGCGGATGCACCCCATCATCCTTTGACACATCTTTATGTAATATATTGAATATTAGAAGACGAAAAAATATAATGAGTAGGGTTTATATTTTTCGACTCCTGATTGATTATCTGCAAATTAGCGTGCATTTCAGCAATTACAGGAATGGATTATAACTAGGCCCTATTACATGTGATTTCATGGTTGGAGGATTTATTATGTCGAAAAACGTTTCTTTGTCTTTTATTATCATTATAGGATCAATGCTATTTGCCTTATTTTTTGGCGCAGGGAATCTAATCTTTCCATCTATGCTTGGTCAAATGGCCGGAAAGAATGTATGGATAGCCAATGCGGGTTTCCTGGTTACCGGAGTTGGCTTACCCTTGCTAGCCGTCGCAGCCTTTGCGTTTTCGGGTAAAAGCAATTTGCAATCTTTAGCGAGTCGTGTACATCCCGTATTCGGTAATGTCTTTACAACGATTCTTTATCTAGCCATCGGCCCTTTTTTCGCTATGCCTAGAACCGGTAGCGTGTCATTTGAAATCGGAGTAAAACCGTTTTTTTCAAACAATGCAAATCCTGTGGCACTTTTTGTATTTACGATCCTTTTTTTTGCGGTTGCATGCTTGTTATCACTTAACCCCACAAAAATTATTGATGTAATCGGCAAGGTTTTAACGCCCATTAAATTGACATTCATTGGATTACTTGTAATAGTAGCTCTTATTCACCCGATTGGAAAATTTCAAGAACCTGTTGAGGGTTATACATCACATGTCTTTTTCAAAGGCTTCCAGGAGGGTTATTTAACATTGGATGCTCTTGCAGCCTTTATTTTTGGCATTATCATTGTGGATGCCATTAAGGAAAGAGGAGTTACTACTAAAAAAGAGTTGATGATCATTTGTGTCAAGGCAATAACTGTTGCGGTTATACTCTTGGCTTTTATCTATACGTCTCTTTCATATATGGGAGCTTCCAGCGTTGAAAAATTGGGGGTTTTAGAAAATGGGGCTGAGGTGTTAGCTAAGGCTTCATCCTATTATTTTGGATCTTACGGTTCAATTCTATTAGGCTTAATGATTACAGTAGCGTGTTTAACGACAAGCGTGGGGCTTATTACTGCCTGCTCTACCTTTTTCCATGGATTGTTTCCGAACATTTCTTATAAAAGAATAGCTGTCATGTTATCTGTATTTAGTACCCTTGTAGCCAACATAGGTTTAACACAGCTCATTAAGGTTTCAATACCAGTATTAATGACAATATATCCTATTACTATTGCTCTAATATTTTTAACGTTTTTACATCCCGTATTTAAAGGAAAGTCAGAAGTATATCAAGGCAGTTTGATATTAACCTTTATCATTAGTCTGTTTGATGGCTTGAATGCTGCTGAAATAAAAATCAAAGTAATTAATGACTTTTTCACCCAGTTTCTTCCGTTGTATGATGTAGGTTTAGGGTGGTTAATTCCATCTGTTTTAGGAGGAGTAGGAGGCTACATATTTGTTATGTTACGGAAGAAAAAAGTAGCAGAAAGAGTGTAGAGATTTCTTTTGAACTGCCTTGTATGTCAAATCCAAATAAAAAAGCTGCATCTACTGAAGAATCGGTAGCCGCAGCTTTTTTTTGATTCTTTAGAACATCATCGTCAGGCCAGTTCTTCCTGAAGGATCTCTGTTTGTAAACCTTTAGCGCTGGTAATCGTAATACTGATCGCATCAAAGCCGTTTCGCTTCGCCTCTTCAAAATCGCATCGTTCGCCGTTGATCAGCTCCAGCTGTCCATTCTCATCCACATCGTCTGAAAACTCGTCATCCCAATCAACATTATAAAAAGCGGTCACGCTTACCTCGAAGGTATCCTCGCCATCTTCGTCCAGATAAGGCAACAGGGGAGTACGATGGTTCTGCTGCTGCTCTGTATATGTTTCGCACAACAATGCATCGTAACCATGCCGGGTTCCATCAAAAATCACGATCTGTTCGCCTGTCGCTGCATCCTCTGCAATCACGAGCTGCGGTGCAAATTCGGTTACGGTGATCAGCTCGTCCATGAGCTCTCCATAATAAAAAATGTGAAATTTCGTTTGTCCAGCCTGTGAACGGAGTTTGCCTGTCCATACCTGTTCGGTCCATGCCTCCGGATTTTCGGGTACAACCCATCCTTCCAAATAAGCGGGTCCCCATTTAGGATCATGTGTTTCTGCCATCAGTAAGCCCTTCCTTCTGCTCATTGAGTAATCTTCGTTAGAAGTCTCTTAATCGATCGAACTGCTCCATAAATCTAAGTTTGTGAGATCATGTCATGGCCAGGGTGACGATTTTATTGTCCTCATCCACGTCTACCTTCACATGTACTCCCAGCTTGTCCTTGAATAGCTTGCTGATATTGATATAGTTATCCTCCACCGTACTACTTGATCTACCGGTGGTGCGAGTCATCCCTGCGGTGATGATGGAACGAACGTATGCCTTGTCGAGTTTGGCTTCAGGGTTGTAGGTGTAGATCATTTGCTCCTGTTGATTGTAAAAATGGGTTAACACCGTGTAGTCATTTGCGTTCTCATACTGCTTTTCCTCACGAACATATTCGGGATGATCCATGGTGTAGTGGACTTCTCCATCCAGAAAAGGATTTTCCTTGGAGGGTCTGAGTTCATATTGTCCATAGGCTAGCTGAAACAGGTACTCTATGCCAGGGTCCTCCACCCGATAGTAGAGCTGGCGATCGTCTCCTTTTTTATCTATAGCGGTAAAGCTGCTGATTAAAGGCCAGGCGTCGTACTTTTTACCCTTTACCTCAACGGCGAGCTTGTAATGTACAAGCACCTTCTCATCTTGAAATAACCCAAAGCTTCTCATAATGAAATAGGCAGGCACACATAAAATTCCGATAATAAATATGAATATAAATATTTTTACACGCATAAGTAGGGTGATTCTCCTTTGATGGTCGATTATGTGGACAGCTCCCGTTTGGCCGATACGCCGAATTCCTCATGTTGCAGCAATTGCTCCAGGGCATGTCGTGCAAAAGGCTGATCTTTATGCGCGCACAGCAGTGCAAAGGCCGCTTCTTGATTAATATGTATACATCACTACGAAATTAGCTCCAAAAGCTAGCACCAGATCTGCTTCCGAACAAGCTCGTAGTCTTCATCAGGCGTGAGCAGCAGTTCGCGGGCCCCCTGTCTATTCATTGAGTTCCGCAATCTCCGCACGGATGCCTCTGCACAGAAAGCTGCCTGATAGTCCTGATAATGCATCAATATCGACGACCATATCTGCTTCTTCATAACGGAAATCAAGCTGCAAAATGATATTTTCTGCTTCTACCGGAGTTAATACATGCTCTTTGGTTTCCAGAAATGTAAAAGTTACTGCGTAACGGGGAACGTCCTTGGCAGGAGTCTCCGGGGTGACAGGTGCCTCAGACGAAGGCTCCAGATCCGGAGATTTGGGGACCAGCACGGTAGCGGGGGATAGCTCAATCGTTAGTGTAATCTGGTCTTTCGTCATATTGGCAGCCGTAATTCGGTCATAATGAAAGGGAGGAAAGTAGCCCAGTTTTTCTACAATGCTATCCGCTCCCTGAATAGAAACCGTTGGAGAGAAGGCCAGCTCCAGCCCGATGGAGCCTGTCAGTTGGTTTTCATATTGTGGATTGATACGTACAAGGGCCTGTTCCGGCTCCACCTTCAATATCGTGCCAATAAAATACTGTTTGCCATGAATCAGAACAATATCATGGGGAACGAACGGCAACGCTCCTCCGGCTTGATACTGAATAAGATAATCGTTATTTGTTTTTTTAACGCTTTGAACTTGAATACGCATATGCTGCAACCTCCTGAGGGTGTATTGGTGTAACCACGGACATCCATCCTTTATTCATGAATTGCCCGTTCTCTTACCATAATATATGACATGAAGATTGAATTCATCTTTTGCATTGACTTTGGGATGGTTCGTTAAAATCGTTTGGAAACCTGTTCAACTTCGCGTATACTAGGAAAGTCATAAATGGAACGGCCTGAGCCGCCTTGCGGCCGTATGTTGGTTACAGGAACAGATTCAACGATAACGGATAAGCTCCCTTCCTGAAAAGGGGAGAATGAGCTCCGATACAAAAATGGGAATTCTGAACTATGGAACGATCGATGTCATATGGCACATGAAACCTATTTTACGTGACACATATTGAATACAGATAAGGGAAGTGAATACCACTTGAAGAATTTTGCAGCATTAGGCGTAGAGCAGCATTGGGTAGACGTCTTGAAAGAGCAGGGAATTACAGCGCCCACCCCGGTACAGCAGGAATCGATTCCGCTGTTGATGCAAGATCAGGATGTTATTGCCGAGGCACATACAGGAACAGGTAAAACGCTTGCGTTTTTACTGCCGATTTTACAGAAAATGAATTTGGAAAAGCGTTATCCGCAGGCACTTGTAATTGCGCCTACGCGTGAACTGGCACTCCAGATTACGGAGGAAGCGAAACGATTGGCGGCGATTGAGCCGAATTTATCATTACTGGCTGTTTACGGAGGACAGGATGTAGAGCGTCAGCTCCGTAAGCTGAAAGGCGGCGCACAACTGATTATTGGTACACCCGGACGACTGCTGGATCATCTGAGACGTGGCACACTGGATTTGGGCGGCGTCAAAATGCTGGTGCTGGATGAAGCTGACCAAATGCTGCACATGGGCTTTTTGAACGATGTAGAGACGATTCTTCAGGAGGTCCCTTATCGGAGACAAACGATGCTCTTCTCCGCAACGATGCCAGCCGGCATCCGCAAGCTGGCTCGTGTCTATATGAATGAACCGATAGATGTCAAAGTGAAATCTGCTTCTTCCGTTCCGGTAAGCCAAATCCGTCAGGTAGTTGTGCAAACAACAGACCGAGGCAAGCAACGGGCATTGGTGGATATGCTGAATACGGACCGCCCGTATTTGGCGGTTATTTTTTGCCGTACGAAGCGCCGTGCCGCCAAGCTGAACGAGGAGCTGCAGGAGATGGGCTTCGCAAGCGGTGAGCTTCACGGAGATTTATCCCAGAACAAGCGTGAGCAGGTGATGAAGGCGTTCCGTGAAGCGAAGCTTCAATTGCTCGTAGCGACCGATGTTGCTGCACGCGGCCTGGATGTAGAAGGCGTCACACATGTCTTCAACTATGATATGCCGCAGGATGCCGAAAGCTATATCCACCGCATCGGGCGTACCGGCCGTGCCGGAGGCAAAGGTGTGGCGGTGACGCTCGCCACGCCGAGGGATGTTCCAGAGCTTCGGAACATCCAGAAGGTGGCTGGTGTCACATTCACCAGCAGTGAAGGCGGGGGGCAGCGTAGACCTGCTCCCGATACATCTGAGCGGCAGGGTGGAGAACGCCGCTCGGGCAGAAACGACCGCCGTTCCTTCGGCGGCGGTGATTCCGGCGGCGGGCGCCGGGGCAGCGGCCGTGAACAGGCGGGCCGCCGTGACGGTGCAGGCGGCGAGCGCCGCTCCAGCCGCAGTAGCAGCGAACGCGGCGGATACGACCGCAGCAGCGGCAGTTCGGCACGCGGAGGCCGGGGTCGCTCGGCAGGGCAAAGCAGCGACCGTGGCGGATACGACCGCAGCAGCGGCGGTTCCGCACGCGGAGGCCGGGGTCGCTCGGCAGGGCAAGGCAGCGAACGCGGCGGATACGACCGCAGCAGCGGCGGTTCCGCACGCGGAGGGCAAGGAGGCCGTGGTGGACAAGCCAAAGGCGGTCCGCGTGGTGGTCAAGGACAGGGAGGCCGTCGTGGACGGTCCAGATAGATAATACAGGAGCGTTCTCATAGAATGCTCAGCTATGGTTATCATAATAGCCCCGGAGAGGCTCATCTTCCGGGGCTATTGTAATCTTCATTCATGCCATCTGAAGCGGCTGTATCATAGGATGGAATAAGCAGCAGAGCTGCTTTGAAATAACAGAAGCGCGTGCAATGAAGTACCTTGTTAAAGAAAATGATGGAGGGGTTATACATGATGCAGGAACAGGATATGGGCAAGCGCGCCATGTTCTCGGCATGGATCAGCCTGATTAGCAACATCCTATTAACCGGCATTAAAATCATTGCAGGACTCATGTTCAACAGTAAGGTGCTGGTGGCTGACGGTGTGCATAACGCCGGGGATGTGATTGCCTCTGCAACGGCGTTGGGAGCGATGCGCATATCCAGTCAGCCACCGGATGAGGATCATCCTTACGGTCACGGCAAGGCAGAAGTGATCGGTGCGAGTGTGGTGGCAGTCATCTTGTTCGGGGCCGGCATATTCATCGGCTATCATTCCATTGCGGCGCTGTTCGAGCCGATGCCGCAGGAGCATATATTAGCATTGGCGGCGGCAGTCATCTCCCTGCTCTGGAAGCAGTGGCTGTATATTTACACGATTCGTATCGGGAGAGCGGCGAATAGTCAGGGTCTCATTGCGACGGCAAAGGATCATTTGGCTGATGTGTATGCCTCAGGGGCTGCTGTGCTGGGGATCGGCCTCGGTTTGATTGGTGAGCACTGGAGTATTCCGATTTTATCCTACGGTGATCCGATTGCGGGCTTTGTCGTGGCATTGCTGGTCCTGAAATTGGCGTGGGAAATGGGCCGTGAGTCCATAGACGTACTTATGGAGAAGGCCATTGCACCTGAGGAAATCGAAAGCTACGCCGCGGCCGCACTTGGTGTAGCCGAGGTTCAACGTATCGACCGTATCCGTGCCCGTGAACACGGCCATTACATTATTGTGGATATCCGCGCTTCAGTGGATGCTACTTTGACGATTCAGCAGGGACACGATATTATCCGGCTGATCAAGCGGGCTGTCATGAAGCAGGAACCGAGAGTGTATGAGGTGCTCGTCCATTTGAATCCATGGTATCCGGACGACCTCAAAGCTGAGAACTTGACGCAGAAAGACCCTGGAAATAAGTCTTAACAGACACACGAGCAACGACCACTTGACAGACCTCTCGGTAGGCTTGCACAGATAGGCTTAATTGACAGCCAACTTGCAGGAAGGGTATGCTTTTAAAAGCCGAACAATGATGAATAAAAGCGAGGTTACCCGAAAATATGCGAAAATTTTTAAAATGGTTAGGCCTTTCTGTGGCTGCGGTAGTTCTTATAGTGGGTGGATATTATGCTTACTCTATATATCATTTTACGAATCAAATTTCGGTCGCTTCCGGACAGGATTCAAAATTCAATCCGCAAACAGAAAGCCAAGCCAATGTACAACCTGTAGATGTGTCGCTCCCACCGGAGTGGGATGGAACAGAGAGAGTAAATATATTGCTGCTGGGTGGCGATTCACGTGGGGAGGATTCAGGGCGCTCTGACTCCGTGATGGTCGCTTCTGTTGATCCAGTCACGAAGAAGGCTACGCTGATGTCGATTTTGCGTGATACGTACGTCGATATTCCCGGACATGGGAAAAGCCGATTGAATGCTGCCTTTTCCTACGGTGGTCCGGATCTGACCAGACAGACCGTAAGCAACCTGCTGGGCATACCGATTCAATACTACGTGTACACTGATTTTAATGGCTTTATTGCGCTGGTTGATGCTGTGGGCGGTATTGATTTAGATGTTGAAAAAGACATGCATTATACGTCCAAAGCGGATAAACACCAGTTCGATATTGATCTGAAAAAGGGAATGCAGCACATGGACGGCAAAACAGCCCTGCAATATGTTCGCTTCCGTCATGATGCAACCTCCGACTTTACGCGGACCGAACGGCAGCGTAAATTCATAACCGAGCTGGGCGGCAAAATCCAGTCGACCTCGTCATTGATTAAGCTACCGAGTATTTTAAATAGCATTTCTCCTTATATTGAAACGAATCTGAGTACTACGGAAATGCTGCAACTGGCCTCATTAGGTTTTAATATCGACGCAAAAACGATAGCCAAACAGCAAATCCCACCCAATGAGCTGGTGCGTGGGGAAACAATCAAGGGGGCGCAGGTACTAGGGGTGGACGAAAGCAAGCTCAAGCGATTCATACAAAATCTTTTTGAACAGGAAAACAAGCTTGCGGCCATGCCAACAGATTCTGTCACCACGACAAATGATACTCCATAACCATCCAAAGCAAACGAGGTTCGTACGCTTTCGTACAGCTTTGTTTGCTTTTGTGTTTATAGAGGGTATAAACTTGTATATTTTGTTGCAAAGATATATCTTAACTATTAAGAAAATAGAACACTTATTTGCCTAAGAGAAGGAGAATGTCATGTGGAAACGACTCCGGCATGGAAAGACCGATTCAAAAAGTTCTTTTTGAACAACAAGTTTGTGTTATTCCTGCTGGTATTGCTGCTCATCGGCTTGAATATCCTGGTGCTCACCAAAATTTCATACATTTTTACCCCTGTCATGGTGCTGCTGAAAACGATCATTCTTCCCGTCATTTTGTCCGGCGTGCTGTACTATCTGTTCAATCCACTGATTGATGTACTGGAGCGCAATAAGGTAAAGCGAATCTACTCCATTATTGTGCTGTATTTGCTCATCATAGGGATTATTGCTGTTGTGATTACATCGGTGATACCTGTGATCCGTGATCAAATACAGGGCCTTATCCAAAATGTGCCTGCATATAGCCAGCAAGTACAAGTGCAGTTTGAAAAATTAATTGGCAGTGACTTTGTGAACCAGTTCCTGAACACGGTTCAAATCAATCCGTCTGAACTGGCCTCCAAAGCTTCTGAAAAGTTATCTGCCTTCATTAATAATGCCTGGACAGGTGTAGGGAACTTTGTAGGAGTAGTCACGGAAACCGTGCTTGCGATTGCTACGGTTCCATTTATTTTGTTCTATTTGCTGAAAGATGGACGCAAGCTGCCACAGTCGGTCCTGAAGATGTTCCCGCCAATGTTTCGTAAAGAGACAGATCGCATTATGACCGAAATGAACCATCAGGTCAGCTCGTATATTCGTGGACAAATTATTGTTAGCTTCTGTATCGGGGCGCTGCTGTATATCGGTTATCTGATCATTGGGCTGGACTACTCTCTGACGCTGGCAGTCATTGCATCCTTTACGAGCGTTGTTCCCTACTTGGGGCCTGTAATTGCCATTACGCCTGCATTAATTGTAGCTCTGGTCACCTCTCCGGTAATGCTGCTCAAGATGGTTATTGTATGGACGGTTGTTCAGCTCGTTGAAGGTAAATTTATTTCTCCGCAAATTATGGGCAAATCTCTTCGAGTACATCCGATCACGATCATCTTTGTTATTTTGACAGCAGGCAATTTGTTTGGCATAGTAGGGATCATTCTGGCGGTTCCAGGCTATGCGGTCTTGAAAGTAATCGTTACACATCTGTTCAGTTTCTTTAAAAAGCGCTCGCATCTTTATGAAGCAGATCAAGTGAAGTCGAGTCTCTACGAAAAGTAGATATTTCCAATTTTTAGTCCAAAATATATTTTGCGGTATGAAATCGATGTTGATCCCTCTTGGGTAACTGTGGCTTCGCGTGCTATAATTAATGCCTATTCTTATTCCACAACAGAAAGGTCAGACTTTTATGATAAAACTCAGCATTCTTGACCAATCTCCGGTATCGGAAGGCATGACGCATGCGCAAGCATTACAAAAGACCGCTGAGCTTGCTATAGAGGCGGAGCGCTTGGGTTATCATCGCTTTTGGGTGTCAGAGCACCATGCTGCCTCTAATCTTGCTGGCTCCAGCCCGGAGGTATTGATCTCGCATCTGGCCGCTCGTACCCGGACGATTCGAGTGGGATCGGGCGGTGTGATGCTACCGCATTACAGTGCTTATAAAGTAGCGGAAAATTTTCGGGTACTGGAGGGCCTGTATCCGGGACGCATTGATTTGGGTCTCGGACGAGCGCCGGGAGGGATGCCGATTGCTACCAGAGCCTTGCAGGAAGGAAAAATGAGGGGCGGCGTTGATCTGTACCCTGAGCAGTTGGATGATCTGCTAGCCTATTTGCATGACAGCACAGGCAACCAGCATCGCTTTGGCTCTTTACAAGCGATGCCACTCGTAGAGACAGCACCGGAAATGTGGCTGCTTGGCTCCAGCGGTGATAGTGCAGGTCTGGCCGCCGAGCGTGGCGTGGGCTTTGCGTTTGCCCAGTTTATTAACGGGGAAGGCGGCACCGGAGCTATGAAGGGATATCAGGAGAGCTTCCAGCCTTCCCGGCATAGTGACCAGCCGCGTTCACTTGTCGCTATATTTGCGATCTGTGCGGATACGGAAGAGGAAGCGAACCGTTTGGCTTCCAGCATGGACTTGTCCCTGGTGCTGCTGGAGCAGGGCATGCGCTCGGCTGGAACACCTTCCGTCGAAAAGGCCTTGGTGTATCCATATACCCCATATGATCGGATGCGTATTCGCGAAAATCGCAAGCGTATGGTGGTTGGTTCGCCCGATCAGGTAAAGCGTCAAATTGAGCAATTAAGCAAGGACTATCATGCACAAGAGGTCATGGTCGCGAGCATCATTCACGATTTTGACGCCAAGCTGAAGTCGATACGTCTTATGGCTGAAGCATTTGGGCTGTCTTCTGTACAGTCTTGATGCCATTAGGCGGGAGCCGGAGAGAACTGGGGCTCTATATAAAACTTCAGGGGAAATAAAGTAAAAGAGAGCCGTTGCGACCAGCACGGCTTCTTTGCATTTGGAAGTATACGTATAAAAAATGATAAAAACAGGTAATAAACAAGTTAGGAATATAGAGGTAAAATTTATTTATTCCTTCTATTGGCCAAAAACACTAAAAAATACAAAAATCCAAAAATAAGACTTACTAGAAATGAGGTTGATAATGCACCAAAAATAAAATCAGATGCAGGTAACGTAAAGAACTTAGTTGTACCATTCACTGTAGATGAGTGTGTTGGGCCTTTGATGAAGGAATAATATATACCTACCACAAATCCGTACGACAAATACTTAATTAGTTTTTTTTCGAATTTACTCATAATGACAACCACCCTAAAATTATTTTTGGAAAAGGAGAATTAAGAAAATATGAAACCATTCAAAGTAATGACAAAAACCGCAATATTGGCAGCAATGACTGCGCTATTACTCCCATACGGTGCCCTTGCTTCTGCAAGTGAAGCACCAAATCCGTTATCTTCTAGTATACAAGCCGAAATAGGGAACTGGGAAAAAACGGACGAAATAACATCTACCCATGGGCAAGTATACAAATATACAGGCTCAAGTAGTAATGTTGGGGAGGATGTTTATTACTATTATGTCAATTATGATAATCTAACGCAAGAAAAAGGTAAAAAAGATATTGTTAGCCCACAGTCATGGGGGATTGGTCCAATCGTTAAAACTAACGAAAATAAAGGTTATTGGGTTGATACTAATAATGCACTTCGTGTAAGTACTTATTATGGACCTGGCGATGCAAAACTTACAGTATCATCTTCAATCACAGCCCAAGTAGAGGGATCGATTTCGGGTTCTGCTGAAGCAATAGAAGCCAGCATGGGATTTAGTCTGAGTCAGGGTTTTTCGCTATCTGATGAATACTCTGTGAAAGTTCCTAAGGGAGAAAGATGGGTTATTAGTGCTTTTCCACGATACGAGAAACATAGACTAGGAGTTTATGATCCATACCCGTGGGGGGATTCCTTCTTAGGTTATGTGATGGTGTCTAAACCTGTTGGGGTTGCCTTTAGAGTTGATAAACATTAATTATTAGATTAGATGTATTGAAATAAAGCAGGAGCCGTTGCGATCAGCGCGGCTCCTGTTTTATGACGAAAGCTCTTAAAAGGACAATTAAGGAGAAGTGAGGTGCCAAAGTACATTCTTCATTGGGTGATTAGTCAAATAGGCCTTTAAACATGCAACATATTCAGGATGCAGATTTGAGTATTGGAGTTAAATTATGAGGAAATTGGTTTTAACTGAAAGATGTAACCTCAAATTCACTTATTTTAAGGGCATATTTAGTGATCTGAATCGTATGTTAAAGGGAATATGCCACTTAACACTTGATAATGATTATCAATATCTTTATTATATAAAGATAGAATGAAGTTTTGATGAATGTCGTGCGTTAAGCCCGTGGCTATATATTGGATAAGGGAAAGGGATGATTCCAAATGTTTCGTCTGAAAACGGCAAATCTGGATATTGCTTATGAAGATCGGTTGATTGTAGAGGATCTGAACGTGGAAATACCGCAAGGGAAAATCACCGCATTGGTGGGCGCAAATGGCTCCGGCAAGTCCACTATTCTGAAAACGATGGCTCGCATCATGAATCCTAAAGGCGGTAGTGTTCTGCTTGACGGTAAATCCATTCATAAGCAATCCACCCGGGAGGTGGCTAAGCAGTTGGCTATTTTGCCGCAAAATCCGACTGCACCGGAAGGATTGACCGTGACGGAACTGGTATCTTACGGACGTTTTCCCTATCAAAAAGGTTTTGGCTCCATGAAAGCCGACGACCGCAAAATGGTAGAGTGGGCGATTCAGGTAACGGGAATGAGCGAGTTCCACGACCGCCCGATTGATCAGCTTTCCGGCGGTCAGCGTCAGCGTGCATGGATTGCTATGGCACTCGCGCAGGATACGGATATTTTATTTCTCGATGAGCCGACTACGTTTTTAGATATGGCGCATCAACTGGAAGTGCTGCATTTGCTAGAGTATTTGAATACTTCGGCAGAACGCACCATTGTTATGGTCGTTCATGATTTGAACCATGCGGCCCGGTATGCTCAGCATATGATTGCGATCAAAAAAGGGAAGGCCGAGGCGGTAGGAGCTCCAACCGAGGTTATGTCCCCAGATGTGCTGCGTGAGGTATTTGGCATTGAAGCGGATATCGTAACAGACCCCCGTACGGGTGTACCGCTCTGTCTTCCGTATGCTCTGGCTGGACAGCCAACGGTAAGCCAGGCTGTGAAGGACATGAATTTGGAAGAGAAGCAGTCGGCGGGTTCTGTTGGAGAGCGACGTGAAGCTAGACCAAAGGTTGCAGCAAGAGGCTAAAGGGGACACAAGATGAGACCACTGGATTACGATCAGCTGGAGCAATTGGCGAAAATAGTGACAGACACGCCGGCAGATGCAGTGTATTCCGGGCCAGTGGCAGAATGGCTTGAACCGGAGAAGGCTCGTTCAGTATTGGAGTATTATGGTGAGCTTCTGCAAGCTGAAGACCTTTTGACCGCAGCTGTGTATTTGGTGAACCAGTTGCGTGGTCTTGTGTTTGCCCAGCATTTTATGGTGTCCTTGTGTGAACGTAGGCTAGATCTGTCCATTTCCAATCTCAGAATCCATATTTGTTGTGAAGGAAATTCCCCTTCTATTAGCTTGCAGGTCATCGACCCAACAGAGCTGGATAATGCGCGACAGGACGGAGAGAAACATTCATCCGAACAAGCGCAGCAAGCGCTTCGTGACTTTTACAGCTTGCAGCTGCGGCCCATATTGGAGGCATTGGCTGCGGCAGGAGGCGTATCCATGGGACAGATGTGGGGACAAATTCCGTTGACTTTGTTGTATTTTAAGGACAGAATACAGCCCATGTTGACCGATTCGCAGGATGTGAAGCGTTTTGAACAAGATTTTGATTATGTGACGCGGGAGCTGGAGGGAGAGGTATTCGGACGTAAAAGAAACCCGTTTACCGTTCGTCTCGTTGAACTGGACAATCCTTACCGCCCCGGTGAAAATACGTACATGAAACCGTCCTGCTGCCAATATTACAAGACAGGTGGAGGCCAGCGGTATTGTTATGCTTGTCCAAGAATGTCGGCTTCGGAGCGTGAAGAGCGTAGACGCGAAGTGTTGACATCACGGTAAGCCCTATGAGGATAGGATGTTGGCATGTCCGTTACGTTTTGGGTAAAATAGGTTATGAAACCTAAACCACGCGATACTAAGGAGGATGCTGTATGTCTGTCTATTCTCATCATGCCGTTACACCAGCGAATCAGGAGGTTCCTTTGGACACCTACACCGGCAAGGTGCTGGTTATTGCGAATACTGCCAGCAAATGCGGACTTACTCCGCAATATGGGGAGCTGCAAAAGCTTTATGACGAATATAAAGATCAGGGCTTGGTTGTATTAGGCTTCCCTTGTAACCAATTTGGCGGTCAGGAGCCGGGCAGCAGCGAGGAAGCGGCTGAATTTTGCCAACTGAATTACGGAGTTACGTTTCCGGTATTCGCCAAAGTGGATGTCAACGGTCCAGATACAGCGCCTCTGTTTGAATATTTGAAGAAGCAGCAGCCTGGAGAGCAGGAAGATGGTACGATTCAATGGAATTTTACGAAATTCATAGTGAACCGTGAGGGCGTGCCTGTGGCCCGGTTTGAGCCTAAGGAATCACCAGAGGCCATGAAGACGGTCATTGAGCAATTGCTATGATAGCTTTGCTTTAATTCCAAAGTATATGTCTAAAAAAAGGGTCTGATTTCCGGCATTTCTCCGGGAAACGGGCCTTTTTTTGCTGTCTGTATTTCACATTCGCTGGATGGCCGCTGCTTCTTTGAAAGTCTGGTTGAAGGGCATAATCAGAGTCATACAGGGAAAACTACATGAAGCAAAAGAGACGTTTATCAAATGACAGGCTTTGTCTATCCTTGTTTTTTAATTGTGGACAAATTGTGAATATCATAAAAAGCTATTGTAATGTGAAAAAGATCACATTATAATGAGTGCATGAAGTGAAATAAATCACAAAAGGCAACCTGATAACGTGAAACAATTCACAATAATTATACAATTATGCCCACACACCAAGGAGGAATTCAACATGAAAGTAGCAGTTATCGGATGTACACACGCAGGCACGGCAGCAATTGTCAACACAGCCAAATGTTATCCAGATGCCGAAATTACCGTTTACGAGCGCAATGATAATATTTCGTTTTTATCTTGTGGTATTGCACTGTATGTAGGTGGTGTCGTCAAGGATCCGCACGGATTGTTTTATTCATCCCCGGATCAGCTGGCTGACATGGGTGTAGTGACCAAGATGCTTCATGATGTGACGAGTGTAGATACAGCCAGCAAAACGCTGCGTGCACGTAATCTCCAAACAGGTGAAGAATTTACGGACACATTTGATAAATTGATTGTGACGACAGGCTCTTGGCCTATTATTCCGAAGCTGGAAGGCATTGAGCTTGATCATATTTTGCTCTGTAAAAACTATAATCATTCGAACGAAATTATTGAGAAAGCCAAGCACGTGCAGAACATCACAGTTGTCGGAGCCGGATACATCGGTGTTGAGCTGGTGGAAGCTTTCCAAATGAACGGTAAAAACGTAACGCTGATCGACAGCGCTGATCGTATATTGAATAAATATTTGGACCACGAGTATACAGACCGGATTGAAAATTCTCTGAAAGAACACGGCATCAAGCTGGTACTGGGTGAAACCGTGAGTCGATTTGAGGGAACGAATGGCAAGGTGAGCAAAGTCGTGACCTCCCAAGGAGAATACGAAACAGAGCTTGTTATTCTCTGCATTGGCTTCCGTCCTCAAACAGACTTGCTCAAAGGTCAGGTGGATATGCTGCCGAACGGTGCAATCATCGTGGACAATTATATGCAAAGCAGCTGCCCGGACGTGTTTGCAGCAGGCGACAGCTGTGCAATTCGCTACAACCCAACAGGCAAAACGGCTTATATCCCACTGGCGACGAACGCGGTTCGTATGGGTACGCTGGTGGCACGCAATCTGGTACAGCCGACAATTGCCTACATGGGAACTCAAGGAACCTCGGGTATTAAAATTTATGAAGACAATATTGCAGGAACGGGTCTGACGGAAGCGGCGGCAGTAGACGAAGGAATGAGTGTCGAGGCTGTAACCATTGAGGACAGCTATCGCCCTGAATTTATGCCAACCTCTGAAAAGGTGCTGCTGAAAGTTGTATATGAGCGGGAGACACGGAGAATTGTTGGGGCTCAAATTATGTCGAAGGTGGATTTGACACAATCCATTAACACTCTATCTGTGGCCATTCAAAATCATATGACCATTGACCAACTGGCCTTTGTCGATTTCTTCTTCCAGCCGCATTATAACAAGCCTTGGAATTTCCTGAATGCAGCCGGATTGCAAGCATTGCCTTCGCTAACTGAACGAAAACCAGTTACCGTATAATTCGATTTGTCTGTGACATTGTTCATAAGTTTGTCAACAATCTGCGACGTATGAACGAATCCTTATAGTACAATATAGAGAGCATAAGGATTAGGGGGAGTAGATAATGGGTTTGTTTTATATCCTTTTTCTTGTAGTTGTGGCGGCAATCGGTCTCGGTGGAGTTCTTTGGTTCTTGGGAGCAGTTGAAAAGGAAGAATATAATTAATTATAAGTGCTTAGTGGCGCGGTAGACGCATTAATACACGAAAAACAGTCCTTGATCCAAGGGCTGTTTTTTTTAATAACCACAAAAGTGATTTTTTTCACAAACTTAATCACTGATTTTAAATAAAATATGAAAAGAAGAATATAAGAGTAAAAAGATGTTAAAGGAGCGGGAACATATGGCAAGCTATAAACCGGGGCAAATTGCCGAAAAGACGGTGGAAACAGGAGTAGCCAAAGCGAACAACCCGTGGACTGTGTCAGTGGTATTGGGATTTTTGGCAGGCGCATTCATTGCACTCGGGTTTTTGCTGGATATACGTGTTATTGCAAGCGCACCTAAGGAATGGGGGAGTATTGCTACCTTTATAGGAGCCGCTGTGTTCCCTGTAGGACTGGTATTAGTATTGATCGCCGGCGGAGAATTGCTGACCGGCAATATGATGGCTGTCCCTTTGGCGAGATGGGCAGGACGGATTAAGACTGGCGCCATGCTTCGTAATCTGGTCATTATTACGCTCAGTAATTTTGTCGGTGCGTTATTTGTTGCATTTTTCTTCGGCCATGTGCTGGGTCTGACAGAAGCGGGCCCTTATTTGGACAAAGTAGTGGATATGGCAGGTCATAAGCTGCATGATAGCTTTTTGCAATCGTTTATATCTGGTATCGGATGTAACTGGCTGGTAGCGCTGGCTGTATGGCTGGCATATAGCACGGATTCAATAGGTGGAAAAATTATGGGGATTTGGTTCCCTACCATGGCCTTTGTTGCTATCGGCTTTCAGCACGTTGTGGCCAATATGTTTCTCATTCCGGCGGCTATCTTTGCAGGCCATTTTTCATGGGCAGATTATATCATGAATTTTATTCCGGTCTGGCTGGGGAATTTGGTTGGAGGAAGCCTGTTTGTGGCTGGGGCTTACTGGTTAGCCTATTTGAAAAAGCCGCATTCCGATGCACATCCAGTGAGCGGAACTCAGACTACTTCTTCGGTTGCTCCCAATCCGTTGAGTGATCGCGCTTGATTAGTTACTGTTGACAGAATCGAACAAAACAAATCCGCCATGACAGGTCCGGGGGAACGAAACCTGTCATGGCGGATTTGTTTGGGAGTGGTCCATGATTTGGCATGGAGGATGAGTGTGCTCTCGTCCATAATGCCTTGATCTCTTTTACCCTTGGTAAGCAATGATGAAACAGGCTATAAAAAATAATTGTGATTTTTTCGAAAATCCGTTTTGCTCTATGCAGCAGGCGGATTTTTTGGCTCTTTCGGTCGGAAGCTGCTTGGCAAAATCCTTCTCTTGCCATAGCTCATAGCTGTAGATATGATAAGTACAGTGTAATTTTTGGAAACGGTAACGGAAAGGAGCATCAACATCATGGACTATCGCAACAGCGCGCCTTCTGAGGCTACGCTTCAACTAGACTTACAAAGGGGGCAGCAGATGACGGAGCAGGCCGATGGTATTTTTCCGGCTGTGTGTCCGCTAGATTGCCCAGATACGTGCGGGCTCCTGCTTCACAAGGAAAATGGAAAAATTGTCAAGGTAACTGGCAACCCGGATCATCCTATAACAAAAGGGGCTATTTGTAATAAAGTTCGCAATATGACGGAGCGGGTATATGACCCTGAGCGTGTGCTCTATCCGCTGAAGCGTGTAGGCCCCAAAGGAGCAGGGAAATTTGAACGAATTAGCTGGGAAGAGGCAGTCGATACCATTACGGGTCGGTTCAAGGAGCTGATTCGTACGGACGGCCCGGAATCCATACTCCCCTACAGCTTTTATGGCAATATGGGCGTATTGAGTGTGGACGGAATGGATCGCCGTTTTTTCAATGCGCTGGGCTCTAGCCAGCTGGATCAGACGATTTGCAGCGTAGCCGGGAATGAAGGCTGGGCATCTGTCATGGGTTTTAAAGGGGGCACCAGCCCGGAGGACACAGAGGATGCAGACCTGATTATTGTATGGGGTGGAAATGTCATCAGCACGAACATGCATCAGGTAGTATTGGCCGAGAAGGCGCGTAAAAAAGGCGCCAAGGTGGTTGTTATTGATGTTCACCGTAACCGGACGGCGCAATGGGCGGATTGGTTCATTCCTTTATACCCGGGAACGGATACGGCGCTCGCGTTGGGAATAATGAACGTGCTGTTCGAGCAAGGGCTAACGGACGATGAATTTTTACGCCGCTACACGGTAGGCCATGAGGAACTACGCGAGCATGTTAAGGCGTACACCCCGGAGCGGGTTGCGCGTATCACGGGTGTACCTGTAGCGGATATCATTCGCCTGGCGGAGATGTACGGGCAGGCGCGAGCGGCATATATCAATATCGGCAACGGGCTCCAGCATCATGATAACGGCGGCATGAATGTACGCGCGGTAACATGCCTGCCCGCGCTCACCGGACAATGGCTGAAGCACGGAGGAGGCGCATCGCGCTCCAATGGCGCTTATGCCAAATTTAACAGCGCCAATCTGGAGCGTCCGGATCTGCGCCGGAACCCGGATGCCCGGGTGATCAACATGAACCGGATCGGAGAAGCATTGCTGCAAAAGGATGCGCCAATCAAGGCGCTGTTTGTATATTGCAGCAATCCGGTGGTCGTAGCACCGAATACGGAACGGGTGACACAGGGGTTTGAACGGGAGGATCTATTCACGGTCGTGCATGACCTGTTCCTGACCGATACGGCCCGCTATGCGGATATTGTGCTGCCTGCGGCGTCTTCTTTTGAAGGTACAGACCTGTACAAATCCTACTGGCATCACTATGTCCAGATGCAGAGGCCAGTCATTGCTCCGCTCGGAGAAAGTAAAAGCAACTATGAGCTGTTTAGTCTGCTCGGACGAGCCATGGGCTTTGATGAAGCTGCATTTACGGAAAGTGAGGAAGACATGATCGTGGGCGCGCTGGATAACCCAACGAATCCTTATCTTAATGGTGTTACTTTAGAAGCTTTAAAAGAGTCGCCTTTTGTAAAGCTGGATATGTCGCCCAAAGCTGCTTATCTGGATCGTCTAACTACGCCCTCGGGCAAGATTGAGCTGTATTCGGAACGGATGAAGCAAATGGGTCTGCCCGCGATGCCTACGTATGTGCCGCTGATCGAAGGCTATGACGGAGAGCAGCGACCGCTAGCGGATGAGCGGTTTCCACTGATGTTTGTTTCGCCGCCAAATCATAATTTTCTCAATTCCACCTTCGCCAATTTGCCCAAGCATCAGCGATTGGAGCGGGAGCCTTTGCTGCAGATTCACCCGGAGGATGCTCAGACCAGAGACATCGTGGATGGGGATCTGGTTACCGTATGGAATGATCGGGGAACGTATGAGCTGAAAGCCAAAGTTACCGATCTGATGCTGCCCGGTACAGTGATTAGCCAAGGGCTATGGTGGAAAGGCAAGGGGCACAGACAGCGTGCCAATGCATTAACCTCTGATCGATTGTCAGATATGGGACAGGGGGCAACTTTCTTTTCAACGGTGGTGAATGTGAAGCGTCAATGAGCTTATGCCTTTTATGGCGTCAGATGTTAAAGGAGAAATAAAAGATATGAAATGGTTGGAATCTTATCCGAGAGAAGTAAAAGTATTTCTCGTCGCCAGCCTGATTAATTCCGCCGGAAGCTCCCTGATGTGGCCGCTGGTCAGCATGTACGTGTTTGACGAGCTGAACCGCAGCATGGGAGATGCGGGGATTGCGATTTTAGTGCAGTCCCTGGGTGGAATTTTTGGTCAGGTGCTGGGAGGAGCCCTGTATCACCGTATTGGAGCCAAGAAACTGATCGTCGGTTCACTGGCTATGAACGCGCTGGGACTCCTCACGCTTCCATTTACCAGTGGGCATTGGGTTGCGTTTGTCATCATGATGGGCTTTATCGGCTTTTTTAATGTGGTATCTGTGCCTGCCATTCAGGCCTTTGTAGGTTTTCGTTTCGCTGACCGTCGGGGTGAGCTGTTTAATATTATTTATGTCGCCAATAATATCGGAGTGGCCTTAGGGACGGGATTGAGCGGCGTTCTGGCGGATCTTTCCTATCAGCTCAGCTTTGTGATGAACGGGGTAACCTCGGCGGTATTTGCCGGATTTTTCTGGTCCTATCTTAGCAGGGTGGATCGGGAAGAGGGGGAAGTTCATCTCAGCAAGTCAGTGAGGAAAAGAGAGGAATCATCGGCGGGGCTGCTTTTTCGTGATACCAGACTGTATCTGTTTGTTGGCCTGGGGTCGCTTTTTTTATGGTTTGGCAATTCCATCTGGAATACGGGAGTATCTCCATTTATTATCGAGCAGGGCTTGCCTAAAACGATGTACGGGCTTTTGTGGACGTTGAATGGTATTCTTATTTTTGCTGCACAGCCGATTATTTTCTGGATAAAACGTCTGTATGCCCGGCATGCTTCAGCCCAAATGACATGGGCCGGAGGATTTTACCTGGTGGCTTATATTATCATGTTGGGTACGCAGAACTATGCGGGGATGATATTCGCTATGGTCCTGGCTACACTGGGAGAAATGCTGATTGCACCTGCAGTTCCGGCATTTCTGTCTGATCACGGAGGCCGAGGAGCGCCCTTTTACATCGGACTTGTGGGGGGCATTGGCGCAGCCGGACGGGTACTGGGGCCTTATATTATGGGAAGGCTGTATGATTTCGGTGGTTTACCGCCCGCACTTTGGCTGGCCATAGGCGTAGCGGTGTTGTCGATTTTGTTTTTTGTCCTGCATAGCTGGTTGAACCGTTCCCGGCATGATTTGGATGTTTTCGAAGCCGCTACCAAGGTGGATACTCCCAGTTCTTAAGTCCCAATAAAAGTTCAGTAATGAGCCGTGATTATGGTACAATAAGTGACGGATAGCTACAGTTATTGCTTCATGAAAGCCTTCACAGGAAGGATTGAAAGGAATTGTTTACAAGTCAACCCCTGACGATACGTCATTCGGAGATGAAGGATGCTCCTGATCTGATTGCCCTGGATGAATTAGTATGGAATGAACGAACGGCCCCTGCTTCACTGTCATGGAAGTCGCGCGGGGAGTTTTTACGCAATTCGCCTCCGGGTTCCCAACTGGTCGCCATTGAGCAGGGGGTGCTCTGCGGGTATGTCGGATTTCGTTCTCCAACACTGTTGGCTAGTAATCGCCATGTGCTGGAAATCAATATAGCCGTACATCCCGATTATCATCGTAAAGGTATTGGAACGGCGCTTATGAACTCCATGAAGGACATTGCTGCCGCTGAGGGCATACGCAAATTAAGTTTGCGGGTACTCTCCTGTAACACGGAAGCCCTTATGTTCTATGAAAAATGCGGTTTCGCGATCGAAGGGCGTCTGCATGAGGAGTTTTACATCGCAGGCCAATTTGTGGATGATGTGTTAATGGCTTATTTCTTAAAATAGGCCGGAGGCCGCGAGCAGCAACATTTGTTTTTCATGTCCTGCTCATAATAAACAGCGCCGCAGACTCTATAGACTGCGGCGCTGTTTGTATGGTGGAATGTTATCGAAGCTGTTTCCATTCCTTTTGGAGCATACCGTACACAGCGTGGTTCATGTAGCCGTCAGGCAGCAATTCTGCTTCACGTACAATGCCTTCGAGCACAAAGCCCAGACGTTCCGGAATACCGCGACTGCGGCGGTTCGTGGTTGCGCAGCGGATTTCGACCCGGTGCAAATCCAGCTCCATCAATGCATATTCGACGAATACGCGGCAGGCGCTGGTCATGAGGCCTTGTCCTTCGTAACCGTGTCCAAGCCAGTATCCAATGCTGACCGAACGGTGAGTCCAATTCATCCCATGGTAGCTGATAATGCCAGCAAGCTCGTTGTCCATCCAGATGCCGGCGGTCAGGCTGCCATTCTCTGCGGCTTGTTTCAGGGCGCTCTGTACGAACTGCTCAGTGTGGCTGATTTCCGTGGTAGAGTCTACCCATGGAAGCCATTGACGCAAGCGGTCACGGGACATTTCGATCAGCTCAAACAGAGGCTGCACATGCTCCTTGGTGAGCGGCCGAAGGACTGTGCGTTCGTCCAATGCGTATGTAAACATGATTGATCCCCTCTTTCACTCGGAAAATCGCTAAACCAGCCAGTCTAGCATGTAATCTCATGCTACCTTATTCTGCGAAAGTCGTCAAAATGGAGAGGAAGCTTCAAATTCTATAGGTCCCACCTGGAACCGCCCATGCTCGTATACATACTTCAGCTTCAAATCACCTACAAATTCGGTAGGCGATACACTGCCCGATACGACGGCTCTTAGAGAGGACTGTTCGGCATCGTACATCACGACAGAGCTGAAATCAAGCTGCTTCGTAAATTGGGAAGGATCATCGTAAAACGCTGACGTTTTTGGATTCATCTTGTATGTGGTGGCACCGTCAATCGTGACAGCGATATGCACCTGCTGGTTGTGGTCACGCAGCTCCACGACGCTCTGTACGCGACGGGACACGGCTTCTGCCGCTGATTCGACCACGTACTCCTCCATCGTCTGTGCGTTAACAATATGCAGTTCCTGCAATTCGATCCCTGTTCCCGAGGCACGTGTAATGATTACGACGGCTTCACGGACACCATCCCCGTTAACATCCTTGTAATATAACTGTGGTGCGGTGGAGATATCTGCCGAACCTGACCATCCAAATGTGTGGCGTTGCGGACCGATTTCCAGCACGGCTGAATGGAAAAGTCCTTGTGACGGATTCACAGCGTATAAATTCACGGATGAGTCTTCCGGAGCGACAGCTAACGGACGAGATTGCACAGGACGGGTCATCGGGCTTGATGAAGGATGTGCAGGTGTCATCACGGAAGAGGACAACAGCATAGACAGCAGGATTACGATAAGCAGCTTTAACACGGGTGGGTCTCCTTTTCCGGACAAATTAAAAGATATATACAATATAACGAATTTATTAACCGAAAATGTTAACTCTTTTTCATAACTTGCACCTTTTTTTGCTGTAGAGAGTATATGGATTTTCATTTTATTGAGTTATGTGTTGTGAAAGGGTATATTTAAGGGAACAGGTTTTACACAGATTATACGGAAGAAAGGTTGATTAGCGTGGAGAAGCCGATCACTCCCCCCAATTTTATTAAAAGTGTCATTGAAGAGGACCTACGAACGGGTAAGGTAAAGGAGGTTGTTACACGCTTTCCGCCTGAACCAAACGGATATTTGCACATTGGGCATGCCAAAGCCATCTGGATCAATTTCTCACTGGGAGATGAATTCGGAGGACGCACGAACCTGCGCTTCGACGATACCAATCCGGCGAAGGAAGACACGGAATACGTGAACTCCATTCAGGAGGATGTGAAGTGGCTTGGTTATGAATGGGAAGAAAAACATTATGCTTCCAATTATTTTGAAGAAATGTACAAACGCGCCATTCTGCTGATCCAAAAGGGGAAAGCCTATGTGGATGACCAAAGCGCCGACCAAATCCGCGAAACTCGCGGTACACTGACTGAACCCGGACAAAACAGCCCTTATCGCGATCGCAGTGTGGAAGAGAATCTCAAGCTGTTTGAAGAGATGCGTGCAGGTAAATATCAGAATGGTGAAAAGGTGCTGCGCGCCAAGATTGATATGACCTCGCCAAACATCAATTTGCGTGATCCGGTTATTTATCGTATTTCACATACAGCACATCACAATACAGGTGACACATGGTGCATCTACCCGATGTATTCCTATGCGCATCCGCTGGAGGATGCGATTGAGGGCGTGACCCACTCGCTCTGTTCGCTGGAGTTTGAGGATCAACGGCCATTGTACGACTGGGTTGTGGCTGAATGTGAGATGGAAAAGGTGCCTCATCAATACGAATTTGGACGGCTGAATTTGGCCCAAACGGTAACCAGCAAACGCAAACTGAAGCTTCTGGTAGATGAGAAGCATGTAGATGGCTGGGATGATCCACGTATGCCGACGATTTCAGGCTTGCGTCGTCGCGGCTATACGCCGGAGGCCATCCGCAATTTCGTTTACGAGACAGGCATTTCCAAAGCCTACGGAGTCATCGATTTGCAGGTGCTGGAGCATTTTGCACGTGAGGATTTGAAGCTCAAGGCACCTCGTACCATGGCAGTCATTGATCCGTTGAAGGTGGTTATTACCAACTATCCTGAGGGACAGGTTGAAATGTTGGAGGCGGAAAACAACACAGAAAATCCGGAGCTTGGCACACGCCAAATTCCGTTCTCTCGTGAAATTTATATTGAGCGTGAGGACTTTATGGAAAATCCGCCGAGCAAATACTTCCGTCTGTTCCCTGGTAATGAAGTACGTCTCAAACATGCTTATTTCATTAAATGCAACGATGTGATTAAGGATGCGGACGGAAATGTAACGGAAATTCACTGTACTTATGATGTAGAAACGAAGAGTGGATCAGGCTTTACTGGACGTAAAGTGAAGGGCACGATCCACTGGGTAGAGGCTACTCAGGCAGTTCCGGCGGAATTCCGCTTGTACGAGCCTTTGATTAATGCAGAGGAGCCAGAGGCAATGGAAGAGGACGGATCGGAGAAAACATTCCTTGATCAATTGAATCCGAAATCTTTGGAAATTGCTCACGGCTACGTGGAGCCAAACATGAAAGAGGCTCAAGCGCAGGACAAGTTCCAATTTTTCCGTCATGGTTATTTCAGTGTCGATCCGAAGCTGTCCAAGCCGGGCGAGCCTGTATTTAACCGTGTTGTATCGCTGAAAAGCTCTTTCCAATTGCCTAAGCAATAGGTGGTTGGAAAGGGTGGAACAAAAGGTAGTTTTGCCCGACCAAGTTAATAAAGGAGTCTGCCCGTAGGCAGACTCCTTTATTTTATGTGTACTTGCTCTTGATAAATGCTTGTTGACGATAGATATACCGTATTCCACTGGTGTTGCTAAAGGGACTCTTTTAGTCGTTTATGCTCGTCCGCGTGACAGGGCTGGTAGCCGTTCTTGTGCAGCATATACCACATGATGGCGAAACCCACAGAGCCAAGCAGGGCGAAGAAGACCCCTACATTGTACATCATTTCCCCACCGAAGTTCTGGAACAGCCAGCCTCCCGCAAAGCCTGCGACGATGCCGGAAATGCCGCTCCAGGTCAAGGTATATACAGCCTGCCCGGATGAACGGTAAGCAGTAGGAGTGAACAGGACGGTTAGCTGAGTACCTACATAAAAATATCCACCGAAGGTGATGCAGTGAAGTGTCTGAATGAATACGATCTGAATCGGGTCTGTGGCCAGGGCCATCAGTTCCCATCGTAAGGCAAACAGCAAGCTGACGAGGGCCAGACAGCCAACCATTACGGTCATTTTTTTCTTCAAGAAGCGATCAAATAGCAAAAAGACAATAACTTCGAATACCGATGACATAAAGACGGCAAAGCCAAGCATCAGTTTGGACCCGCCCAGCTCGGTGATGTACAAGGACATAAAGGCACTGTTGATCGAATTCGGGATGGAGACAAGGATCCCCAATAAAATAAAGGATATAAAGTAACCGTTCATCAAAATGCTGCCAAAGCCACGCAAATGAATGGCTGCTGTCTCCACAGTGCTTTTCAGTGGCGGGATCGTCAAGGTGCAGATCAGTGCAGCCAGTAGCAGTACCGTAAAGATGCTGGATATGCTGGATATTCCCATCTGGTCAACGAGCATGCCCGCAACTGCCGCAGTCACAGCCCAGCCGAAGGAGCCCCATATGCGAAACGAGCCGAATTTTCGGTCTGTGCCCTCAATGTAGCTGAGAATAAGACTGTTGCTTTGGGCGAATAAAGGGCTTTGGAAAAAATAAAAACCAATCATCGATACATAAATCATGACATACGTATGGACATGAAATAAAGCTTGCAGCAATAATAATGTACCAATAATCATAAATAGCAGTATGCGACGGAGGTTGCGGCTCCGGTCGCTTGTATATCCCCAAAAAGGGTTCGCGAATACGGATACAAAAGGTCCAATGGCCATCAGGCTCCCGATTTCAAGCTTATCCATGCCGATATCCTGCAAATACAATGGGAAGAAGCTGGAGAAAATGACCATAGCTCCATATAGAAAAAAGTTATACAGCTTTAGGGAATATAGAGAACTCTCTTGAATTTCTCTCTTTTGCAAGACAAGCCATTCCTTTCTTAGCCCGATAGAGAACTGCGCATCGATGCCGATCAGTGGGGAGGTTCTTTATTCCAATGTATCATGTGTTGAAAGGGTTAACAAACCAATAAATTAACAATTATGTAATATTTATTTGAGGGTACTAATTCAATAATAGTTTAAGCAAACTTAATGACTATTGCGTTATTTTGTTGGTTTTTAATTTTGGTGCTCCAAGGGGCGACATGTAGATGAACTACAGCGTTTGAGTCTATATATTGTTGTTCGAGCAGATGCTTGGTTGGTTACAAAATCTTTATTTATAAATAGGTTCTTAAGACCTAAAGTTTATACATAGAAAAGCCGATACATAATCCATAATCAGGGTGATTTAGGATTATTTTTTTTCTGATTTAAAATATAATGACGCAGATATTACATAAAATCAGAATACTATTCTCTA
The DNA here is from genome assembly GCF_002240415.1 of Paenibacillus kribbensis. NCBI lineage: Bacteria > Bacillati > Bacillota > Bacilli > Caryophanales > Paenibacillaceae > Paenibacillus > Paenibacillus kribbensis. Next base: position 406,762 of record NZ_CP020028.1, read on the forward strand.
TAAGGGGATATATGGGTTCATCTGACCTATATCGTTGGTTTTATGAGATATCGGGTGGAAAGGAATGAAAAATGGCATCGCAGCATCGTAGAGACAATTCCTTGTACCGCCGTTTTCCTCGGCTTCATCTGCTTCAGGCAGGAGAAGGATGTGAGTTGCTGGCTTCTAAAACCAACGAGCTCAGCATAGCGCTGACTCGTGAGGGACGATCATATTATTTGCATGATCCTGTGCAGCCTGGGCGGGAAGCGGAGCTATTTGTTTCTGGTTTTAAAGAAGTTAAACCCCAAGCGCACGTGATTTTTTTTGGAGTAGGACTAGGGTATCATATCCGAGAATTTTTGCGTAGACACCCAAATACCAGCTTCTCCATCGTCGAGCCGGATACGGGTGTGATGAATATTTTTTTGCAGCACCTGAATGAAAACGACTGGCTGGCTGATGAGATGATCGAAGAAGTTATGGTAGGAGCAATAACGGGGGGGACGCTTGGTACACTGCATAGGTTGATTGACCGTGTATCTGGAGTGCTGGTTGTTCCGTGGCTCCCGTACGGCTCTCTATTTACTGCGGAACTGAAGAAGTTTAATGAAATATTGTACAGGATGGTCTCTAACAAGAAGGACAAAATGGCTATCAATAACGTGTACGAAAAAAAATGGGCGTTAAACAGTATTCATAATCTCCCTTTTATTTTACATAGTTCAGATTTTCTGCACACGGGATCAGAGCATATTGAGGGTAAGCCAGTCTTGATTATATCTGCTGGTCCTTCGCTTAACGACGAAATTGAGCACCTTCGTCATATTCGTGAGAATAATCTTGCGTACCTGTTTACGGTTGGGTCGGCAGTGAACACGCTGGTGGAGCATGGCATTTATCCGCACGGCACATTCAGTTATGACCCGAACGAATACAACGTAAATGTAATTCAAAAAGTGATCGACAAGGGAATTGATTCTATTCCACTCATTTTCGGCAGTACGGTCGGCAAACACACACTCGATGATTATCCAGGTCGTCTTATGCATATCATCATCTCTCAGGATGAGCTCTCCATGGACATATTGCGCACACCGGAGGGACATAAACCGACGATTATTAACGATGCTCCTTCTGTAGCGGTCATTGCACTCCAGTGTATGATCCGGATGAAAGCAGACCCTATTGTGCTGGTGGGGCAAAATTTAGCTTATCGTGATGAGCAATATTATGCTGAGGGGATTACCAATTCTCAAGGAATTCCGGTTAGTGTCAATTCACCGCGTGTTGAGGGTGTCCATGGCCAACAGGTTGTGACAAATCATTCTTTTATTAAAATGAAAACGGAAATGGAATTTTACATCAATATAGCGAGAGAGACTAAATTTATTAACACAACACGTGAGGGTGCTGTTATTAAGGGAACATCTTTTCAGAACTTGGAAGAGCTAATCCGAGCGCGGTTAAAAGGTTCGATTGAGGATTCATGGCTGCAAACCAGCAGCAATCCGGAGTATGATCCTCATTTTCTGAAGTCACGCATTGAAAAGCTTCAGAGGGATGAAGAGGTCTTTCAAAAAAATATGGAACAGATTCACCACGCTCTGCTCGACATTAAACAAAAGCTCAGTTTGAAGCAGGCCAACATGCTGAACGTGTCCTTCGGGCAGTTTGACGAATTGTTTGCATCATTATTGAAAAATGATTTCTTCAAAATATATGTTCTGCCTCGCCATCGTATGCGGTATGAGTTTTTGTACAGTAAAATGGACGCCATTCGGAGCAGCAGGAATCCTCTGATCAGAGGGGAGCAAATTTTGCTGTACTTCGGGGATTTCATATGGAAATGCCAGCAAGATTATATGGAAATCATGAGTGAAATCCATGAATTTCACTGTTCCATTCATACCTAAATAAAAGGAGCACATATATGAGCAAGAAAAAAAGAAATAAGAATCATGTAAACCGAATAATTAAGGCAAGTGTACTGACAACACAGGTATTTAACCTAGCCAACCCTTATATGACAGCGACGTTTGCGGCGGAGAGTCCTAACAGTGAAATCATAGAAAATGCAGATATGTCGGATGGATTCTCCACGAGTGTTTCTCCACTAAGTGTGGCTTCATCGGTCTATATGCAGGCGAAAATGGAAGAGCCTCCTCACTATACCTGGCTTTCACCTCAGGAAAGCGGCGTTTCTTTGTCCGCAAATCTGTCCATGTTGTTTAGCGAAGATGTAGAACTGGGCGCAGGCCATCTTATCGTGCATCAGTGGGGTGGAACCGAGGTAGGACGGATCGACGTGAGTGGAGGAACGGTTGCAGGAGGTACGATACAAATCAGTGGTCAGTCCGTGTCGATGAAGCTGGACCATCCGTTGTCGGACAATACCCGGTACTATGTAGAAGTCAGCTCCGGCATGTTTGTAGATCGTGGAGGCCAGGGATCGAACGGCATCTGGGATGAGAGTACCTGGAACTTCGTGACAGCGGATGAGACGGCACCGAAGCTGGTGTCGAAGTTACCGGAAGATCTTTATTTAAGTGGTGTGAGTCTAGGACAAGCGTACTTTGAGATGGAATTCAATGAGCCAGTGAGATGGGATCGCGGTTATGTAAGACTGCACGAAGCCTCGGGAGGAGCCGTGGTTCGTGAGCTGTGGATATCTGGACAAGGGAATTCGAACTGGACAGCGTCAGGAGAAAAGAATATAGCGTCCTTTACACTATCCGGTGGACTGAAAGAAGGGAAACCTTATTATGTAGAAATCACCTCGGGAACACTGACAGATATGGCGATGAACCCGTATGGAGGAATTCATACTCCGCAGGAATGGACATTCCGCACGGGAGATATGCAGCCGTATTATACGGACCTGTATCCGCGGGGAAGCGGTCAGAGGCTGACGCCGAGCTTGACCATGGTCTTCAGCGAAGAGATGAGGCTGGGAACGGGCCAACTCACCGTGCATCAGTGGGATGGAACGGAGGTAGGACGGATCGACGTGAGTGGAGGAACGGTTGCAGGAGGCACGGTACAAATCAGTGGTCAGTCCGTGTCGATGAAGCTGGACCATCCGTTGTCGGACAATACCCGGTACTATGTAGAAGTCAGCTCCGGCATGTTTGTAGATCGTGGAGGCCAGGGGTCGAACAGCGTTTGGGACAAGAGTCTGTGGAATTTCGTGACAGCAGAAGAGACGGCACCGAAGCTGGTGTCGAAGTCGCCGGAAGGACTTTATTTAAGTGGTGTGGGTCCAGGGAAAGCGTACTTTAACATGGAGTTCAACGAGCCGGTGAGATGGGATCGCGGGTATGTAAGACTGCACGAAGCCTCGGGAGGAGCCGTGGTTCGTGAACTGCGGGTATCTGGTGCAGGGGACTCGAACGGAACATATGAGGTGTCAGGCCAGAAGAAAATAGCACAATTTGTGCTATCGGGTGGACTGGAAGAAGGGAAACCTTATTATGTAGAAATCACCTCGGGAACACTGACAGATATGGCGATGAATCCATATGCAGGAATTCATACTCCGCAGGAATGGACATTCCGTACGGGAGATATGCAGCCGTATTATACGAACCTGTATCCGCAGGGAAGCGGTCAGAGGCTGACGCCGAGCTTGACCATGGTCTTCAGCGAAGAGATGAGGCTGGGAACGGGCCAACTCACCGTGCATCAGTGGGATGGAACCGAGGTAGGACGGATCGGCGTGAGTGGAGGAACGGTTGCAGGAGGCACGGTACAAATCAGCGGTCAGTCCGTGTCGATGAAGCTGGACCATCCGCTGGCAGACAATACCCGGTACTATGTAGAAGTCAGCTCCGGCATGTTTGTGGATCGTGGAGGCCAGGGATCGAACGGCATCTGGGATGAGAGTACCTGGAACTTCATGACAGCGGATGAGACGGCACCGAAGCTGGTGTCGAAGTCGCCGGAAGGACTTTATTTAAGTGGTGTGGGTCCAGGGAAAGCGTACTTTAACATGGAGTTCAACGAGTCAGTGAGATGGAATCACGGGTATGTAAGACTGCACGAAGCCTCGGGAGGAGCCGTGGTTCGTGAACTGCGGATATCTGGTGCAGGGGACTCGAACGGAACATATGAGGTGTCAGGCCAGAAGAAAATAGCACAATTTGTGCTATCGGGTGGACTGGAAGAAGGGAAACCTTATTATGTAGAAATCACCTCGGGAACACTGACAGATATGGCGATGAATCCATATGCAGGAATTCATACTCCGCAGGAATGGACATTCCGCACGGGAGATATGCAGCCGTATTATACGGACCTGTATCCGCGGGGAAGCGGTCAGAGGCTGACGCCGAGCTTGACCATGGTCTTCAGCGAAGAGATGAGGCTGGGAACGGGCCAACTCACCGTGCATCAGTGGGATGGAACGGAGGTAGGACGGATCGACGTGAGTGGAGGAACGGTTGCAGGAGGCACGATACAAATCAGTGGTCAGTCCGTGTCGATGAAGCTGGACCATCCGCTGGCAGACAATACCCGGTACTATGTAGAAGTCAGCTCCGGCATGTTTGTAGATCGTGGAGGCCAGGGGTCGAACAGCGTTTGGGACAAGAGTCTGTGGAATTTCGTGACAGCAGAAGAGACGGCACCGAAGCTGGTGTCGAAGTCGCCGGAAGGACTTTATTTAAGTGGTGTGGGTCCAGGGAAAGCGTACTTTAACATGGAGTTCAACGAGCCGGTGAGATGGGATCGCGGGTATGTAAGACTGCACGAAGCCTCGGGAGGAGCCGTGGTTCGTGAACTGCGGGTATCTGGTGCAGGGGACTCGAACGGAACATATGAGGTGTCAGGCCAGAAGAAAATAGCACAATTTGTGCTATCGGGTGGACTGGAAGAAGGGAAACCTTATTATGTAGAAATCACCTCGGGAACACTGACAGATATGGCGATGAATCCATATGCAGGAATTCATACTCCGCAGGAATGGACATTCCGTACGGGAGATATGCAGCCGTATTATACGAACCTGTATCCGCAGGGAAGCGGTCAGAGGCTGACGCCGAGCTTGACCATGGTCTTCAGCGAAGAGATGAGGCTGGGAACGGGCCAACTCACCGTGCATCAGTGGGATGGAACCGAGGTAGGACGGATCGGCGTGAGTGGAGGAACGGTTGCAGGAGGCACGGTACAAATCAGCGGTCAGTCCGTGTCGATGAAGCTGGACCATCCGCTGGCAGACAATACCCGGTACTATGTAGAAGTCAGCTCCGGCATGTTTGTGGATCGTGGAGGCCAGGGATCGAACGGCATCTGGGATGAGAGTACCTGGAACTTCATGACAGCGGATGAGACGGCACCGAAGCTGGTGTCGAAGTCGCCGGAAGGACTTTATTTAAGTGGTGTGGGTCCAGGGAAAGCGTACTTTAACATGGAGTTCAACGAGTCAGTGAGATGGAATCACGGGTATGTAAGACTGCACGAAGCCTCGGGAGGAGCCGTGGTTCGTGAACTGCGGATATCTGGTGCAGGGGACTCGAACGGAACATATGAGGTGTCAGGCCAGAAGAAAATAGCACAATTTGTGCTATCGGGTGGACTGGAAGAAGGGAAACCTTATTATGTAGAAATCACCTCGGGAACACTGACAGATATGGCGATGAATCCATATGCAGGAATTCATACTCCGCAGGAATGGACATTCCGCACGGGAGATATGCAGCCGTATTATACGGACCTGTATCCGCAGGGAAGCGGTCAGAGGCTGACGCCGAGCTTGACCATGGTCTTCAGCGAAGAGATGAGGCTGGGAACGGGCCAACTCACCGTGCATCAGTGGGATGGAACGGAGGTAGGACGGATCGACGTGAGTGGAGGAACGGTTGCAGGAGGCACGATACAAATCAGTGGTCAGTCCGTGTCGATGAAGCTGGACCATCCGCTGGCAGACAATACCCGGTACTATGTAGAAGTCAGCTCCGGCATGTTTGTAGATCGTGGAGGCCAGGGATCGAACGGCATCTGGGATGAGAGTACCTGGAACTTCGTGACAGCGGATGAGACGGCACCGAAGCTGGTGTCGAAGTTACCGGAAGATCTTTATTTAAGTGGTGTGAGTCTAGGACAAGCGTACTTTGAGATGGAATTCAATGAGCCGGTGAGATGGGATCGCGGTTATGTAAGACTGCACGAAGCCTCGGGAGGAGCCGTGGTTCGTGAGCTGTGGATATCTGGACAAGGGAATTCGAACTGGACAGCGTCAGGAGAAAAGAATATAGCGTCCTTTACATTATCCGGTGGACTGAAAGAAGGGAAACCTTATTATGTAGAAATCACCTCGGGAGCACTAACAGATATGGCGATGAATCCATATGCGGGGATGCATACTCCAGAGGAATGGACATTCCGTACGGGAGATGAGCGCCCACATCGTTCCAAGAATAAAGAAATGCCTGATCAAAATACCTCGTCTGCGGCTTCACAAACGGAGTCTAAGACTGGTGTCGTATTAACAGGCGCTAAGACCGTAGCCGATAAGAGCAGTGCTATTCAACTTATCGGTTTGAATGAGGGAGAAGCCAGTCAAACGCTGAATGTTACAAATGTTGACCAGAAAGAGCTGGTAGTTGATGCTTCGGGATACAATAAAGCTGCAAAAGTGAGTATACCTTCCGCCTTTTTACAACAATACGCGAAAGAAAACACAAATCTGCCGATTAGCATACGAACAGCAGCAGCCCAGTTTACTCTTTCTACTGAACTGGTCGACAAATTAGTCTCATTATATCCAGAAGATAGTCTGACGGTTGAAATTTCATCGTTGACAGGCGAAAACGGTGCACAAGTAAGACAAGCTATTGCTGACACGGGCTTAGCGGGTGTTGTGGTAAACCCGGTTGATTTCAAGCTAATGGCCGGAAATCAAGAGATCACTGAATTTTTCGGGCATTATGTGGAACGGAAATTGATTCTGGATCATGAAGTTGATCCTGAGCATGTAGCGGCCGTATGGTTTGATCCTCAGACAGGTGTGCTATCATCTGTTCCCGTGTTGATACGGAATGTGAATGGACAAACGGAGGCAATCATCAAATCAAATCATAACAGCATTTATGCTGTAGTCTCAGCAGACAAAAAGTTTAAGGATCTAGAGAATCATTGGGCGCAAAAAGATGTGGAGATGCTGGCAAACAAGCTGATTGTCAAAGGTGTCCAGCCTGACATTTTTGAGCCAAATCGGGCTGTAACAAGAGCTGAATTTGTGGCATTGCTTGTGCGTGGGCTCGGTATGCAGGAGAAGCAGCTAACAGAACATTTTACAGATGTAAAAGAAGATGCCTGGTATGCCGGTAGTATTGGGGCTGCGATGGAAGCAGGTCTGATCCGTGGTTACGGAAATCAGTCATTTGGACCAGAAAAGGTGATTACGCGCGAGGAGATCGCAGTCATTACCGAAAAGGCTGTGCATTATGCTCAAGCTCTGGATGCCGGTTCTTCCAGTGAGAAGTATAAAGAGATGTACAGTGATGCTTCTACGGTTTCTCCTTGGGCCCAAGAGGCTATGGCGCAGGCCACAGAGCAAGGCTTGATCAAAGGCGTGTCTCCGGACCTGCTTGCTCCTAAACAGCAGGCAACACGGGTAGAAGCGACCTCGATATTAAAACGGTTTTTGCAACTTATTAAATTCACGAATTAGAAAATAAAGTTAAAAAACAATGAATTAGACGAATCAATACTCTTTTTTTGGCGATCCAGGTGGATCGCTATTTTTTTATGCTATATATAGATGCTATTATTAGAGCTATTCCTGTTTAAGTTTAAAGATAGATTTTGTCTAAGAAAAAGGAGGTGTGATGGTGATGGTGGAGGTGACTGGAATTATCGTGGCAGGCGGACGCTCCAGCAGAATGGGACAGGACAAGGCACTGCTCCAGCTCGGAGGAGTTACGGTGCTGGAGAGAATAGCTGAAGTGCTAGGACAAGTAGCGGGACGGGTTATTGCAGTGACCCGAGATACAGAGCAGTATAGGGGACTGGGGTTGGAAACGACGGCAGACCTGTATCCCGGCTTGGGTCCTTTGAGCGGCATTCATGCAGGACTTTCTGCTTCCAAAACGGAATGGGGGATCGTAGTAGCCTGTGATATGCCCTTTGTGCAGCCAGAGGTATTGCATGCTCTACTTGCTCATGCAACGAACTGGGCAGCGGCGCAAGAGGCAGCCAGTGAGCAAAGGAAGCAACAAGTGCAAGGAGAGCAAGGATTACTGGCTGGAAATAACTTGTCACCCCAGCCAACGGAACCCGCATTACAGGCGGTGATCGCCTCTGTGGATGGACGTATACATCCGTTGCTGGGCTTATATCATCGAAGTGCGCTGCCGTCTGCCGAACAATGTCTGCGAAGTGGCCGTCTTCGCCTGATCGACTGGCTGAATTCCTTGAACGTTCGTTATGAGAGAGCGGGCGAATGGCCGGGGGCGAGCTTAGACATGTGGAAGCAAGCTGTGTTCAACATGAACTATCCCCAGGACTACCAGCTTACCGTGAAACAATTGGAGGGTATACAAGACGTACCAGCCATGCCAAAAACAGAAAATAGGGGGAACCCGGAAAACCGAGGAAATCCAGAACGATGATCTTACCAAGGACAGGAAGGGAATAGTGGAAGATGAGAGAGAAGATATATAATGATTTTTGGGGGAGTACATAATATGCTGGGAGCTATTATCCATGCCGTTTTATTGGCACTGGGGCTGATTTTGCCTTTGGGAGTGCAAAATGTATTTGTGTTTAATCAGGGGGCGTCACAGTCGCGGTTTCGCAATGCACTGCCTGCTGTCATTACGGCAGGTGTCTGTGATACAATCCTGATCGCGCTTGCGGTTGGGGGTGTTTCCCTTGTATTGCAGCGGTTTCTATGGCTCACGAATGTGCTCTATGCGGCAGGCTGTTTGTTTTTGCTATATATGGCCTGGACCCTTTGGAGATCAAAGGCAGCTTCTTCGGGAGAAAGCCAGCCTATGCTTCCAAAACGGCAGATGATTTTTGCCGCTTCGGTATCCTTACTGAATCCGCATGCCATACTCGACACCGTTGGCGTAATTGGAACCAGCTCACTTCAATATGACGGTGTGGAACGCTGGGCCTTCGGCCTGGCCGCCGTGTCGGTATCGTGGATATGGTTTATCGGTTTGGCCATGGCCGGGCGTCTCGTAGGACGTATGGATTCAGAAGGAAGGTTTGGCACGGTGCTCAATAAAATATCGGCACTGATTATTTTAGGACTGGCTATTTATATGGCAATCAATTTTATCACCGGTATGTGATCCAAACCTTATTAGAAGAAAAACTTCAATATCACGAATGCCCCGCTCAAAGCGAAGGGAATACCGATCAAGAACAGCGAGAAGGCAAGACAGCCTGCCCCATTTACACCGCCAGCAATTCTGGCGTCCCGAGGGTTTGCAGGATTGTATAGTACATTGATCTTGCTGCCAACCCGGTTGAAGCTTAGATTGGTGCTATAAGGATTCCAGAATTCCACAGCTTGGCCTGAAGTCGTATAGAAACGTACTTTTAATTGGCGAGTGTAGCTGGTATCTACCGGATCATCACGATCAAAGGGAACGACATCTACGTCAACTTCAATATGCGCATCGACGATTTGCCCCTTGGTACGAATCCAATGGCGTTTACGATAGCGATGGCGACGGATAGTTCTGAATCCAAAATAGATGAGCAGCAGCCCAAGCAAGCTGAACAACGGCATCAGCAGATCGGAGCTAAAATGAAACCAATACACATTAAAATCAATTGAAATGATAATCTACTCCTTATAGATAACATGGTAATCAATATATCGGAATATCGGACTACGTTGATTATTTCTTGTTCGATAAGGACATGTCAAAATTAACATCCTCGATAAATTCAATAACCTCACCATTGGGGCTGTGAACCAATGCATTTTTGACAACCAGAGGAGGTTCGCCAAGCGTGAGTTGACCAGGTTCCACAAAGACTCTTGCTCCGTGATCGAGGGCCCGCTGATATATTTCATCCACGTTGTCTACGTAAAAGGCCAGATGTAATAAAGCGCCGTGAGCAATCTCTTCCTCGGAAGCAGCCTTTTTCCCTTGGGCAGGAATGACTGCGTCGTTGTCAAAAATTTCGAGGCAGGTTCTCTGATCAGGTGAAATAAGCATAGAGGCCTCTTGGATTTGAAAGGATGGCAGGCTCCAGGAATGCCCTCTTTTAAACCCTAATACTTCGGTATAAAACGCTATGGTTGTCTGGTAATCGATGGCTTGAATCGCCACATGCGCTAGTCCCATTACACTCATGTTGAAATCTCTCCTTATATGTAGGTTAACCTTAGTATATAGATGATATTTCATCTTTTACATATAAAAAGTGAGGAAATTAAGCTTGATTATTGATTAAATAAAAGGTGATATGGCTGAAAAATATTACTTTTCTAAAATTGGATCAGGAGGTGCTTGATATGCAGCATCATTTAGACGATATAGACCACAAAATAATGCAGTTGCTTCAGCATGATGCCCGGATATCTATTTCCCAGATCAGTAAAGAAATTTCCATGTCTCAACCGTCCGTTAAAGAAAGAATGGTCAAGCTTGAGGAGAAAGGGGTCATCTCCGGATATAGTGCTGTATTTAATCTACGGGAACTGGATCGAGGGACCACTACTTTTATCTTATTAAAGACAGAGCATTGCCAAGAGCTGGTTGATTTTTGTGAAGAAGCGAAGGAAGTTACCGATTTGTTTCGTATCAGTGGGGAGTTTAATTATCTCATCAAGATACAAACTGCGTTGGTAGAGGAAATTGCAGAGTTTCAGGATTCACTGGTCAAGCTGGGCCCTTCGAAATCACATATCTGCATGAAAAATATACTGGAAAACAGGGTTTTGCTGTAAGCTCGTCAGAGAACAGCACATTGGGGATAAAGTATATTCGAGCCGTAACCAGGAGAATATTCAAATGGAATAAAAAAAGTGACGCTGCTTTACAACAGCGTCACCGTAATGCCTTGCTCCAGACGTTTCACGTCCTGGAGCTCAATCCTGCCGGCCATGGCGTGCAAAGCTGCCGCCGTACCGCAGGCCGCTCCCTGCCGCAGCATGGCAGGGAGCTCCAGTCCCGCCGCCGCGCCGGTGACCAGCCCGGCGACCATGGCGTCACCGCTGCCGAGCGCGCTGACGATGTCCGCGTGTGGCAGGCGCACGCGGTAGCGCGCATCGCGCGTCACGGCCAGCGCCCCGCGTGCGCCGAGCGAAATGACGGCCAGCTGCGCTCCGGCCTCAAGCAGCTGCGCTGCCGCCGCTTCAGCGGCATCCGGGCGCGTGGCGTCGATGCCGGCGAAGTGGGCGGCCTCGACCTCGTTGGGCTTCACGAGGTCGGGCTTTCCGCGCAGCCCCAGGCGCAGCGCTTCGCCGCTCGCGTCCAGCGCCACCCGCGCGCCGCGTGCCTTCGCCAGCGTGCACAGCTCGGCGTACAGATCTGGCGGGCAGCCGGGAGGCAGGCTGCCCGAGAACACGACCCAAGCCGAGTCTGCGGCAAGGGTCGTGATTTTGCGCCGCAGCGCGGCCAGCTCCAGCGGTCCGATGGTCGGGCCGCTCTCAATAAGCTCGGTCTGCGTGTGCGCAGACGGGTCGAGCACGGTAATGGCGAGACGGGTTTCCCCGTGAGCGGCTTCGATGAAATCGACGCTCACGCCTTCCGCGCTCAGCCCGTCGGTGAGCAGCCGTCCGGTGTGCCCGGCGACAAATCCGGTCGCCCGCACAGGCTCGCCCAGCGTGCGAATGACGCGGGCGGCATTTACGCCCTTGCCGCCCGGCACCGTCAGACCGCCTTCGATGCGGTGGACGGCATTCAAGCCGAAGCCTGCAACGGTGTAGATTTTGTCTACAGCCGCGTTAAGCGTTACGGTCGTAATCACAAGGCATCACTCCTTTACGAAATCAGCTTTAATCCCAAAGCTGCGGCAAGAATCATGGCGATGAACAGGACGCGCAGTACGCTTTTTTGCTCACCGTACAAAAACATGCCTGTAATCGTGCTGCCTACCGTTCCGATGCCTGTCCATACCGCATAAGAAGTTCCCATAGGCAAGCTCTTCATCGCGTAACTGAGTAACGAGAAGCTGAGAACAAAGGATAAGACCATCAGCATGAAAGCCTTCCACCCCTTGCCAACCGTAATTCCCTTCATGCCAATGACTCCGAATACTTCCGAACATCCCGCCATAACCAATGCAAGCCAAGCCATTATGCGTCACTTCCTTTCTGAGTATCGCGGTCAGTCACTAATTTCAGGCCAATGACACCTGCCAGCAAAAGTGCGATTAACAGCGTTTTGGACCATTGAAACGGTTCCCCGAATATCAGCATTTCACCTACAACGGTCCCGCCTGTGCCCAGTCCGGTGAATACGGCATACACGGTGCCTACAGGCAGGCGGTTGGCAGCCTTAATAATCAAATAAAAGCTGGCCGCGATCGCCAGCACGGTTATCATCCAGGCGAGTACAGAATCGGCGTGCTTCAGACCCGATACCCATACGACCTCAATCAGGCCGCCGACAAAAACATAAATCCAACTGCGGTTCATGATGAACGTTCTCCTCTCTGCTTCTTCATGCTTCATGAGGTGGAATTAACGTAATCCCACGCCAAAAAATAGGCCACGCAGCGTTCAGTCTCCGGTGGTAGTTGATGCTTCCACTGTACAGCAGCTCCACCATGATTCCGTCCACCAGTGTCATGTAGGCTAAAGCCACATCCACTGGCTCCATATGTCCAAAGGGTTCCCGATCCCGCGTATTCCGGATGCGGCGGGTCAATTTTCGCTCCATTTTGTCCAGAAAAGGATTAACAATATCCAGAACCTCGTTATACAAAGATACAGGCGGAAAGAAGGAAAAGCGAAGCATAAACTTGGCGGTGTTGTTGTTCTCATATTCCTGTCCCATCCAAAACAGGAAGTCATGCAGTGTATGCTCCAGCGACTGATCCATGCGTTCTGTAAAGTATTCGAAAATACGTAAATTCTGCTCTTGAAAAGCGTACCTCGCCACTTGTAGAAACAGATCCTCCTTGCCTTGAAAATGCGCATATATAGACGGTTTTCGAATACCGACCTCACCGGCAATACTGCTCAAGGATGCTCCCTCATACCCAATGGTGGCGAATTGGAAAAGAGCAGCCTTTCGAATGTCTTCCATCCCCATTATTTTCACCTACCTAACGTTCGTTAGTTTATTCTTGCACGAAAAAAAATGAGTGTCAACCCCGTATCCTTTCATTTGTAAGGATTTTACAAGCTCTTCTTATGCTTTGCTTTTTTCCAGATTCATTTTTTATCATCAACTTTAATAAAAAAGTGGGAAGAAATAAGGGGCTCATGTACAATATAATGAAGAATACCTGTCAAATGCAGTCCACTGGAAGTGAGGTTGGCTATGAGGCGAAGTTTGCTGGCCGTGTTGATCGCGGTTTTAGTGTTTATTTTTTATTATTTTGGCTTGTTTAATTCCATCGGCACAAATGAAGGGACTGTCATCAGTATCTTTTCTACCCTGACGGTTATCTCTATCAGTCTGATTATTTTTTCGGAGAATCGCAATCCTTCCACTACGATGTCATGGATTTTGCTGCTGGCTTTGCTGCCAGTTGTTGGACTTCCTCTTTATTTTTTGTTTGGGCAAAATGTTTTCAAACGCCGCAAGTATGACAAAAAGGCATTGCGTGACCAGCAGGCCTACGAGCGGATTGAAAAGGATGCCATGCACGTCAAGCGTGATCTGACCTGCTTTACAGATGAGCAGCAGCAGTTGATGCGTTTGACTCGCAGACTGGCCCGCTCCCCGATTTATTTTGCAACAGAAACTCAAATTCTGAACAATGGAGATGAAACCTTCTCCACGCTGCTGGAAGAGCTGCGTAAGGCGCAGCATCATATCCATATGGAATATTACATTTTCCGTTCGGATGATATCGGTACCAGCATTCAGAAAATTTTGATCGAAAAGGCGAAAGCAGGCGTCAAGGTTCGGTTTATGTATGATGCGGTGGGCAGCATTCAGTTGTCGAAGGCATTTTTGAAGGAGATGAGAGATGCGGGAATAGAGGTCGTTGCTTACGGCGGCGCGCGGATTTTATTCTTCTCCAGCCGGGTAAATTACCGCAATCACCGTAAAATCGTGGTCATTGACGGCAATATCGGATTGATTGGCGGTCTGAATGTAGGGGATGAGTACCTTAGTCGCAATAAGGCCTACGGCTTCTGGCGTGACACGCACATGATTGTGAAGGGTGAGGCTGTGCGGACGCTGCAGCTTATATTTTTGCAGGACTGGCTTCATATGACAGGCGAATCGGTGCTGGATAAGGAATATCTGTCTCCCAATATTGAACCGATTACGGACGGAGGCGTGCAGATCATTGCCAGCGGCCCGGATAATGAGCGGAGAACGCTCAAAAATCTGTTTTTCTCCATGATCACGTCCGCTCGTAAGTCTGTCTGGATCGCCACTCCTTATTTCATCCCGGACGAGGATATTCTGACTGCACTGCGGATGGCTGCTCTATCCGGTCTGGATGTGCGCATTCTGTTTCCTGCGAAACCGGATAAGTGGCTGCCGTTTCTCGCGTCCCATTCATACTTCCAATCGCTGCTGGAGGTAGGGGTTAAGGTATATGAATATGAAAAAGGGTTTCTTCACTCCAAGCTGCTCATTGTTGACGGAGAGGTTGCGACCATTGGAACAGCCAATATGGATATGCGCAGCTTTCATTTGAACTTTGAAGTCAATGCCCTGTTGATCCAAACGCGCAGTGTACAGCAGATGGTGAAGGATTACGAACGGGACTTGAATTCTGCCAGCCTAATTGTGCGCGAGGAATTTATGAAAAAGCGTCTGTTCAAACGCTTGATGGAATCACTTGCCCGGTTGCTTTCACCACTCTTGTAGGTGAGGGGAGCATGCCAGTATAAGATGTTTTTCCAAAAGGTTGAATGATCCTCGTAAGCCGCCAGATCCAGACTGTATTCTGCCCCTTGGTTATTCCATAGCTTATCAAAATAGGCCGCAACCTGTCGGGTCAGCTTGCTGTCCGCTGGAGCGGCCACCCACAATTCGTTTTCCAAATGATTAAGGACATATGTCCTTTATTGGAAGTCTGCCCTATACTTTAATATATAAAAACGTCATTTACATGGGGAGAATAACGATTGATGAGAGGAATTTTGTTTGCTTTTCTAGGAGGCGCTTGCATTACGCTGCAAGGGGTGGCGAATACACGAATCAGTCATGATATCGGTACATGGCAGGCAGCTACGGTTACTCAATTAACTGGCTTTATTTTGGCTGCCTTGGTCTGGATGGTTACACGGGACGGACATGTGGCCGAAATGAAACAGGTAAAGCCGATGTATCTTTGGGGTGGCGCATTTGCAGCTATTATTATATTCAGTGAAGTTACGGCTATTCAGCATATCGGGGTAACGTTCACGATTTCGACTCTGTTGATTTCCCAGCTGTGTTTAACCTTCCTGGCAGATATCAGGGGATGGTTCGGTCTAGTGAAGCAAAAGATGAAGCTGCCGCAATTTATAGGCATTGGCATGATGATCGCGGGTGTGATTATTTTGAAGCTCTAACTAGAACTTCATTCGTTATTCGTTGAAAAAGTCCAGAACGCAGAATTGAAGGTGAGCTTAGGAATGAGAGAAATTCAGGACCAGGAGCAACTGCAACATTTTTTGCACCTGCATCAGCTGGAATCCATACTTTATGAGCCACTGCGTCCTCATTTATCGTTGCATCGTTTGGAACAAGGGGAAAAGCTTTGTTCACAGGGGGATACCATTGAACATCTGTACATATTGGTACAGGGCAAGGTCAAGATTTATACCAGCTCTACAGAAGGCAAAAACCTGATCCTCTGCTTCAAAAAACCAATCGAAGTCATTGGAGATGTTGAATATATTCGCAGTAGTCACGTAATCAACACGGTAGAGGCAGTGTCTCCGATCTATGTGATCGGTATCCACCATCAATGGATGCATAAATACGGAAGAGACTATGCCCCTTTACTGCAATTTTTACTGGATGTTGTCACACGAAAGTTTTGCCTGGACTCCGACTTTTCCAATTTTAATCTCATGTACCCCGTCGAAGTCAGGCTGGCGAGCTACCTGCTATCCGTTTCTTTTGAGGAATCTGATTCCGCCTTTCATGAGGAATTACGGGTATCCAGTCTGGTAGATGTGGCCAATCTGATCGGAACCAGCTACAGGCATCTTAACCGTGTCATACGCAAGATGATTGAGGGATGGGTTGAGCGGACAAAAGGCTACATTGTCATTCGGGACAGACAAGGTTTAAGCGAGCTGGCAGGCCAGAATATTTACGAGTCTTTATAAACCAAAGGATTATCAGGGGAGAGATGAAATCATGTTATTAGGGATTGTACTGGCGATCATTGCGGGTGCTTTGGTCAGTTTGCAAACGATATTCAACAACAAGGTGAATGAGCGGACAGGTTCATGGGCTACAACCACATTGGTGCTGGGCACAGGCTTTCTGGCTTCTCTGCTCGGAAGTCTTATTTTTGAAGGGAAAAATACATTTACGTTGCAGCATATGCAGCTGTGGTACTGGTTCAGTGGAATGATTGGTGTCGGCGTCGTGTTTTGTCTGGTACAAGGGATGAAGCGGCTTGCCCCAACCTATGCAATCTCGGTTGTATTGACGGCACAATTAGGTACTGCTTTGTTGTGGGATTCGCTGGGGTGGCTGGGACTGGAAAAGATTCCGTTCACTTTCAACAAGCTGATCGGAGTACTGGTCATTATCGGTGGCATTCTGGTATTCAAGCTTGGCCAAGGTCGTACAAAGGAACAACCAGATAACATTACGCCTGTACCTGACTCACTGAAGGGATGAATTGAGGCAAGATGGCCTATATCTTGTGATGTATATATTTTTCCATCCATGATACAATGAAGATATCTTAAATTGACGTTTTTAAAGGCTCTGAAATAGGAGACGATAAATAGATCGGTTACCGTGTTCGGGAACGGTCTTATTTGTGCTTCATGGCCCCGATACCGATAAACAGAGCGACTTGGATGAGGTGAAATATAGATGAGTAATGCAGAGCATAAAAAAGGACCACCTGACGGTTCCGGCAGGACTGGATCCTTGTTGCCTGCCGCGCGGACAGGTGAACGGAAGATGGAACACGTCCGTCTTTGTCTGCAAGAAGATGTGGCGGGGCAAGGCATCACCAGTGGACTGGAGCGGTATGCCTTTAAGCACTGCGCACTGCCTGAGCTGCATTTTGACGATGTGTGTCTGAATACTGCCTTTCTGGGGCGCACTGTGCGCACACCGCTGCTCATAAGCTCCATGACAGGCGGCAGCGCTGAGACGGGAGTGATTAATGAGCGATTGGCAGAGACGGCTGAGAAGCGCGGCTGGGCGTTGGGCGTAGGTTCGGTACGGGCTGCGGTAGAAAGAGAAGAATTGGCTTCAACCTTTGCGGTTCGCCGTCTAGCGCCTAGTATACCGATTTTCGCCAATCTGGGGGCGGTACAGCTAAACTACGGATTTGGTGTGGACGATTGTCGTCGTGCTGTGGAAATTGCCGGAGCTGACATGCTGGTACTGCATTTGAACGGATTGCAGGAGATTTTCCAGCCCGAAGGGAATTTAGATTTCAGTGGTCTGCTTGGCCGTATCGAGGAGCTGTGTCGTCAGCTTTCAGTGCCTGTAGGAGTCAAGGAAGTAGGCTGGGGCATTGATGGCGAGACGGCCTCCAGACTATATGATGCGGGTGCAGCTTTTATTGATGTCGCTGGCGCGGGCGGGACAAGCTGGAGCCAGGTGGAAAAATTCCGCAATCCCGATCCTGTACGCCGTGCGGCGGCGGAAGCGTTTGCGGATTGGGGGAACTCCACCGCAGATTGCATCGTAGAAGTCAAAGCCGCTCAGCCCCATGGTGCTCTGATCGGCAGCGGTGGATTGAGAGACGGTGTCGATGCCGCCAAGGCGCTTGCTTTGGGCGCTGACATGGCAGGCTTCGGACGTTCTCTGCTTGGCTCGGCGGTCGCCTCCAGCGAGGCTTTGGAAGCCCGATTAGAGCAGGTGGAGCTGGAATTGCGTACAGTCATGTTTGGCATCGGAGCAGCTGGGATTGAAGGTCTTAAAGACACGACCAGACTAAGAAAGAAGGCGAATGGATGAGTGGATTTATCAGATTGGTTCCTATGAACGCAGAGCAGTATGAACGCTTTGAGCAGCGCTCGCTCGCGGATTACGCGGAGGAGAAAATCCAGGCAGGCACGTGGACGGTAGAAGAAGCGCCGGAACGGGCAAAGGAAAGCTTTGCAACATATTTGCCGCAAAGACTGGATACACCCCATGCTCACTTGTACATGCTTGAATATTCAGGTGGTGCGGGTCAGAACCCGGAGGAAGCGGGATATATCTGGTTCAACATTACAGAAGGTACGCAAGGCAAAGAAGCTTTTTTGCTGGATATCCTCGTTTACGATTCGTATCAGGGGCGAGGTCTGGGTACGTTGACGATGGGGGCGTTGGAACAGGAAGCCCGCAAGCTGGGCGCGGTTCGCATCGGTCTGCACGTATTCGGGCATAATGAGCGAGCTTTGCATGTATATCGCAAGTCGGGTTATCGGGTTACGGATATCCAGATGAGCAAAGAAATTTAAATAGGGATGCAGCAAAATCCTAATTCCACAGCTGTATGCTTGCCGCATGTATAGGTTCTCCTATATAATGTAGGTTGGTAAACTAACAGATGGTATAACGCATATTTTATATAAACGGGAGTTGTTCTGATTATGGCTTTAAAAGCGGGGATCGTGGGCTTGCCGAACGTGGGGAAGTCAACACTGTTTAACGCAATAACGCAGGCGGGGGCGGAATCCGCAAATTATCCATTTTGTACAATTGATCCTAATGTAGGGGTCGTTGAAGTACCGGACGAGCGGCTGGATAAGCTGACGGAGCTGGTCGTACCGAACAAAACGGTGCCGACGGCTTTTGAATTTGTTGATATTGCAGGACTTGTACGTGGTGCCAGCAAAGGCGAGGGTTTGGGTAACAAGTTTTTGGCGCATATTCGTGAAGTGGATGCAATTGTTCATGTGGTGCGCTGCTTTGAAGATGAGAATATTACTCATGTGGACGGCAAAATTGACCCGATCAGCGACATTCAGACTATTAATCTGGAATTGATTCTGGCGGATATCGAAAGTGTAGACAAGCGTATTGAACGTTCCCGCAAAAACATGAAGGGCGGCAACAAGCAATACGCCCAAGAGGTTGAAGTACTGGAACGGATCAAGGAATCGCTGTATGCTGACAAACCTGCGCGTAGCGTAGAATTGTCGGACGAAGATCGTCTCATTGTACGCGACCTTCATTTGCTCACGATGAAGCCTGTACTGTACGCGGCTAATGTCAGTGAAGATGGTGTAACGGAAGCTGACAGCAATCCATATGTGCAAAAGGTACGTGAATTTGCAGTGGCGGAAAATGCTGAAGTGGTACCGATCAGTGCCAAAGTAGAGTCTGAAATTGCCGAGCTGGAAGGCGAAGACAAGGCGATGTTCCTCGAGGAGCTGGGACTGGCTGAATCCGGTCTGAACCGTCTGATCAAAGCAGCTTACCGCTTATTGGGACTGTATACGTACTTCACAGCAGGTGTGCAGGAAGTACGCGCATGGACCATTCACAAAGGAACGAAGGCACCAGGCGCTGCGGGCGTCATCCATTCGGATTTTGAACGCGGATTTATTCGCGCCGAGGTTGTATCCTACGATGATTTGGTCGCTGCCGGGTCTATGAACGGGGCCAAGGAACGTGGTCAGCTTCGTTTGGAAGGCAAGGAATATGTGGTACAGGACGGAGACGTTATGCATTTCCGCTTTAATGTTTAGTATGCATTTCAGCGTATAGCATTCGGTGTTGATATACAAACAAATTAGGTAATTGTATATGTGTTTCCTGCATGTACTTAATTACGTAGTCGCTGCCTGTCAAGGGCGGCGGCTTTTTATTTGATTTCGCATTTCTTTTCTTGGTTGAAAATTTGCATTCAGTTTATTCAGGATTTTGTGCATCCGACTCCAATGGATTTGCGGAGTTTTGCAAAAATCCCAAATTAGCAAGTATTTATAGTAGCTAATTAACTGATTAGTTGTTATAATAAAGAGCTGTAGCCAGTGAATTTGATGCTGGTTCATATTAATTTAACTGAAGAGGTGAATCGCTTGTTGGACCGATTGCAATCATTGGCGGACCGCTACGATAAACTGAGCGAACTGCTCTGCGATCCGGATGTGGCGAACGATAGCAAGAAACTTAGAGATTATTCCAAAGAACAGTCTGATTTACAGCCTGCTTATGAAGCATATACCGAATATAAAACTGTCGTTGAAGAGCTGGACGCTGCTAAAGTCATGCAGGGTGAAAAGCTGGACGACGAGATGCGTGAAATGGTCAAAATGGAGATTGAAGAACTGAGTGCTCGTAAACGGGAGTTGGACGAGAAAATCCGTATTTTGCTGCTTCCAAAGGACCCGAACGATGATAAGAACGTTATTATCGAAATTCGTGGTGCTGCGGGTGGTGACGAAGCCGCACTGTTTGCAGCGGACTTGTACCGGATGTACACCCGTTATGCAGATACCCAAGGCTGGCGTGTAGAGCTGATGGATGCGAACATGAATGACCTTGGTGGTTTTAAAGAGGTTATTTTCATGATTAACGGACGCGGCGCATACAGCAAAATGAAATTCGAAAGCGGCGCACACCGCGTACAGCGGATTCCGACGACGGAATCTGGCGGACGTATTCATACGTCTACCTCCACGGTGTCCGTAATGCCTGAGGCAGAGGAAGTGGATATCGAAATTTTAGACAAGGATATCCGTGTGGATACTTTCTGCTCCAGCGGTGCGGGCGGTCAGTCTGTCAATACGACAAAATCCGCCGTGCGTGTGACGCATATGCCAACAGGCATTGTGGCGACCTGCCAGGACGGCAAATCCCAGAACTCCAACAAGGAGAAGGCGTTGCAGGTTTTGCGCGCCCGCATTTCGGATATGATGCGTCAGGAAGAGGAAGCCAAATATGCAGGCGAGCGCAAGAGCAAAGTAGGTACCGGGGATCGCAGTGAGCGCATTCGTACCTACAACTTCCCGCAAAGCCGTGTAACAGATCACCGGATTGGCTTGACTATGCACAAGCTGGATCAGGTGATGAACGGAGAGATTGAAGAGATCGTATCGGCACTCACGATTGCGGAGCAGGCTGATTTGATGGAACAAGAGGTTTAAGCCTTGGGACACGAACGTGATCGTGCATATCGAATGTCGCCGGATCGGAGTATAAGTATCAGAGAAGCCTTAGTTGAGGCTTCTTCTTTTTTAGGAGGCTGTGGCGTATTGGAGCCACAGCATAACGCCCGCCTGTTGCTGGAGCATGTGCTTGGGCTGGAGGGCACGGCCTTCTATGCTGCGCTGGCTGATCCATTCCCTGTCTCTGGCAAAGAGATGTGGGAAGAGGCCATAGCCCGCAAAGCAGCGGGCGAGCCGGCGCAGTATATTATCGGACGGCAGGAGTTTTATGGCCGCCCGTTCGCAGTTTCGCCGTCGGTGCTGATCCCGCGCCCCGAGACGGAATTGCTCGTCGAGGCCATACTCCAGCACGGCGATCGTTTGTGGCCGAACGGCGCTCCGCAGGCGCTCGATATCGGCACGGGCAGCGGCGCGATCGCCGTGACACTGGCGGCTGAGCGCCCGCGCTGGCGCGTAGCAGCGGGGGATATTTCCGCTGCTGCGCTGAAAATGGCGGCCAGCAATGCCGCTGCGAACGGCGCAGCCGTGGAATTCCGCGAGGGCGATCTGCTAACGCCGTTCGCGGGTGCGGCGGTGGACATCCTCGTGTCCAATCCGCCGTATATCCCGGCTGCCGACATCGCTGGCTTGCAGCCGGAGGTACGCGACCATGAGCCGCGCATGGCGCTGGATGGCGGCCCTGACGGGCTTGGCCCGTATCGGGCGATGCTGGAGCAGCTAGGGCTCCTTCAAGCTCCGCCCCGGCTGATCGGCTTTGAACTGGGCATGGGACAGGCCAGAGATGTGGCCGCGTTGCTGGAGCAGGCGGGTCATTGGAAGACAATTTTGATTGTTCCGGACCTTGCAGGGATTGAACGACATGTCCTAGGTGTCTCGGAGTAGTGCTGCATTTTCTTTTTGCGAGTCTTTCCTTTAGAATAAGAGGAGTATGACCGAGAAACGGCTCAGGGGGAAATCATGCTTCAGAAATTGAAAAAAATTGATGGTCCGGTTATCTTTATTCTGGTGTTGCTCATGGCGATTAGTATCATAACGGTATACAGCGCAGGTCGAGGTCCTACAAACCTGGCGGATCACGGCAACGATTACCAGAAGATGATCGGATATTATATATTAGGCTTTGTGGCGATTTTGGGTATAGCGGTGGTCGATTTTCGAATATTTATAAAAAAAGCACTGTATGTATATGGAGGCGGAATATTCCTGCTCGTGCTCGGTTTTTTTGGCGGGACGGTTAACAACTCTCAGGGCTTCTTGAAAATTGGTGGCTTGAACCTTCAGCCTGCTGAGGTATTCAAGCTGGTTCTTATCATCTTTCTGGCGTACATGCTGATCAAAAAGCGCAAGAGCAGGCTGTATTTTGTTCAGGACGTACTTCCAGTCGCTCTGGTGAGCTTTGTTCCTTTTGCTATGGTGATGGCGCAAAATGACTTGGGTAACGCGCTCGGATACATCGTTATTGTCATCGGTATGCTATGGATTGGGAATGTGAAGGCATCCCATGCGCTGATCGGGTTTACCATATTTGCAGTTGCTGTTGGCGGCGGACTCAAAGCCTATATCTCGTTTCACGATGAGATTGATTCGTTTATGAAGGGGATTGGGCGCAGTCACTGGGTAGAGCGTCTGGACCCTTGGCTGGTACCGGAAAAAGCGACCGCGAAGGCATCCTACCATACCAAAAACGCCAAGCTGGCGATTGCCTCTGGCGGGATGATGGGCAAGGGCTTTCTGCAGGGAACCTCGGTACAATCCGGGCGTGTTCCTTATACGTATGCGGATTCTATTTTTGTAGTGGTAGCGGAGGAATTTGGCTTTGTAGGCTCCTCGGTGCTACTCTTGTTATATTTTATTTTAATTCACCGAATGATCCTGATATCACTGGAATGCCGTGATCGAGCCGGACCGTATCTTATCGTGGGTATTGTGTCCATGCTGCTATACCAGATTTTTGAGAATATCGGCGCGTTTCTGGGCATCATGCCGCTCACGGGGATTACGCTCCCGTTCATCAGCTACGGGGGGACGTCGCTGCTCATTAACATGGCTAGTATCGGCTTGGTTATGAGTATTAAGGTCCACGGTCAGGAGCTGGAGGATGATCTGCCACAGCCTTCCAGAGCGAGCTTGACGAAGGCAAAAAAAACCTAGTGTACATGGATTGTGGATGGAACGGTTAATGCGTAATATATGCTGCGCTTCCGAGCGTTGGGAATCAGATTATGCAAAATGCGGATAAAGTAAAACGGTACAGCAAAAAAAGTCCAGATTGCGAAATCTGGACTTTTTCCTATCCGCAGATGATCATGGACCAGTCTTTGCTCTGATATTTTACATAGATTCATAGGTTTAGATTCTCCCGAACCGGACAGACTGATAGACATGATAGAGTTTGGGTTTGGGGGGACGAAGATGAAAAGCTGGGTAAAGCAAGCTGCCATGATCCTATTTTGTATTTCGATCTTAATGATGTCCTGGGAAGGTCAAAAAACGGATGCTGCCATGACCGCAGGAACCAGAGGCCCTATAACGTCAGGAGTGACAACAACAGGGGCGAGAGTGATTCCACATGAATCCATCCGGCTGCGCATTTTAGCCAATTCAGATCGCCCGGAGGATCAACTGGTCAAGCGCGACATACGGGACGCCATCGTGCAGGAAATGAATGCCTGGGTGGGTAAGCTGGAAAACCCGCAAAGCTTGGATCAGGCGAGAGCGTTGATTGCTGCCCACTTGCCTGAAATTAATCGTTTGGTAGGTGCCGAGCTGGCTCGGCGTGGCATTGCATATCAGTATCGGGTGGAACTGGCAAGTGTTCCTTTTCCGACGAAAATGTATGGTGGTCTTGTCTATCCTGCTGGGAATTATGAGGCCCTCCGGGTCACACTGGGGCAAGGCAAAGGGCAAAATTGGTGGTGCGTGCTGTTTCCACCGTTGTGTTTTATTGATGCAGGCAGTGGGGAGGCAACGGCACAAACGGCAGCGGCAAAAGCAAATCGCGGAGACAGTCAGACAACTGCGAATGGAAATGAACCGGAAGTACGTTTCTTTCTGTGGGATGCTCTGATGGGGTTGTGGGGCTGGGTGAGCGGCTTGTTCGTCTAATCTTGAGAGTAGCAAGTCTCCCATATGCTATAATGGGATGTACAGTATATATACACATGGCAGAGCCGATTCAATTGAGTTTTCAAAGCAGGCTTCTTTGGAGACCAAGCAACATGAATCGGGCTGTATGACAATAAGATATGGGATGATCTGATATGACCGATAAATTGAATCCAATACAAGATTTGCACAGAGCGTTTGCACAGAAGGAGAAGCCCAAGCAGGAGCTGGATGAACAAGGGATTCACGAGCTAAAGCAGACAGTGGAGGCTTCGCATACAAAATGGTGGGATGTAAGATGTTTGGTTCCCGAAGCGGATATGACTGCAACTGCCAAGAGGGCGTCTGCTGGCATGGAAGAAGCTGATACTACGGTTGCGGTTCGTGAGATTGGAGAGGATGTCTCCGGTGAAATGGGGGTTGGACAGGCTCGGATTGCGGCGGAAAAGGGCATCCGTGAGGCCGCCGAGCTGCTCCAGGCGGGAGAGACGGTAGCCTTCCCTACAGAAACCGTATACGGCCTGGGTGCTGATGCACGCAGTACAACAGCAGTGGAAGCGGTATTTGCCGCCAAGGGGCGTCCTTCCGACAATCCGCTCATTGTACATATTTCCGATCCTGTCCAATTGAGCGGTATGGTAACCAACATAAACGATACGGCCCGAGCGCTGATGGATGCGTTCTGGCCGGGACCGCTGACGCTAGTGCTGCCGGTGGTGCCGCAGGCGCTGTCGCTTCGTGTGACGGCAGGACTGGACACAGTCGGCGTACGTATGCCGGATCATCCGATAGCGCTGCGTCTGATCGCGGAGGCCGGTTGTCCGCTGGCTGCACCAAGCGCGAACCGCTCGGGAAGGCCCAGTCCAACCCTTGCACAGCATGTGCAGGAGGACCTGGGGGGCCGCATCGGCGGCATTCTGGACGGAGGCCCCACGGGTGTGGGGCTGGAGTCCACGGTGGTACAGGCCGGTGACGACGGAACCGTCACCATCCTGCGCCCCGGCGGCGTGACGGCCGAGCAGCTCGCTGCGGTCGCTCGCGCTGTCGTGCTCGACCCGGCGCTGGCCGCTGCTTCGCCCGGCGAGGACGCCGACAGCCCGGCACCGCGTTCGCCGGGCATGAAGTACACGCACTACGCGCCGCGCGGCCGCTTGAGTGTGGTGCAAGGCCCGTCGCCCGATGCGGTGGCGGGCTGGATTCGCGCTGCGCTGGCGGAGGCTCGCACACGCGGAGAGCGCACGGCGGTGCTCGCGTTTGACGAGCATGCCGCCAGCTATGCCGGAGAGCGCGTCTACGCGCTGGGCAAGCGGGATGCGCTCCATGAGGCGGCGCAGCGCCTGTACGGCGTGCTGCGCCGCTGCGATGAGGACGGCGTCACTTATATTTTATCGGAATCCTGTCCGACCGACGGATTGGGAGACGCCGTTATGAACCGTCTGTTGAAAGCGGCGGGTCACCGAGTTGTTCGTCTTTAGAAGACTCTCATATTTTGCTGGAGAACAGAAAGAATTTCAGTCTAATCGTAACCGCTCTTAATAAAATTCTCATCTCTCCTCGTCCCGTACAGGCTCATCCGTAGTATGCTTGTACTGTTTTGCCCCTTGTCCGCATAACGTGTACAAGAAAGGACGGATAATGGAGGGATGGAGTATGCTGTCAGCCTCTGCCCATGTCGGGCAGGTTGTAACGATTCTGATCATGGCAGTAGCGCTGGGGATGGATGCGTTATCGCTGGGCGTAGGGATCGGCATGAAGGGGATACGCCTGCGGGATATGCTGCGCATCAGTACGGTTATTGGCTTTTTTCACATTCTGATGCCATTGCTGGGGATGTTCACAGGCCATTATATGAGTTCCTTACTGGGCTATGTGACGACCTATTTTGCAGGTGGGCTACTCATCCTTTTAGGCGGGCATATGGTATATAGTTCCTTCAAGGGGGACGGCGTGCAAGTATTGGATCATCGTTCACCTTTGGGTCTTTTGTTGTTTGCACTTGGGGTAAGTGTCGACTCGTTTTCTGTAGGGGTGTCGCTGGGGATGTTCCAGAGTGATCTGGTGCTGAGTGTTCTGGCGTTTGGCTTTTGCGGAGGAGCGATGGCGATGCTGGGATTGCTGCTGGGTCGCAAGGTCAGCCGTAATCTAGGGGATTACGGAGAAGCCGTGGGCGGTGCTATTTTGCTGGCGTTTGGCTTTATGTTTATGTTTTGATTTTAGCGTGGAAAGTGTAAAATAATACAGGATGATAGTAAAGGCTTAGGATGATAGTGTCCTCTGTTTATATATTTTGAACATACGGGGGGTGAAAACGTTGAAGCATATCTTATTCGTATGCACAGGGAACACCTGTCGCAGTCCAATGGCTGAAGGAATGCTGCGCAAGCTGGCTGCTGAACACGGATTGGAGCTGGAGGTGCGCTCTGCGGGAGTGGCTGCGATGGAAGGCACACCGATATCTCG
Organism: Paenibacillus kribbensis; assembly: GCF_002240415.1. Classification (NCBI taxonomy): domain Bacteria; kingdom Bacillati; phylum Bacillota; class Bacilli; order Caryophanales; family Paenibacillaceae; genus Paenibacillus; species Paenibacillus kribbensis. Next base: position 433,697 of record NZ_CP020028.1, read on the forward strand.
GCACGCAGAGGCGGTTCTACGGGACCAAGATATCTCGGATCGGATGACCTCGACCTCTTTGAGCGGCGGACTTGCCGAGTGGGCCCATCTGATTTTAACCTTGACGCAAGGTCATAAGCAGCATGTCATTCAGCGGTTTCCCCATGCGGCGGACAAAGTTTTTACGCTCAAGGAATATGTGGAAGATCGGGATACAGTGCTGGATGATGTACAGGAATTAGATGGCTTATACGCTTCACAACAGTTGATGGCTTCACTCGGACAAGAGCTGTCGGCGCAGGAGCGTGAGCGAATGATTGAGCTGCACCAACGTATCCCGGGCTTTGATATTTCCGATCCATTCGGGGGTTCGCGGGAGGATTACGATGTCACAGCGGCGGAAATCCGCACGGCACTGCATAAGCTGCTCGACAAGTTAAAGGCTTCCTCCGAATAAAGTCGGTGTTGCTCATCTGATTTGTACGGAATCTGTTGATTTTCGGCGGTTAATCCGTTAAGATAAGGTGGAAAAATGAGAATCCGGTGTAACTGGCGACAACAGTGGGATTAACCACGATGGAGCATCGGATATACGGCCGGTCGCCTGGGCAAAAGAGCAATTCCACATTGGTGTGGACTGCTCTTTTTTCGTATATGAGCTATTCCGGATCTTCTGCTGCCTTCTTGTTCTTCCATTTTTTCTGCTCGAAATCCGAATCATCGGCTATAATATAGTCAGATTATGATATCAGGAGAAAGTGTGTTGAACTTAAGGCATGAGACCATGCCTTGTCTCTGATGGACTGTTCAACCAAGGGAGGTTCCAATGGCAGGACAATTGGATCGTGAGATTTCACTTGAGGCACAGACCGCTTCTGTCGTGCGGGAACTCGCTGAAGCGGCTGATCTGAAAGTTGGTCGCTTGCTGGTTGTTGGCGTAAGCACGAGTGAAGTGGCTGGAAGCCGGATTGGCACGGCTGGGGCGCTCGATGTGGCTCAGCAGTTGCTGGCTGGAGTAGAGTCCGTACGCCGAGCATATGGCTTTGACGTGGCGTTTCAATGCTGCGAGCATTTGAACCGTGCACTGGTCGTAGAGCGGGCTGTGCTGGAGCGGCTGGGATTCATGGAAGTTGCCGCCGTTCCTGTCCGTACGGCAGGCGGCTCTATGGCTGCCATTGCCTATCGGTCACTGGACGATGCGTGTTTGGCGATGAACGTGCAGGCACATGCCGGGATAGACATTGGCGAGACGCTGATCGGCATGCATCTGCGCCCCATAGCCGTTCCGTTTCGCCCAAGCCTTCGCTGGATTGGCGAAGCACGTGTGACTGCGGCATACACGCGCCCTCCACTGATTGGCGGACAACGGGCAGTGTACACCCTTGAACAAGAAGACGGCGGAAACTGTGACTAGCATTTGGCGTGGACTGTTTGTTTTGTATTTAGCATACCCAACAATTGACTATGGAGAGGGAGTAATCAATCATGATGGAACATCTGCGTAATAGTGACCCGGCAGTGCTGGAAGCAATGGGACTTGAACTGAAACGGCAACGCCACAATATCGAGCTGATCGCATCCGAGAACATCGTCAGTGAAGCGGTTATGGAAGCGATGGGCTCCGTACTGACGAATAAATATGCTGAAGGTTATCCAGGCAAACGTTACTACGGTGGCTGTGAGCACGTAGATATCGTCGAGGACATTGCACGTGATCGCGCCAAAGAATTGTTCGGTGCCGAGCATGCCAACGTGCAGGCTCACTCTGGAGCACAAGCGAACATGGCGGTATATTTGGCAGCGCTCAAACCCGGTGATACCGTACTCGGTATGAATTTGGCACATGGCGGCCATCTGACACACGGAAGTCCCGTTAACGCTTCCGGCTTGTTGTATAACTTTGTTGCTTACGGCGTACGTGAAGACGACTTCCGCATTGACTATGACGAAGTGCGCAAGGCGGCCTTCAAGCATCGCCCTCGTTTGATTGTAGCCGGAGCGAGCGCATATCCGCGTACCATTGATTTTGAAGCCTTTGCTTCCATTGCCAACGATGTAGGTGCGCTGTTCATGGTAGATATGGCACATATTGCCGGTCTGGTGGCAGCGGGTATTCACCCTAACCCGGTTCCACATGCTCAATTTGTAACCACAACGACGCATAAAACGCTGCGTGGTCCGCGTGGCGGATTGATTCTGACTCGCAAAGCGTGGGCACAGGCGATTGACAAGGCGATTTTCCCAGGTACTCAGGGTGGTCCATTAATGCATGTGATCGCGTCCAAAGCGGTTGCCTTGGGTGAAGCGCTCCAGCCTTCTTTCAAAACCTATGCACAAAACGTGGTTCGCAATGCACAGGTGCTGGCTGAGACACTGCTGGCAGAGGGAATTAACATCGTATCGGGTGGTACAGATAATCACCTGATGCTGCTGGATACGCGTAATCTGAACATTACAGGCAAAGAGGCAGAGCATGTACTGGATTCCGTGGGCATTACGGTGAACAAAAACGCGATTCCTTTCGACCCGACCAGTCCGTTCGTTACCAGCGGAATTCGTATTGGTACTCCTGCTGCGACATCCCGTGGTATGGATGAAGAGGCTATGGTCAAAATCGGTAAAATCATTGCCGAAACGCTCAAAAATCCGAAGGATGATACGGTATTGTCCAAAGCAAGCCAAGCGGTTGGCGAGCTGACTGAAAAATTCCCGATCTATCCGGGTACTCAATACTAATTATATCGGCCACTTATCCAGGTTGAATAAGGCTGTTTTCCTTCTGTAAGTCGGAGGGGAGACAGCCTTTTTTGTTTCCTGGCGACTTGAAACGTACATTTTTGGGTAACAAGCGTTTGTGGTAAGGCTCCATCTGGCAGTTTAAGGGTGCCTCCTTCAAGCTGGCAGAGTCCATAGAGTTGGACATATATAATGAAGCGTTTACAAAAAACATCAAGGTAGTACGAATTACGATGGCATCGATTTTAAAGCTCGACAGGCTTTGATGGTCAAGGGCCGTTAGGGCCTTTTTTGATGCTATTTTCTATGACAAAAGTCACTTGTGAAGTGGCGGGCTAGGTATTTTACTTTACATATCTTTCTCTTGGCCAAAGGTTGCGGTGGCAGGTGTTAAATCAATCAAGGGAATGTTATAATAAACAGGATTTACAGGCACGCACTGCATCTGTGCTTATTTGGCTTGTACAAATAGGTTACATAGATCCCTTTCCATTCAGGATGTTCGATATTCTGGTGCGGAAGAACGTGACGATAATACCGGAGGGAATATATCATGGCAAAACTGGTGGTTTGTGATCACCCTTTGATCCAACACAAACTTACATTTATCCGCGATGTGCGGACCAACACCAAGGATTTCCGCGAGCTCGTGGATGAAGTAGCAACTTTGATGGCTTATGAAATTACGAGGGACATCCCGTTGGAAAGCATTACGGTGCAAACACCGGTTGCTGAGACAGAAGGTAAAGTGATTTCCGGACGTATGCTGGGCCTCATTCCGATTTTGCGTGCAGGCTTGGGTATGCTGGATGGCGTCGTAAAATTGCTGCCAGCAGCCAAGGTAGGCCATGTGGGATTGTTCCGCGACCCTGAAACATTGCAGCCTGTGGAATACTACACGAAGTTGCCTACAGACGTGACTGAGCGTGAATTGATCGTTATTGATCCAATGCTTGCAACAGGCGGCTCGGCGATTGCTGCTATTGATGTGCTGAAAAAGAGAGGCTGCACCCAAATTAAAATGATGAATCTGATTGCCGCTCCTGAGGGAGTCAAAGCTGTGCAAGATGCGCATCCTGATGTAGACATTTATGTCGCTGCATTGGACGAGCGTCTGGACGAGCATGGCTATATCGTTCCGGGTCTTGGTGACGCGGGAGACCGCTTGTACGGAACCAAGTAAATCGCCTTTGGCGGTTCGGCAAATTTATGGACGTTGCGGACAGGTCATTTTCATATTAAAAAGATCTGTAAACCGGACGTTTATTATGAAAAGGGGTTCAATTCAAAATGTCTAAAATCAAAGTAATGACCATTTTTGGCGTGCGTCCGGAAGCGATTAAAATGGCTCCTCTCATTTTGGAGCTTCAGCGTCATCCGGAGCATATCGAGTCCGTGGTATGCGTTACAGCTCAGCATCGCCAAATGCTTGACCAGGTTCTGGAGGTCTTTAACATTCACCCTGACTATGATTTGGATGTGATGAAAGACCGTCAGACACTCAACGAAATTTCCATACGTGTACTTCAGGGGCTGGAGCCTGTATTGCGTGAGGCCAAGCCTGATATTGTCCTGGTTCACGGTGATACGCTGACGACTTTCCTCGCTAGCTACGCAGCCTTTATGCAGCAAATCGAAGTAGGGCATGTGGAAGCAGGCTTGCGGACATGGAACAAGCTTTCTCCATATCCGGAGGAAATGAACCGTCAGCTCACAGGTGTGCTGTCTGATCTTCATTTTTCGCCTACTTCTTTATCTGCTGGCAATTTGCGGAAGGAAAATAAACCTGAATCGCGAATATATGTAACAGGAAATACGGTGACTGACGTATTCCAGTATACCGTTCGCCAGGATTACGAGCACCCGGTACTCGATTGGGCTCAAGGCAAACGTTTGATTCTAATGACAGCTCACCGCCGGGAGTCACAAGGGGAGCCACATCGTCAAATTTTTAATGCGGTAAAACGGATTGCGGACGAATTTGAGGATATCGCCATCGTATATCCGGTTCACCCGAGTCCGGCTGTGAAGGAGCCTGCATTTGAGATTTTAGGCAACCATCCGCGTATTAAGCTGATTGATCCGCTGGACGTTGTAGATCTGCACAATTTTTATCCGCACACGCATCTGATTCTTACGGATTCCGGCGGTCTTCAGGAAGAAGCCCCTTCGTTCGGAGTACCTGTACTGGTACTGCGTGATACGACCGAAAGACCGGAAGGAATTGAGGCGGGCACATTGGAATTGGTTGGTACGAGTGAAGAGAATGTCTACAATCGAACCAAGGCACTTTTGACGGATTCTGCGTTGTATGAGTCTATGAGTCAGGCAGCGAATCCTTACGGTGATGGACAGGCTTCGGTAAGAATTGTCAATGCGATTTTGCACCATTATGGCGTAAAATCTGAACGTCCTGAGGAATTTCACACAATGTTCACAAAAGGTGTTCGCTCGTTATAATATTCCTTTACAAGGCAAGCATACAGTTAAACTGTACGGTTACCAAGGGATACAGCATTTTTAGATGCTTTGTCGACTGATTTTTATACTTTAGGGCACTAAAATATCTCAATTGACAAAGCGTCTTATATTTAAGTAAAATGGACTGGAATTGCAGGGGTGACATGGAAAAGTGGTCAAACCTTCCAAGCAAAACAACAACCAAAAAAACACCGGAAATGCCTTCAAGGCAATTGGACTGGTGAGCGCTATCGGCATTGATCTGACGGTATGCACACTGGGTGGTTTCTATGCCGGAAAATGGCTTGATGCCAAACTTGGTGGCTCCGGAATTTGGATTGGCGTAAGCGTTCTCGCAGGCTTGGTTGTAGGCGCATTGAGTATTGCCCTTGTGATCGGAAAGGTATTGAGGGATAACCATGAATGAGATGACCCGTATGCAAAAAATGTTATGGATCGTAGCGCTTATAATTATGGCTCTGTGTTTCCTGGTCTCCGCTTTCATGCCCCAACATCGTGATATTGCTCACGGAATCATTCTGGGAACGGGAGTAAGCTGTCTAAATGTGCTGTATATGGCCTACAAAATTCGACAGGTTGCGAGTGCGGCCGCCGGTGAAAGAAAGAAGAGAGTGGTAGGTATTGGCTTTGGCGTTCGATTAGCGACCTCAATTTTGGCAGTGGTGCTGGCTGTAGAATTTCCGGCCTATTTCGATGAGATCGCTGTAATGGCAAGCCTTGTAACTGGGCAATTCCTTCTTTTAATTATAGGCATCATATTCGCGCTTCAGGAAAAATGATGGCTCAACTGAGAAAGGGGTGAGAAAACATGTTGCATGAATCACCGATTATCCAATTGGGCGGGTTTAGCATTGACTTGTCCGTCATTATTATGCTGGTTGTGACCTGCGCTATTGTGTTTGGACTGGCTTTTGCTGCAACGCGCAATTTGTCTGTGGACAATCCAGGAAAGCTACAAAACTTTTTGGAATGGGTTGTCGAATTTGTTCAAGGACTCATTTCCAGTACGATGGATTTGAAAAAAGGGAAGCCATTCCTTTCTTTAGGGATGACGCTGATCATGTTCATTTTCGTCGGAAATATGCTGGGTCTGCCGTTCGGAATCGTGACTGAATTCGATAATGTGCAAAGCGCACAAGTATTCGGGCATGATATCGTTCCGGTCAAGGAAGCATTAGAGCAAGCACAGGCGACTCATCCGGGCGAAGCTGCCCATGTAGGTGTCAACTGGTGGAAATCACCTACCGCAGATGCAGGGGTATCCATTGGACTGGCATTGATGATCTTTGTTCTGGTTCATTTCCTAGGAATCTTCCGTAACACCAAAGCTTACTTTAAGCACTACGTTCAGCCATTTCCTTTCTTTCTGCCAATTAACCTGATTGAGCAGTTCTCAAAACTACTGACACATGGTATGCGTCTATTCGGTAATATTTTTGCCGGCGAAGTTTTGATCAGTGTTCTGCTGAAAATGACAGCACTTGGTGTTGGAGGTATGGTTGCTTCCGTATTGGGACTCGTGGTCTGGCAAGGATTCAGTATTTTTGTCGGCAGTATCCAGGCGTTCGTCTTTACGATTCTGACGTTTGTATATATTTCACAGTCTATTGATACGCATGAAGAAGAGCATTAGACAGGCTCATTTTCCGGTTTTTAGTTAAGTTCAGGAGTGCGCTTCGCTCTTAACTGCAAATATATGTAAAATACAAATACACATTACTAAGGAGGATTTTTTAAAATGGGAGTTTGGGCATATATCGCAGCTGCAATCGCAGTAGGTTTGGGCGCTTTGGGCGCTGGTATCGGTAACGGTCTGATCGTAAGTAAAACAGTTGAAGGTATCGCTCGTCAGCCTGAAGCAAAAGCAACATTGCAAACAGTAATGTTTATCGGTGTAGGTCTGGTCGAAGCCCTGCCAATCATCGGGGTCGTTCTGGCATTCATTTTCTACGCAGGTGCTTAATTGAATGGAAGCAAGGTTTGGCGGGGAAGGCACAGCCATCCGCGCCTTCTTTGTTCGTTTGAATATGAAAGATCTAGGACTGACGTTCACCGGAAAGGAGTGACTTCAATTGCATTTAAATTGGACAAGTATCGTGTTTACTGTCATTGCATTTTTGATCTTGTACTGGTTGCTGACCCGTTATGCATTCGGCCCTCTCTTTTCAGTTATGGAGAAACGGCGTGAGCTTGTTTTGAAGCAAATGAGTGAAGCGGCACAAACGCGTGAACAGGCTGCTGCCTATGTTGAGGAGCAAAAACAGGCTCTCCAGCAAGCGCGCAAGGAAGCCTATGATATTATCGAGCAGTCGAAACAAACTGGCAACAAGCAAGCGGAGCAAATTATTATTCAGGCTAAAGACGAAGCGGTTCGCCTGAAAGACGAAGCTGTTCGTGAAATCACAAGCGAGCGCAATAAGGCGGTTGCCGAGCTGCGCAGCGAAGTGGGTAAAGCTTCGGTACAAATTGCTTCCAAATTGATTCAAAAAGAAATCAAGGAAGACCAAGTCCAGGGAGAGCTTGTCGACCAGTACCTTAAAGAGGTAGGAGGCAAAGCATGAGCCGGGATACGGTAGTTGCCAAACGGTACGCGAAGGCTTTGTTTGAAGTGGCAGAGCAGGAGCAGACCATTATGGAGACCGAGCAGGAACTGCGTGCTTTTGTAGAGGCTGTATCGGGGGATGCCGAAATCCGTAAGTTCATTAATTCTCCTAACATTACGGAAGAGGTCAAGCTTCAGGTTCTGGCCAACAGCTTTGAAGGCAAGCTGTCTACCTCGCTGATTAACACGATTAAGCTGTTGATTCAGCGCAGCAGAGCCGATTTGTTTGAAGATCTCCTTGCCGGATACCTTGAGATTCAGGAGTACAAGCTGGGACTGGCCCATGCAAAGGTATATTCCACCTATGCGCTCAGTGAGCAGGAAATAGCAACGGTAGCCGAGGAATTCGGAACCCGTGAACATAAAACAATCCGTGTGGAAAATATAGTAGACCCGAGTCTGCTGGGCGGATTGAAAGTGGTTATCGGCGATACACTGTACGACGGCAGTCTGGCCGGCAAGCTGGATCGTCTTGAGAAATCCTTTAACAGACGAGTATAGAAGATAGGGGTGAACACACTTGAGTATCAAACCTGAGGAAATCAGTTCATTGATTAAAAGTCAGATTGAACAATATAAAAATGATATCGAGGTCGTTGAAGTCGGCACTGTTGTTGAAGTCGGCGACGGTATTGCCCGCGTCTACGGACTGGAAAAAGTCATGGCCGGGGAATTGGTTGAATTCGATAACGGCGTATTGGGCTTGGCGCTCAACGTGGAAGAGAGCAATGTCGGTGTCGTTATTCTTGGACCATTCTCTGACATTCGTGAAGGCGGTCAAGTTAAACGTACAGGCCAAATCATGCAGGTCCCTGTTGGGGACGCACTGATTGGACGCGTTGTTAATCCACTGGGACAACCAGTCGATGGCAAAGGTCCAATTGCTACCACGGAATTCCGTCCGGTGGAAAGTCAGGCTCCAGGTGTTATGGCCCGTAAATCCGTACATGAGCCAATGCAAACAGGAATTAAAGCCATTGACGCTATGGTTCCGATTGGCCGCGGTCAACGTGAGCTGATCATCGGTGACCGTCAAACAGGTAAAACTTCTATTGCAATTGATGCGATTTTGAACCAAAAAGGCAACGGCATGAAATGTATCTATGTTGCTATTGGTCAAAAACAATCCACGGTAGCTCAAGTTGTTGAAACATTGCGTCGTCACGGTGCTTTGGAATATACGATTGTTGTTACGGCATCTGCTTCTGAACCATCACCTTTGCTGTACATTGCCCCTTATTCCGGCTGTGCTATGGGTGAGTACTTTATGTACAAAGGCGAGCATGTCCTTGTCGTATATGATGACTTGACCAAACAAGCGTCTGCATACCGGGAGCTTTCCCTGTTGCTGCGTCGTCCACCGGGTCGTGAGGCTTATCCGGGTGACGTTTTCTATCTGCACTCTCGCTTGCTGGAACGTGCAGCGAAGCTGAATGATGAATTGGGTGGCGGCTCACTTACTGCGCTTCCGTTTATCGAGACACAGGCTTCCGACGTTTCTGCATACATTCCAACCAACGTAATTTCCATCACGGATGGACAAATCTTCCTGGAAGCTGACTTGTTCTATGCAGGTCAACGCCCGGCGATTAACGTAGGTATTTCTGTATCCCGTGTAGGGGGCTCCGCTCAGATTAAAGCGATGAAAAAGGTTGCAGGCTCCTTGCGTCTGGATCTTGCTCAATATCGTGAGCTTCAAGCGTTCTCCCAATTCGGTTCCGATCTGGATAAATCCACTAAAGCCCGTCTTGACCGTGGCGCGCGCATGATGGAAATCCTGAAACAGGGTGTACATCAGCCGTTGCCTGTTGAGCAGCAAGTCGTGAGCTTGTACACTGCTGTTAAAGGCTTCCTTGATGATATTCCGGTAGCGGATGTAAAACGTTTTGAAAAGGACTTCTTGTCTTTCATGGTGTCTGATCATCAGGATGTGCTCCAATCTATCCGTGATACCAAAGACTTGGTGGCTGATAACGAAGCAGCTTTGAAGGCAGCTATCGAGAAATTCAAAAAATCATTTGCCACGTCGGTTTAATACATGAATTTGCCTGTTTATGACGAAAAATGTTCTAAGGAAGCGTGCCCCTCGGGCTTTGGCTTCCTTGGCATGTTTTACCCTCAATAACAGGCCCTTTATCATATGTTCGGCTGGGCTTGAATCTTTACAAAGTGGCTTTGTTTTTCTCAAAGCTAACGATTGCTTACGAAGTTAGCTTTGGCCTTGCCAAAGCTTGAAGGTGGTGAAATCATGGCAAAAGGTATGCGCGAGATTAAACGTCAGATTAAAAGTGTGCAGAGTACAAAGCAGATTACGAAAGCGATGGAAATGGTCGCTGCATCCAAGCTGAGAAAGGCTCAGGAGAAAGCGGAGTCGGCTCGCCCTTACGCAGAGAAGCTTAAGGAAGTCGTCAGCAGTATTGCTTCTGGATCGAATAACGTCAAGCATCCAATGCTGGAGACGCGTCCGGTCAAGAAGACTGCTTATCTCATCATCACATCTGATCGTGGTCTGGCTGGTGGTTATAACGCCAATATTTTGCGGCAGGTTACGCAGACGATTGCGGAACGTCACCGTTCACAGGATGAATTTGTGATTTTCATCATCGGACGAAAAGGACGGGATTATTTCAGACGTCGTGAGTTCCCTATTGCAGAGTCAGTGACTGACTTGTCGGATACACCTGCTTTTTCAGATATCAAAACGATTGCAAACAAGGCTGTAAAAGGCTTTGAACTTAAAGAATTTGATGAGCTGTATCTATGCTATAACCGCTTTGTCAACGCACTGACTCAAATTCCGACCGTTGACCGTTTGTTGCCAATGGCAACACCGGAATCGGCTACAGCTTCATCCTCGATAAATTACGAGTATGAGCCTTCACCAGAAGGAGTGCTGGAAGTATTGTTGCCGCGTTATGCAGAAACACTTATCTACGGCGCTTTGCTGGATGGTAAAGCTAGTGAGTTGGGAGCGAAGATGACGGCGATGGGTTCTGCTACCAAAAATGCTACCAAGCTGATTGGTGAACTGTCGTTGACCTATAACCGTGCCCGTCAAGCGGCTATTACCCAGGAAATTACGGAAATTGTGGCAGGGGCAAATGCTCAGTCTTAATGAGCTTTTGCAGACTGCTGTATAGCAGAGTCTATACTAATATGATCATTTGCGAGCGCAAAACAAATCAGTGATGTTCGGATTTGCGGCTGTGCAAGCTTGTAGGAGGGAAACCAAAAGATGAACAAAGGACGCGTAGTGAGCATCCAGGGTCCGGTTGTTGACGTTGAATTTGAACGTGGTCAGCTTCCGGAAATCCTTAATGCTATTCATATTGGGACTGTGCTGGAGACTGGAGTCAAACTGAATCTGACGCTTGAGGCATCAAAGCATCTTGGCGATAATCGTGTACGTTGTATTGCCATGTCTTCCACAGATGGTCTGGTTCGCGGAGCTGAAGCGGTAGACCTTGGGGCACCAATTTCGGTACCTGTTGGTGAGGCTACTCTGGGACGTGTATTTAACGTGCTGGGAGATCCAATTGATAATGGTGCTGATATTAGTGCAGCAGAAAAAAATCCAATTCACCGTCAGGCACCTTCTTTCGACGAATTGACGACTCAGGCAGAAATGCTCGAAACAGGTATTAAAGTTATCGACTTGCTGGCTCCTTATGCCAAAGGCGGTAAAGTTGGATTGTTCGGTGGTGCCGGTGTAGGTAAAACCGTAACGATCCAAGAACTGATTAACAATATCGCTCAAGAGCATGGCGGTATTTCTGTATTTGCGGGTGTAGGTGAACGCACACGTGAAGGAAATGACTTGTACCACGAAATGAGAGAGTCCGGCGTTATCAACAAGACAGCGATGGTGTTTGGACAAATGAACGAGCCGCCGGGTGCGCGTTTGCGTGTTGCCCTTACCGGTCTGACGATGGCGGAGTACTTCCGTGATCAAGAAGGCCGTGACGTGCTGCTCTTTATCGACAATATCTTCCGCTTTACCCAAGCAGGTTCTGAGGTTTCTGCCCTACTGGGACGTATGCCTTCCGCAGTAGGTTACCAGCCTACGCTGGCAACTGAAATGGGTCAATTGCAAGAACGGATTACTTCGACTAAAAAAGGTTCTGTTACTTCCATTCAGGCGATCTATGTGCCTGCGGATGACTACACTGACCCGGCACCTGCTACTACGTTTGCCCACTTGGATGCAACGACGAATCTGGAACGTAAAATTTCCGAAATGGGTATTTACCCGGCGGTTGATCCGCTCGCATCAAGTTCCCGGATCTTGTCTCCAGACGTTGTAGGTGAAGAGCATTACAATGTAGCACAAGGGGTAAAACAAATTTTGGCCCGTTACAACGAGCTTCAGGATATCATTGCCATCCTGGGTATGGACGAGCTGAGTGAAGAAGACAAAATGCTGGTAGCACGTGCACGTAAAATCCAGCGCTTCCTGTCCCAACCTTTCCACGTTGCCGAAGCATTTAACGGCTTCCCGGGTAAATATGTGCCGGTTAAAGAAACGGTACGAAGCTTCAAAGAAATTCTGGAAGGAAAGTATGATCATCTTCCAGAAGCAGCGTTCCTTTTTGTAGGAGCCATCGAAGAAGCAGTAGAAAAAGCCAAAACGCTGTAAGTACACAGGCAAAGAATAGCCGAGAGCCTTACGAAGTGAGCTGTCTGTGGACAGCTTTCAGGAGGGATTCAAGTGAGCACGTATTTATTAGAGATTGTGACGCCGGAGCGCCTGGTCTATGCAGAGCAGGTCAACAGCATCAGTGTTCGCGGCTCGGAAGGCGACCTTGGTATTTTACCCGGACACCTTCCCTTGGTCACTCCCTTGAAGATTGCACCGATACGTATTAAAGTCGGTGGTCAGACTGAGGTGATCGCAGTCAATGGGGGCTTTGTTGAAGTCCGCAAGGATAAAGTGGTCATTTTGGCTGAGAGTGCGGAACGCTCTGAAGATATTGATGTAGAGCGTGCCCGTGCGGCAAGGGAGCGGGCGGAACTGCGGCTCCAGAGCAAGCAGGAACAGATAGACCATCATCGGGCGGAAGTGGCTCTGCAACGGGCGCTTAACCGTTTGAATGCTACAAGCATCAGAACCAAGTAAGAATTAAATATTAGGTTTTAGTGGAATTATAAGAGGGTTCGGCATAGTATACGGATGGAATGACAGGGAGACCGCTTCATAACTTCTGCCAGAGAGTGTCAGGCAGGAGGAGAGGAGAACCTTTCCTTCCTTCGGCACTGTGATCGGGCCCCTTTTTTAGGTATAATCACCAAATATGTAGTCCTATTTCTTGCTTAGCAGCTAGGTACATAGTACCTTTTAAATTCACGAAACAGAAGTAATTGTTCATATTTTGTCGAAATAAATGTTCTGAAAACAGAAATATGACTAGCATATTAGGCGTGCTCCGAGTATTATAAAGAAGTCTGTGAAGCAGATGGGAGGGATTACGGATGAACGGGAAGCAGCAGTTGGCTGAACAGCTAAGTCAATCGGCGAGTATGACCGCGTTGATCTCCATGATCGTGTCACTCATCTGTATAGCGCTAGCCTGGTGGGCTTTACAGAGCTTAAAGCTGGATTTGATCATCCGGCACCCCAAAGGACCGCAAGGCAGATTGTTGCACTTGTTTCTTGCTATTATCGTCGGGCAATTGGTTGCTGGTTTCCTGTTGAGTTACATCTCGTGGAGCCAGATGCTCTAGTGTATTGTTTTAACATGGAGTGAGCGGGTTATAGGGTTTTATAACTGTGTCCCTGCGGGAATTGTCGAATAACATCGTTCCATATTGTCAACAATGGTAAACAAAAGAACCATGCATGTATGGCCGACTGATTCAGTTGGAGTACAATGGACAACAAGTACAAAAAACGCTTGTATACTTGTTTTGAACAGTGGTATGATGGCAGTTAGGGTATTAATAAAATCTTGTTTTTTATGTAATGAAAAAGTAAGGTATGAAAATAGCGGAATATGTTCTTTTTTTCCATGAAGGAAAAGGGAAATGACGCGCGGAGGGAACCATAGATGAGCAAATTTATCGTCCGCGGTGGCAACAGATTGACCGGGAGTGTCAAAGTCAGCGGAGCCAAAAACTCAGTTCTGCCGATCATCGCCGCTTCTCTGCTAGGAGAAGAAGGAGAAAGTGTTATTATTGATGCACCTCCTCTAGACGATGTGATGACTATTAACAAAGTACTGGAGTCCTTAGGAGCAGGCGTTACATACCAAGATGAGGTCATTCGTGTTGACGCACGGAAGATAATTTCCTGTGAAGCCCCTTACGAGTGGGTTAGGAAAATGCGCGCATCATTTTTGGTTATGGGGCCGTTGCTTACACGTTTGGGACATACAAGAATTTCACTTCCAGGCGGATGCGCAATTGGCACACGACCAATTGACCAGCATTTGAAGGGCTTTGAAGCATTGGGGGCCGAGATTAGTCTGGGCCAAGGTTTTATTGAAGCTAAAAGTAACGGGCGTCTGCGTGGAGCCAAAGTTTATTTGGATGTAGCCAGCGTAGGAGCAACCGAGAATATTATGATGGCCGCTACTCTTGCCGAGGGCGTAACCACTATTGAAAATGCTGCTAAGGAACCTGAGATTGTTGATCTTGCGAACTTCCTCAATGGTATGGGAGCCAAGGTACGCGGCGCAGGCACAGGCGTTATTCGTATTGAAGGCGTCGAAAAGCTTCATGGTGTAAAACATACGGTTATTCCCGACCGTGTAGAAGCAGGTACTTATATGGTTGCTGCTGCGATCACAGGCGGGAACGTATATGTAGAAGGCGCAATATCCGATCATTTGGGACCTGTTATCTCCAAAATGGAAGAAATGGGAGTAACCATTCAACCAGATGAAAACGGAATTCGTGTCATTGCGGATAAACCGTTAAAAGCCGTTGATGTTAAAACGCTGCCTTATCCAGGTTTCCCTACGGATATGCAGTCGCAGATGATGGCACTTCAACTTGCTGCTGAAGGAACGAGCATTATCACGGAAACCGTCTTTGAAAATCGCTTCATGCATGTGGATGAATTTCATCTCATGAATGCGGAGATTAAGGTCGAAGGTCGTTCTGCGATTGTAACCGGCAATGCGAAGCTGACAGGTGCGAAGGTGACCTCGACAGATTTGCGTGCAGGTGCTGCGTTAATTCTGACGGGACTTATTGCGGAAGGGACAACGGAAGTATCCGGTGTACATCACATCGATCGTGGCTACGTTCATTTGGCTGAGAAGCTGACTGGATTGGGTGCGGACATTTACAGAGTGACCGTAGAAGAGCCGAAGCTGGATCATTCGTCCAGTACAGAGCGTGTGATGCCGGAAGAGACTACAGGAAATCTGTTCAAAAAGATTCAGCCTTCTTTGGCTTAAGCTTTAACGTACGCAGCTTCATGCAACGTATGAGCATGTTTACAAACAACTAGGAACCAAGTCCGGGAGGGCTTGGTTTTTTTGTGTTTTCAGCTTGTCTTTTTTCATTCTTTCAGTTCTCTTAAAACGGTTCTATCAAAGTGGACGACCTCATATGATTGAACATATCTACTGGAACAGATCATTGCTTCCAGTCGGATATTCAGCCCTTAGATGGAGGTTTCAGCCTATGAAAGATTCACAGGTTCGCATTCGTATACCGATTCATCATGCCAACGAACATCGCCGGACTTTGCCTGCAGAGGAAAGTCCCGGCTTTATAGCTGCCTCGCCCCAAACAAGCAAGCTTGCTCAGCAGCGGTCGGGCACACGCGGCACATTGCCCGCTGAAGCCGGGTACGCCCGGCGTGCAACGGCAGTGGCCCCCGCTTTGCACCCCGCAGGTGCGTCGCCGCTCACCTCCGGCGCAGGAGCTCGCGGCACAAGCGGCACAAGCCTGCCGCCGGTGGCGGTGCCAGGGCCGTACCTGCGGCCTGCCGCCGGGCGTGCACCACACTGGGGCACACGCTGGGGCAGCCACCGCCCCTGGCTGCCAGCTGCCGCCGTAGCAGGCCTGCTGGCCCTTGCACTCGCTGTGCCCGCGCTAATAGCGTGGCCTCGCCATACGGCGCAGCCGTTGCCACCGGGCGGCCGCAAGGCAGCCCCCGAGATGCCCGTCGCGGCAGCGAAGCCTGAGGCCCCGGTCACGCGGCTGCCGGGGGTTCCGCCCATACCAGCGGTGCCCGCGGCTCCAGCGCGCAGTGTTCCGGCAGTGGCGGAGCCGGACGTGCGCGTGTACGTCACGTCTACGGGCCGTACAGAGACGCTGCCGCTGGAGGAGTACATTGTTGGCGTTGTAGCCGCCGAAATGCCGCCCAGCTTCGAAGGCGAGGCACTGAAGGCCCAGGCCATTGCCGCGCGCACCTTCATCACCCGGCGTTTGCTGGCTGATGACACCAGCGGCGCTCCGGCAGGAGCGGATGTGACGGATACCGTTAAGCATCAGGCTTACATTTCTAAAGCCAGGCTTACTAGAGAGTGGGGACATTCCGGTAAAGCTGCTGAGCTGGCTAAAATTCGGCAGGCTGTGCGCGATACCAAGGATACGATCATGGTATATGAGGGCAAACCGATTACCGCTTCTTTTTTTTCTACCAGCAATGGCTATACCGAAAATTCAGAGGATGTATGGGCCAAAGCTGTGCCCTACTTACGGAGCGTGTCGAGTCCCTGGGACAAGCAGCTGGCACCTCGATATACAGAAACCATCACATTGAGCCGTCAGAGCGTGTTTGATAGATTGGGATTGAGCCGTGCTGCGATAGCCGCTTCTACTGGAGGAGAAAATATGCCCGAGATCCGGGTACTTTCCAAGACAGAAGGGCATCGCATCAAAAAGATTGAAGTAGGAGGAACAGTCTTTACAGGACCGGAAATGCGCAACAAACTGGGACTGCGTTCGGCTGAATTTACGTGGAGGACTGAAGGAGACAAGATTGCTATAACTACCTATGGCTACGGCCATGGTGTCGGCATGAGTCAGTGGGGAGCCAACGGAATGGCCAAGGAAGGGCACACAGCTACTCAAATTCTTCTTCACTACTATACTGGCATTTCCTTTGCACAGGCTTCTCGTATTCTAAGTTAGTAAATTTTTCAAAACTTTGAAGTATAAAAGAGTTGCACCCGGTAACACTGGTTACTGAGGTGATGAGCAAATGAGTGAACAAAATAAAAACCAGAACCAAAATCATGAAGAAACACCCAAAACCTTTCAGGGTGGAAGAGCTTCACAGCCGTCTTCGTGGAAAAAGCTGTTGTCCAAAAGGTGGGCATACCCGGCAGCCTACATTGCCGCAGCAGCCATTATACTAACCTTAGTGTGGGTCTATCAGGATGCAAGCCAGAAGTCTTTCAAACCTGACCCAGCTAGTTCATCGGTACAAAACACAAGCGCAGTCAATACCGATGTCAACGGACAACAGCCAGAAAGTGTGGAAGTCGTTGCCCAGTCGGAAAATATCGCATGGCCGGTGGCAGATGCCGCCGCAGTAAAGGTCGTAAAGCCATTTTTTGACGAAAATGCCACAGCGGATGAACAGGCAGCAGCAATGGTAGAGTATGATAAAACCTTTACTGCTAACACCGGAATTGATCTTTCCCGGGCCGACGATCAGACGTTTGAAGTGAGAGCTGCCCTGAGTGGCAAGGTATCCCGTGTAGAACAGCATCCGCTGATGGGAAATGTCGTAGAAATCACGCATGATAACAATATCAAAACGGTGTATCAAAGCTTGAGCGATCTGAAGGTAAAAGAGGGCGATCAAGTTAAACAAAACGATGTAATTGCTTCAGCAGGTCGTAACGAGCTTGAAAAGGATTTGAAAACACATCTGCATTTTGAAGTGTATCAGGATGACAAGCCGGTGAATCCTACAGGTCTGCTTCCTAAAAAATAAATTCGGTCATGGCTTTGCATGCAAAGCGGGGAATCATATTCCCTGCTTTTTTCTTGTTCATTTTTGTTCATGAGGTAAACAGATAAGCTGTTGCTGGCAAATAAATAGGCCTTCCGAAGCATGTCTTCCCGCCAAACCGCGAATATATAAGCACGCTCCTCATATAATGTACCAAACTATCCACAGTAGGGAGGCGGGAGCGTGCACGATTACATCAAGGAACGGACCATCAAAATCGGTCGCTGTATCGTGGAAACAAGGAATACGGTCCGTACGATTGCCAAAGAATTTGGTGTCTCCAAGAGCACGGTGCATAAAGATCTGACCGAACGGCTGCCTGAAATCAACCCGGATCTTGCCGATCAAGTGAAGCATATTCTCGAATACCATAAATCCATCCGCCATCTGCGGGGAGGGGAAGCGACGAAAATCAAGTACAAAAAAACGAGTGGGAAAAGAAGGGAGATTCTCGTTTCCGGCAAGTCTTAAAAATATATGGTGAATTGGCTGGCAAAGCCATTGAATCAACCCCCTGAAGTATGATATGTTAAAAGATGGTACAAGACGAAAAATGACATGTAACCGTAGGTTTATACATATATTTGCCGCTTCTTGTCGAATCTTAGCTTTTAAAATATCACTTTGGGGGCCTTTTTAATATGTTCAGTAATGATATCGGTATCGACCTCGGTACGGCCAACGTGCTTATCCACGTCAAAGGGAAGGGGGTTGTTCTTGACGAACCTTCCGTTGTCGCGATAGAAAGCGATACAAAGAAAGTATTGGCTGTCGGAGAGGAAGCACGTCGTATGGTTGGACGGACTCCTGGTAATATCATAGCTATTCGTCCATTGCGTGATGGCGTCATCGCCGATTTTGAAGTGACGGAGGCAATGTTAAAATATTTTATCAATCGCGTAGGGGGAAAAAGCTGGTACAGCCACCCTCGTATTTTGATTTGTGCGCCGACGAACATTACCTCAGTGGAACAAAAAGCGATTCGTGAAGCGGCGGAGCGCAGCGGGGCGAAAGAAGTCTTTTTGGAGGAAGAGCCAAAAGCAGCTGCTATCGGAGCAGGAATGGACATCTTTGAGCCCAGCGGCAACATGGTAGTGGATATTGGTGGCGGAACGACAGACGTTGCAGTCCTCTCTATGGGGGATGTGGTTACGGCTTCTTCCATTAAAATGGCAGGCGACAAGTTTGATTCAGCCATCATGAAGTATGTGAAAACAAAATATAAGCTTCTCATTGGGGAACGTACGGCCGAGGATATCAAGATTGCCATCGGAACCGTAAATCCGAGTGGGCGACGTGCGGAGATGGACATCCGTGGACGGGATATGGTATCCGGATTGCCGAAAACATTAAGTATTTCCGCCGATGAAGTGCAGGAGGCGCTTAGAGACCCTGTGTCAGCGATTGTTGCCGCAGCCAAGTTTGTATTGGAGCAGACCCCACCGGAACTATCAGCCGATATTATTGATCGTGGTGTCATTCTGACTGGCGGCGGTGCGCTGCTTAGCGGACTGGACGAACTGCTTGCAGAAGAGTTGCGTGTTCCGGTATTGGTTGCCGAGGATCCGATGCATTGTGTCGTTAAAGGTACAGGAATTATGCTGGACAATTTGGATCATGTGGTTAAGAAAAAGTTCTAATCTGCCGATAGTGACTATAAGAGACTCGTATGCGGTCGGACAGGTTGCCTAGCATGTCGGCTTCCGCTTCCTCCGTGCGAGCAGATGATGATGCATTAGCAGAGTACAGGATTGGGGTGCACGATACATGTTGAGAGGTTTATATACTGCGGCAGCCGGAATGACAACACAGCAACGACGCCATGACACCGTGACGCAAAATATTGCCAATATGAATACGCCGGGATACAAACAGGAGAACAGTGTTCAACGTTCTTTTCCCGAAATGCTTATTTCCATGACGGGCGGCAACCCGGATAATCCGGATCGTACGGTCGGCAAGCTCAATACTGGCGTTTTTGCCGAGGAAAGCCTCTCCCCTTACATTCAGGGGGCATTGAAGGACAGCGGACAAGCTACGGATTTCGCGATACAGTCCAACATTAGTGTGAACGACCCGGCAACGGGCCAGCCTATGGCTTTTGATCAGGCAGGGAAATTTGTTAATGCTAACGGTGAAGTCACCTATCGTCCAGAAGCGTTTTTTACGGTCCGTGACAATAACGGAAATGTACGCTATACACGTGACGGACATTTTCGCGTAAATGGAGCGGGAGCATTGCTTTCGTCGACTGGCTCAGCAGTTCTGGATACAAATGGTAATCCGATTCAATTGACGAGTGCTGTCTCAGCACTTAAAGTAAATGAGCGGGGCGAATTGGTGGATAGCCAGTCCAACCAGACATTGGGAACAACGCTCGGAATTAGTGTTATTGATCGGCCGTACCAACTCGTGCGTGAGGGCAATGGGAATTTCCGCCTGAATGATACGGATGGTGCTACAGCCAGAATGATGACTGCTAACGATGCTGTGTCCGTTCGCCAGGGTTATCTGGAAGTATCTAATGTGGATGCTGCTCAGTCGATGGTGGATATGATGGCTGCGTTAAGAGCTTATGAAGCGAATCAGAAGGTTATTCAATTTTATGATAAAAGCTTGGACAAGGCCGTTAACGAAGTAGGCCGTGTATAACAGGGGGTAAGTGATGAACAACTCCATGATTGGCGCAATGGTGTCTATGGCCAGTGTGCAACAGCGTCTGGATTTGATTGCCGATAATATCGCCAATATTAATACGACTGGTTATAAGAGTAAACAGGGTTCCTTTGAAGATGTGCTGGCTAATGTAAAGCAGCAGCCTTCAACATATCTCCAAAATGGGCGGGCTATGCCGCTCGGCTATAATTTGGGCTACGGAGTTAAAATCGCCTCGATTATGAAAAATATGGAACAAGGTCCACTCAAGGAGACAGGACTTCCTACTGATCTGGCGATTCAGGGCAATGCCATGTTTGAGGTTCAGGGCAATGGACAAAAAGCTTGGACGCGTGACGGCAGCTTTCATTTTGTTCCTGATCCGAATGATAGTGCAACGATGATGTTGACCACGGCTGAAGGCTATTCGGTGTTGGACAGCAATGATATTCCTGTGACTGCGCCAGCGGGTTCTAAGGTAGCCATTAATTCGGACGGTGAGTTGTTGATTCGTGCCAATGGAACGGGTGAACCAACAGTTGGCCAGCGGATCAAGCTGATGGATGTTCAGCGTCCAGAAGGACTAGAGCAGCGGGATGATAACCTGTTCGTATTGGCGAATGGAGTAACAGAAGCAAATGTGTTCGGTGCAGCAGGTGTAGCGGGTGCTGTTCCAACGGACGTATCCGTGCGTTCCGGTTACCTGGAACAGTCCAATGTGGATTTAGCAGGTGAAATGACGGATATGATGCAAGTTCAGCGGATGTATCAAATGGCGGCGCGGGCGCTGACTTCTAGTGATACGATGATGAACCTGGCTAATAATCTGAGGGCATAGGGATATTTGGTAATGAAAGAAGAACAATCCGATTCCCGTCCAGTACCTGAAAAGACTAAGTCCCGCTGGCGTACTGCCCGTTATTTCGTAGTTCCGCTGCTGCTCCTGTTTTCGCTGTTAGGTGGTTTGATTGCAGGATACGTGATTGTAGGTAAGCAAGGACTGGCAGGCGTATTTGAATGGAAAACCTGGCAGCACGTCATTGATCTTATATTTGCGCCTTAGTTTACTTTAAAAAAGTGGCTGTGGTGGGAAAAGACCGCTTCGCGTGCAGATTGTTCTTCCGATTGCTGTTATCCCCGGATTCCTTTTTGATTTTAAAACATTGGGGGTTTGAATCCGGGGATAAAGGCAAACGCTGCGCTTCTCCAGAACAATTCTGCCCGCTCCGCTGCTACCCGCCATCAGAGCCACTTTTATTAAAATAAACCACCCGCAATTTGTGTGGGTAGTAATAAAAACAAAACCCTGTGCCAGTGGCGCAGGGTTTTGTTGTGCCTTTAACGGCAGAAGCCTCCAGCGTAGCACGCATGGATTGTGCCAATGAAGGCCATCGCAGAGGCCTTCGGTTTTGTTCCGCCCTTCACGAAAAGCGAGCATTATTGAAGCGAGGCTTTCTTTTTGAGCCAAAAGTAACTCGGCGGAGAGGTTTATTTGAATCTGGAGAAGCGGTAGCGTTCGCCTTTGCCCCTAAATTTTAACCTTACAGGTTTTATAAAATGAAAAAATAAGGGGCAACAGCGATCGGAAGATCAAATAAATCGCGCAGCCCGTCCCCCTCGACTCAAATTGAACGCTCGTTTTACCCCATAATAGGAGCAAGCAATATGGTACTTCCGCGTAATTTTCTTTTTGCATCTGATAACTGTATAATGATGGGGAAGTTTGTAGCACTGCGGGGTAAGACCAAACACGGGCAAAAGGGCCTCTTCGCGCCTCTGGTTGCGTAACCGGCGGAAAAAGCCCCTTATCTCAACCTTCACTTCTGCAGTAGGTGAAGGATATCTATCATTGTTGCCGCAATGAACTGTTTTTATGCAGCACCGATGGGTAATATTATGCTTGCAGCAATTCATGACCGATTCAGGATCGAATCTGCAAGCGGAAGGAGTTATTAAGGTAAATGGACAAATTGCAATTGGATGTTAATCAAATTCAGGAGATTATTCCGCATCGACCACCATTTTTGTTGGTGGACCGCATTGTTGAGCTGGAGGAAGGGAAAAGAGCAGTAGGCATTAAAAATGTAACAATGACTGAGCCTCATTTTATCGGACATTTTCCGGGATATCCGGTCATGCCAGGTGTGCTGATCACCGAAGCCCTGGCTCAGGTTGGAGCTGTCGCATTGCTGCATCTAGAGGAAAATCGCGGTAAAATCGGCTTCTTGGCAGGGCTGGATGGCTTCCGTTTCCGTGGACAGGTGGTTCCTGGGGATACACTGACGCTTGAAGTGGAAATAACCCGTTCCAAAGGAGCATTTGGCAAAGGGAAAGCTACGGCTAAAGTAGGCAATACGGTAGTAGCTGAGGGCGAGATTATGTTTGCTTTGTCCGATCCTTCCCAATAAGCAAGCTCTGCTGACATAAGCACGACGTTTGAACCGAGTGCATGTGTACATAGAAATCCTGTTTTGACAACCAAAAATGGAGAGGGGAAATAACGTATGACGCAGTTGAGTAAAAAAGCACTAGAAGGCATTGAGAGCTGGCTGCAAGACCCTTATATTGATGAAGAAACCAAACAGGAGTTGCGGGCATTGGAGGGCAACGAGCAGGAGCAGGAGGATCGCTTTTACAAAGAGCTGGAATTTGGTACAGGCGGTCTACGTGGAGTAATTGGGGCAGGCAGCAATCGAATGAACCGCTACGTCATTGGACGTGCGACTCAAGGACTGGCTCGCTACATTTTGGAGCAGCATGCTGGAAAAGAAGGCAAGCCTTCGGTTGTCATTGCACATGATTCACGCCATTTCTCGCCAGAGTTTGCGCTGGAAGCAGCTTTGGTACTGGCCGGCAACGGTATCGTGGCTAAGTTGTTCCCGTCCCTGCGCCCGACGCCGCAGCTTTCATTTAGCGTACGTCATTTGGGGGCCAGTGGAGGGATTGTCGTAACTGCGAGCCATAACCCGCCTGAATATAACGGATACAAGGTATACAATGATGAAGGCGGTCAGCTTGTTCCTGATCAGGCTGAACAGGTGATTGGTTATATCCGTGAGGTTCCTTCTTTTGATATTCACCGTCTGACCCGTGAAGAAGCAGAGGCGCAGGGACTGTTGGTTTGGCTTGGAGAAGAGGAAGATGAAGCGTTTGTAGATACGGTAGCCAGTGTAAGTGTGAACCGTCAGCTGATTGCAGCTGGACCAGGCAAAAACTTCAAGGTCGTGTTTACACCTCTCCATGGCACTGGAAATATACCGGTTCGCCGTGTGCTGGAGAAAATCGGCTTTGAGCAGGTGCATATTGTACCTGAGCAAGAGCTGCCGGATGCTGAGTTTTCCACCGTCAAATCGCCGAACCCGGAAGAACGGGATGCATTCAAGCTGGCGATTGCACTGGGCGAGAAGATTGGTGCGGATTTGTTGATCGGAACAGACCCTGATGCTGACCGCATGGGGGCGGTTGTAAAGAACCGTGACGGCGAATATGTGGTGTTGTCCGGGAATCAGTCCGGCGCGATTATGGTGTACTACTTGTTGAATCAGTTGAAGGAAACAGGCAAGCTCCCGAATAACGGGGCGGTCATCAAAACCATCGTAACCAGCGAAATGGGCGCAGTTATTGCCGAACATTTTGGTGCAACTGTGTTTAATACGCTAACTGGCTTCAAATATATTGGTGAGAAAATGAACCAGTTTGACCAAACGGGAGATTATACCTACCTGTTCGGTTATGAAGAGAGCTATGGCTATTTGGCAGGCAATTACGCTCGCGATAAGGACGCCGTTCTGGCGGCCATGCTGATTGCTGAAGCTGCTGCTTATTACAGCACCCAAGGCAAGACGCTGTATGATGTTTTACAAGAGCTGTACGAGCAGTTTGGATACTTCCTTGAGAAGCTGGAGTCTCGTACACTGAAGGGCAAGGACGGAGTGGCACAGATTCAGGGCAAAATGACAGATTGGCGCAGCAACGCTCCTCAAGAGATTGCAGGCGTGAAGGTAGACAAGGTGCTGGACTACTCGCAAGGGCTCGACGGACTTCCTAAGGAAAATGTACTCAAATTTTTACTGGAAGACGGTTCATGGTTCTGTCTGCGTCCTTCTGGTACTGAGCCAAAAATCAAAGTATACTTCGCGGTACGCGGTTCTTCGCTGGCAGATGCGGAGCAAAGAATCAGCCGTTTGGTGGATGCTGTTATGGCGCGCGTAGACGCTTGAGACAAATCCATTTATAATAGAATAGGTTAAGACAAATTGGATACGTAATAAGTAATCGGTGACCTCTCACGGCAAAGGGCAGTACGCCGTGGGGGTCATTTCTATGTTGCAGAATAATCTAGAATAGGCTTTGGGAAAATAGGCTTATTGCGGCAACGGATATTAAGGAGGTTCTTTGGTGTATCAGAAATGGCAGTATTGGAATACGGTTTCTCGAAAATGGTTGTGGGCTCTGGTCGCGCTCGGTTTGTTGGCCTCCATTCCAGTCATCGCCGATCGTGTGAAGACAGAATCCTCGAGTAAAAAAGTAGAGATTGTATTCGATTATCGGGATTTGACAGAGGCAGCTTCGTATCAGGCTCACCCGCAGGATTATTTGAACGAGCAGCTTGACCGCTTAAAGCAGGCGGGTGTGAACAGTATGGCAATGTATGAAAGTACGTTGGACGATTTCCGCAAAGCGGGCCGGGTCGTAACCTATACGACTCAGAACGTTGCAGATATGGAGAAACGCCTTTCACCTGCAAATGAGAATTTTACGTACGTTGTTTTTTCTAACAAAGAAAATGCTGAGGCACTAAAGCCGTTAATTGAACGTACGTTTACAAGCCTGGGTATTAACGTAAAGCCTTGGAGCTATCAGGGACAGGAAGGGGTCGTTGTGGAAACATCCCCAGAGGATGCGTACCTTAAGCCGATGCAGCCTGACCCGATTGCGATGAAGCAGCTTCGGAGCAAAGGATTTTTTATTGTTCCGCGGATGAGTGACAGTCTCCCTTATAACGAGGAACTGACAGAAGAAATGCTGGCTTCCTTTCAGCAGAATGGTGTGAAACGCATTTTGTTTGAAGGAGATTCAGTCAAAGGCTTTACAGATAACGAAAAAAAGCATAGCCTGGCGGAATTTGCTAAATTGCTTAATAAATATGATATTGGCCTGGCTGCTATTGAAAACTTGAAAAAACCACAAGCCGGCTTCAACAGGCTTGCTTACGATATACACTATAACGTTGTCCGGCTGTATTCTCTGAGCGACAAGGATTCAACGCTTGATGTCGAGACCTTGGCCGATCGTTTTGCATTGGCAACCAAGGATCGCAATATTCGCATGCTGTATCTTAATACTGCCCCTACGCGTAGTGTAGCTGAGGCTAAAGTAAAGGATTCGGTAGATAATCTGATTCACAGCTTGGGCGAGCCCGGGAATGCAGTACAACGGATGGAGAAAAAGGGATTTGAGCTCGGACAGGCTGAGCCATTCCAGGTGGTTGATTCTTCAATTCAACGCTATCTGAAAATGGTTGTCGTACTGGGCGCACTTGCATTCTTCTCCATTATGGTGTCCTATTTTGTCCCGGCATTAACCCTGCTGGCGTTTGCACTCGGTTTGGTTGGCTCTGCAGGTCTTTATGTCCTGAACTCCAGCTTGATGGAGCAAGGCTTGGCGCTGCTCGCAGCAATTAGTGGTCCTACGGTTGCAATGGTCATTGCCGTACGTACGATTAGAATTAAACGTGAACAGGAGCTCTCTCCAGGTCAGCGTTTGGTTCAAACGCTTATTTTGTACGTTCAAACAGCAATCCTGTCGCTGGCTGCGGTGCCCTTTGTCATTGCCCTGCTGAACAGTATTGCTTACAGCCTTGTACTGAACCAATTTAGAGGTGTAAGCTTGCTTCACATTCTGCCAATCTTTTTGGCTGCGGTATATATTTTCTTTTATCGTGGCGTTTCTATACGTGAGGAAATTTCCAAGTTGCTGCGCACACCAATTACCGTACTATGGGTAGTTGTATTGGCTGTTGTCGGAGTCGCGGGAATGTACTACTTGAGCCGTACAGGCAATGCGGGAACCGTGTCGAACACGGAGCTGGTTTTCCGGAATTTCCTTGAGAATGCATTTGGCGTACGTCCGCGTAATAAGGAATTTTTGATGGCACACCCCCTGTTTATTGCAGGTGCGTTCTTGGCCTTGAAATACCGCAAAGCGATCTATGTACTGATCATAGCTGCTATAGGTCAAGCCTCTATGGTGGATACCTTTGCTCACATTCACTCTCCAGCGGCACTCTCGCTTAGCCGTGGGTTATTGGGATTGGGATTGGGTCTGGTTCTGGGGATTATCGCAATTGTCGCATGGCAAGTGCTGGAAGGATGTTGGAAGAAATGGTCACCACAGCTCAAACGATAATCATTTCGGGTTATTATGGCTTTCGCAATAGTGGAGACGAGGCGGTACTCAAGTCCATTTTGACTGCATTAGAGGAGGAAAGCCGTCAAGCCAGGATTACGGTTAAGCCTGTTGTGCTATCTTCTGACCCTGCATGGACAGAGAAAATGTATGGGGTAGAAGCTGTCCCACGTATGAGTCTGGGGGAAGTTCGAAGAGCGGTTAAAAACAGCGACGGGCTAATCAGTGGTGGTGGAAGCTTGCTTCAGGACGCGACAAGTCCCAAAAGCATTCCTTATTACCTCGCAATTCTCAAACTGGCTCAATGGGCGGGAAAGCCGACGTTTGTATATGCTCAGGGCATTGGTCCGGTGCAACGAAAGATATTTTATCCCATGATCCGGTCTGTGTTTCAACGCTGCGAATATGTATCTGTAAGAGATAAGCAATCCGCCGCGTTGTTGGGTAGCATGAAGTTAAAGAGTCCGACTGTCGAGGTCGTTCCCGATCCGGTAATGGGACTCCCATTGCCCTCCGATTCCGGTCAGGCGCACAAAGCTGCTGCTGAGCTTAATCAGGATGAACTTCCGACTGTCGGTGTGTCTGTACGCTATTGGGACAAGGAGCATCGAGATTTGACCGCTATCGCAGACGGCCTGAAAAAATTAGCTGCTGGACGCCGCGTACACTTGCGTTTCTTTCCTTTCCATTTGCCTGACGACGAGCAGGCTTCAAGGATGGTAATGGATTTGTTAGGGGATATTAGGGGAACAGGTAGCCGTGTCAGCATATCTGATCAGGTTACCGATCCTCAGCAGATGCTTTTGGAAGTCAGTCGTTGCAGTTTGATGATCGGGATGAGATTGCACAGCTTGATCTATGCAGCATCCCATCAAGTGCCCCCTTTGGGGATATCCTACGATCCCAAAATTGATCATTTTCTCAGCCGCGTCGGCAGTCAGCCTGTAGGCACTGCAGAAGCACTGGATGGTCAAAAGCTGGCTGTAGAGGCTATGCGGCTGCTAGATGAGCGAAATCAATGGATCGAGAGCCAGGGAGCGGCAATTGCTTTGTTGAAGAGCGAGGCACGTTTGCCGGCACAGCATATCATTAATTACTTGTGTCGCAAAGGATGATGGATACAGTGACAGTTGATAAGGTTACGAATGTGCCTACCGTCCCGATTTTCGGTGTTCGGGTATCAAGGCTTAATATGAAAGATACTTTAAATGTATTAATCCAGGCGGTGGAGTCTCGCAGACCCCATCAAGTGATCACTGCCAATCCAATTATGGTAATGGCTGCATTGGAAGATCCTGTGTACATGTCAGTGATGAAGCAGGCCGAGTTAATTGTTCCAGATGGGACTGGTGTGGTCTGGGCCGCAAATTATGTAGGACACCCTGTACCTGAGCGAGTAGCAGGTTTTGACTTATTACATGAATTGCTTAGAGCCGGAGAAAACTATCATTGGAAAGTTTATTTGCTCGGATCAACGTCCGAGGTGATTCAAGCGACTGCACAGCGGGTACATGAGCTTTATCCTGGAATTACGGTTTGTGGCCAGCGCGATGGATTTTTTGGATCTGAAGAGGATGAGGCAGTCATCGCAGCCATTCGCAAAGCGAATCCGGATCTGTTATTTGTAGCACGTGGCGCGGATACACAGGAGCCGTGGATTGGTAAATACAAGGAGCAGCTAGGCGTACCGGTCATGATGGGGGTTGGCGGTAGTTTTGATGTTATATCTGGCAGAACAAAACGTGCGCCTAAATTGTTCCAGAAACTCAGAATTGAGTGGCTGTATAGGCTCCTTAAAGAGCCTAGCCGATACAAAAGAATGCTTGCGCTGCCGAAATTCGCCGTGAAAGTGATGCGTGAAAAAGAAAACGTCACAAAAGTGTGATAAATAGCTTGAATCTGCCTTCAAAACCCGCTAATTTGCCAGAATATGAAGCTTGGTATTTATTTTTGATCAGAGTATAATTCAATGCGGTTACATCTGAAAAGGGATTTGCTTTAAAATTGGGGGTCGAATGATCAAATGCTATTGATCTATATTATTGGTTTCATCATGGCACTGGGACTTGCGCTGTTATTGACACCGCTCGTCAAGAAATTCGCTGTTAAGGTTGGAGCCGTCGATGTACCGAATGCCCGAAAAGTACATACCCGGATTATGCCGCGACTTGGCGGGCTGGGGATTTTCCTGGCGTTTCTGTTGTCCTTATTGGCGATTTTGCCTTTTGTACCCGACGGAATGCTGTCCTCACGGGATATTAACTTTATCGCGGCCTTTCTGATTGGCGGTACGATGATTACACTGATTGGTGCTCTCGATGATCGTTTTGATCTCAATGCAAAGTTGAAATTTTTGGCTCAAATTGCCGTTGCTTGTATGGTTGTGTTTGCCTTTGATATTCGTGTTGATTTTGTAAATGTACCTTTTCAGGATGCATACTCGTCTTTGGAAAGCTGGATTTCCGTCCCGCTTACGATTTTCTGGATTGTAGGTGTGACGAATGCCATCAATTTGATTGACGGTCTGGATGGACTGGCTGCGGGTGTTTCAGGGATTGCGATTGGAACCATCTTTGTGATGTCCCTCCTGATGGGCAACTACATGGTGGCTATGCTTTGTCTGGTGCTGCTGGGTAGTATTATCGGATTTTTATTTTTTAACTTTCATCCTGCGAAGATATTCATGGGTGATACAGGGTCGCTGTTTTTAGGTTTCAGTCTGGCTATGCTTTCCATGCTTGGTTTCAAGCAGATTGCTATCGTATCGTTTATTACACCATTAATTATTATTGGTGTACCTTTATCAGATACATTTTTTGCTATCATTCGTCGCAAGTTGCAGAAAAAACCGATTTTTTCACCGGATAAAGGTCATCTGCATCATTGCTTACGCGAACTAGGTTTCAGCCATAGACAGACAGTTTTGATTATTTACGGTATTGCTGCATTTTTCGGTGTATTAGCCGTGATTCAATCGTCTGCTGCGCTTAATGAAGCAAACTGGGTTACCTTTGTCGTGATATGTATTATGATGTTTTTCTTACAGATTGGTGCAGAGGTTATTGGTCTGGTGGGCAAAACCAAGCGTCCAGTTATTAACACACTGATTCGCCTGTTGGCTAAGCCGGATTCACAGACGCGATCGAAATTATAAATTTTTTATTTAAAATGTAAGTCTTCAAGCTTGGCGCCATGCCGCGGGTTTGAAGGCTTTTTTGTTGTTTGCTATAAAAAATCTCCCTCCTTTTTTGAGAATTTACTAATTT
Organism: Paenibacillus kribbensis; assembly: GCF_002240415.1. Taxonomy (NCBI): domain Bacteria; kingdom Bacillati; phylum Bacillota; class Bacilli; order Caryophanales; family Paenibacillaceae; genus Paenibacillus; species Paenibacillus kribbensis. The sequence goes on from NZ_CP020028.1 coordinate 463,740, forward strand.
TTTGTATGTTCACTACCGATAAAAAAAGTATTGAATGATTACGTACCCCAAGGTGCGACAGAATCAAAGGAGGACAATGATTTGAAACGATTGCTATCCATGTTGCTGACGGTTGGTCTCATCATTGGCTTGGTGCCGGCGGCCCTGGTAGGTACGGCTCATGCTGCGACAGGAACTTATTTTATTTTTCCGAATGAAAAATATGATGTGGATTCGGCCAGATCGGTAAACACCGACCGCATTACAGTTAACGGAACGATTAACGGAGTGAACGGAAGCACGATATCGTATAGTGTATTCCAACTCTCTAAAAATGGAACGACTCTTAACGTGGTGAATAAAAATGAGAGTCAAAAAGGCGGAATTACGGTTAGTGGTTCTACGCTTAAAGTTACAGATATTAAACTGTTTCCTGGTTTGAACCGAATTACATTCCAAAGCAGCCAAAACTCGGCTGACATGAAGGATTCTATTTACGTAGAGTACCAGGATGGACCCAAGGTTTATGATCTGTCTGCTACGCTGAATGGTGCAACCGAGCAACTGGTAGAGAACCAAACGGCTGTGTTGACGGACGCTAAAAATAGTGGTTCGGATGACGTTAAGGTGGTCATTCAAGGTACAGCGCCTAACGCCGACAGTGTAACGCTCACGTCTACCAAAAGCAGTAATACGTATACCATTAGTTCTTTTAATAGCTATAGATTAACAGGTAGTGTTGTACTCAGTCCTGGTAAAAATATAGTGACTATTAAAGTGGGCAACGGAACTCAGGCCCTTACGGTTACGCGTGAAATTACAATCTATACGGGTAAACCTGAATTCTCCGATTTGAATTTAAGCAAGGATGGGAATGTGTCTGCTGACCTGACCACTTCGCCTGACTTTACCGTTTCATCTACGAGTGGAATTGTTTTGAATGGTAAGGTTTTGGTTCCAGGCGGTACATCCGATCCGGCAGTAGCTACTATCAATGCACGCTTCACAGATGTAAGTAACAATGGCAGTGCTGTAGGTAGTGCTACTGGGATTGATGCTACAATTGATACGGCTAATGTGGTTACATCTAATGGCTATAAGGTGTATCCATTCACGGTGACTGTACCATCAGAGGCTGTAATTGATCATTTGACCAGAGCATCTCTGGGTATAACCTATACTGATAGCAGTACACCTCCAGCTCCATCGGCTGTTCAATTTACATTGCGCAGCAGCACTCAGCCGTATATTGATGATGTAAACTATCTTCCTGATTTTAATAATCAGTTGCTGAACAGAATTAATGGAAGCGGGTCTGATCAAGCCACTGCAATAGATGAAGCCATGAAATTAACTGGAAGCTCTATGAAGAACAAGACCACAGATGCTCCATCTGTTCCTGTAGGTATGGAGTTCATCGTTGTTAACGGTGCACCTTCTTCAATCAGTGAACTTTCTGGAGTATCGGTTCATACTGTAGGGACACCTCAAGATGTGATTCGAACAATCAATGGCAAGGCAACACAAGTGAAGAAAATCGTTGCTTATGTAGACACTTTGCCTAAAGAAGGACAAAATGTACTGAATTTTTATCTGAATGGTGACTCGACCAAGTTAATTAAGGCAACGGTGAATCTGCTGCAGGGTCCGTTCATGAAGTACGATACGATTTATGATGGGCAACAAATTCCGTTGAATACATCCAGTTCAAACTTGAACACCTATAAACTGACGCAATTGGGTTACTTTAAAGGTAAATTGCTTGATGTAAGCAACACAGCAGATATTCATTACACTGGCGCTAACCGAAACGTATTCTTGTATGTCAACAATGTGCTGGTTGATCTGGATGGCTCAGGAGTGGACTTTAAGCTTGCTGCTTCCTCAGAAACAGCCGCAGCCAATGCACTGGCGAACGGGAATAATGAAATCAAGTTTGTGTACAAACCAGGTATTGAGTATAGCAATACGGTAAAAGTAAACTTTACACAGACGAATATTCCGGTAATTCCGGTGCCAAACACACAAGGGATTATTCCTTTTACACCAGTTAGCGGTTTAAGCAGTACGCCAAAATATAGCGAGATTGCACCAAAAGCAAAAGATGCTAATTTTACTAAGGTAGATGACACGAACTACAAAACATCTCTGAAAAATATCAATGTATTTGGTACTTTCAGTATTGCCGATTTGGGTAAAGCAGATCAGGTAAATGGTTCATTAAGTGATATTGCCAATAAAGATCAATATATTCTGGAGATTAAGGGCTCGGACGGCACTGAGATGAACTGGACGCTGAATAATGAGTTTTTCTCAGCAGAAGATGCCAAAACAACGTACAACTCCGGCGCTACTACAGATAAATTTACAAGCAAAGATTTAAAGGATCTGCTTGTGTACTATCATCCGGACAAAAAGTATTTCAGCTTTGTACTGAAAAACCAGACCGTTCCGCAAGATGGAACACCAGTAGCCTATAACATTACCTTGTACAACAGTGGCAAGAGCGGACCTTTTGCTACTTTCCGACTGCAAGTATCCGGTCAATCCACAGCTTTTGATATTTTGCGTCCGCTCCCTGAAAAGAGAATCGTGAATCAAAACTTTGTACAAGTAATTGTGAATGCACCTAATGCAGATAGTGTTACAGTGGGTAAGGAAACGGCAGTTCAAGAGGGATTCGACTCTGATTATGACGGCACTGTTGATTACCCTTCAGCTTATAAAGCCATCTTTACAGGTCTAAAAGCCAACAAAGATACTAAGATTGACGTGGTAGTTACAGTAGGTAAGGAAAAACTGAAGCAGACTATCACTGTGAAATATGTGCCTACGAATATTCCTGGCGAGCAGTACATGGAAGCCATGAAAACATCACACAAAGTGTTTGATGGTAATCTGGCACTTTCCTTTGCAAAAGGAACCAGTCTGATCCGTCGGGATTACGATCAACCTCAACAGTTCAAAAATCAGGTGTTCTCTGGCCATACTTTGTACTTTGCAATAGCAAATAGTGAAGATGGTGTAGTAGACCGTCATGAATTTGAAACTGAAAAAGCATTATCGGATATGCAAAGCTTGATTGCAGATGGAAGCAGATACTTTAACAGAGAATTCCCAACTCGCTTTAACATGTCGAGTCCGGTATTCTGGATTGACCCAGGTGTAGCAGATGATATTAAAACAGATGCGTACGATCCGGTAACTTTTGGTGCCGATCCTTATCAACTGGCTAATAAATCGCAAAATGACGACAGTAAGATCAAAAATTTCTACTGGCGTGATCCGGCTAACGAATTGGTGCCTTCCAAGCGTGGTACATTAACGCTGACGTATGATGATAGTATCGCTCAGGATGCAGGGAAACAAATGACGGTGTTCTATTTTGATTCCGATCTTAAAGATTGGCAGAACATCGGTGGTGTGGTAGATCCGAAGAAACATACCATTAAAGTACCGTTCGATCGTTTCGGCTATTATGTAGTCGCTAAGGTTGGAGAAACGTATAGTGATGTCATTAAGCACAAGTACGCCAGAGATTACATTGAGGCTATTTTGGCTAAAGGTGTCATGAATCCGATGGATCCAATTAATAGCTTTGGACCTGACAGCTACATCAAGAGAGGCGAATTCACGGCCATGATTGTCAAAGGTCTGCAAATTCCTCTTAATTTCAGTGGAGCGAAGCATTTTGACGATGTATCCATTCCAAATACGATATCAGCAGATGCCCTCTATGATTATCGTTACATTGAAACGGCTGCACGTGCCGGCATTGTAAAAGGCTCGCAACCGAGAATCTTCATGCCGGAAGATGTAATCACGCGTCAGGATGCAGCGGTCATGATTGCTAAGGCATTGAATTTGAAGCTGGAAACAGACCATGACAAGATCATGAAGAATCTGTCCAAAACCTTTAAAGATGCAGACAAGATTGATTATTATGCACAAGCATCTGTACTGGCTATTGCCAAGAAGGGCTTCATCACTGGTTCGCCTGTTGATGCAAGTGATCTGAAACAAGGGTATATGTTTAACCCTACATCACTGACCTTGCGTGGCGATGCGGCTATTATTATTGGTAAAGTTATGGCTGATAAAAAGCTGCTTCCTAAAATCTAATCCTTAATAATCTTGATTTATTGAAACATCCCTCCATGCGAAATTGGAATTCCCTTTCATATACATGGGAGGGATGTTTTTTATAAATCAGCTATTTGACTGGGATTAAGGGCCTATGCCATAATAGCAATGAGCAAATAACTAATGGTAAAGTTTACAGCATTATTGTTCTTGTATTACCATGAATGCATTAAAATTAACTACTTTTTTTTAAGTATTTATCTCAAAATGTGTTTATTATTTGCTTATATATTTTTTTTGCACATTTATCTGAAACTTTACGCCTATTTATTCGTAGTAGAGGATTAGTGTGCTTCAATATTACATAGAGAAATGAGTGGGGAGTGATGAGATGTCTCAGTTTTCAATACGCCGTCCTGTAACAGTATTTATGTTAATTATTGCTTTGTTAATCGGGGGCGGTATTTTTGCGTTAAGGCTTCCTGTCGAGCAGATGCCGGATATGAAGCTGCCTATTGCTGTGGTAGCGACCAGTATTCCGAACTCGACACCGACAGAAGTTGAGGAACTGGTGACCAAACCTATTGAAAAGGGTCTGGCTTCTATTGAGAATGTGGATACGATCCAGTCGCAGTCTTCAGAAGGATCATCTATGGTCATAGTTCAATTTAATTGGGGAGTAGATATAAATCAGGCAACCCTCGACATGCGAGATAAAATTGATGGGGTTCGAGGGTCTCTTCCAAAGGCGGCAAATTCACCGCGCGTACTTAAATTGGATATTAACGCAACGCCAGTTATTACCCTCGCTTTTACAGGGGATCAGGATGTTAACAAGCTGAAGCCTATTGCTGAAGATATTATTCAGCCGCGGCTTGAAAGAATTGCGGGAGTAGCGTCAGTCAGCATGTCAGGTGGGCAGGAACGGCTTGTGAAGATTACTGTAGATCAGGCCAAGCTTCAAAGCTATGGCATTACGCTGGATCAAATCAACCAGGCACTATCGTCCAATAACATAGCTGGTTCTGCTGGTTCGGTGTACCGAGGTAATACAGAAATCCAACTTCGGGTTCAAGGTGAATATAAAGCTGTTTCAGAAATGGGTGAAACGCCAATTCCAGTCGGGAAGGGAAGCGTTAAGCTAAAGGACATTGCGACAGTTAAAGATTCTGTGGATGAAGTTACAACCATTTCTACCTATAATGGAAAGCCAAGTATCAATATTTCTGTTACTAAAGCTACAGGGGGAAATACCCTTTCAATCGCCAATTCTGTGAAGGATAGTTTAGATTCAATACGGAAGGAATTACCTCCGGGAACTCAATTGGAGATGGTAACAGATGCTTCCAAACCCATTAGCGACTCCGTAAACTCATTAGTAGAGCATGCTGTATTGGGACTTGTTATCGCAGCCATTGTGTTGCTGTTATTTTTGAATAGTGTACGTTCCACCATTATTGCTTCTATCGTTATTCCAATCTCTTTCGTAGCAACGTTTATGATGATGTATTTTAGCGGACAAACCATCAACGTCATTTCATTGAGTGGTTTGCTACTGGGATTGGGATCCTTTGTCGACTTTGCCGTTGTTATTATTGAGAATATTTTTAGGCAGCGACATGAAGGGAAGAGCATGCTACAAGGGGCTATTGATGGCTCCAAGCAGGTGGGTAATGCCGTTATGGCGTCTGCACTTGCGCAGATCGTAGTATTTTTACCAGTTGTTTTTGTTGACGGAATTGCGGGAGTTCTATTTAAACCGCTGGCATTAACTGTTATTTTTTCTCACGTTGCAGCTTTGGTGGTTTCTCTTCTGATTGTTCCAATGCTCAGCTCACGTTGGTTACCTACCGTACCAGATGAATCAATATACTCTTCAGGTACTTATAAAGGTATTAACCCGATTATGTGGTTTAATATTGGTTTCGAGAAGTTTAAGGGCGGCTATCGACGTATATTGAAGTGGGGAATTAACCACAGAAAATCGGTTTTGATCATTACATTATTAATGTTTGTTGCAGCTGGGACTCTGATTCCTATGGTTAAAGCTGAATTTATCCCGGAATCCGATACTGGGGAATTCACAATTAACGTAAAACTTCCTAATGGAACGGTCTTGGAAGAAACTGAAAAGGTTGTTCAAGGTATAGAAAAAGAAATTTTGAAAGTTCCTGATCTGGATAAAATGACCGTGACAGTTGGTTCTGGTGGCAATTCTGCCTTTTCAGGTGCAACTCCAACCAACTCGGCAGATCTAAGTGTTACGCTGAAGGATGGCCATCAGCCAACAGATGTTGTAGTTGAGGGCCTTCGTAAGAAATTTGATAGTATTCCGGATGCAGAGATTACACTGACGTCTACAACAGGTTTTTCAAGTGGATCGGCTGTTAACATTAATCTAAAAGGTGACGATATTGACGTCCTGAGAGAACTCTCGGACAATCTCGTTGCGGACGTGAAAAACATACCGGGTACCGTTAATGTTAAAAGTAGCTTGAGTGCGGTTCGCGAAGAATATGAGATTACGGTTAATCGGGAGCTTGCTAGTCGATATGGCTTATCAGCGACCCAAATCTTATCTGCAGTGAATACTTCTTTTAATGGATCAGTCGCCACAAGCTATCGTACAGGTGAAGATCAGATTGATGTGAAGATATCGTTGCCAGAGCAAAACCGCCATGATTTGTCATATTTACAATCTTTACGGATTACCACTTCACAAGGCATCGATGTACCTTTGTCTTCAGTAGTAAGTATGGATAAACGGACTGTACCCGATACTGTTACTCGTGAAGACCAAACGCGTCAAGTGCAGATTACTGCTGATATTGATGGAACAGGGGACATTCTTACCATTAATCAAAAAATAGATGCTCTATTGAAGAGTACTCACTTCCCAGAAGGCTACAGTGCAGATACGGGTGGCGGTCAAAATGAGCAAATGATGGAGTCCTTTATAAATCTGGGAATAGCTATATTGCTATCTGTAGTACTGATTTATATGGTTATGGCGGGTCAGTTTGAATCCTTGCTTACACCGTTTGTTATTATGTTTTCGGTTCCACCTACATTAATAGGTGTGCTTATTGGTTTGGTTGTCACAGGATCTAGTCTTAGCGTATCGGCCCTAACCGGTTATATTATGCTCGTCGGCTTGGTCGTGAATAACGCCATTGTTATGATTGATTTCATCATTCAGCTCCGTAAAGAAGGCCAAGATCGGGATGAAGCCATTATTCATGGAGCATCTGAGCGGCTACGTCCAATTTTGATGACTACACTTGCTACCGTACTTGCTTTGCTTCCAATGGCATTCGCTACAGGAGATGGTAATGAAACACAAGCACCTATGGCAGTTGTCGTTGTGTTCGGGTTGTCCTTTGCTGCTTTGATTACATTGATTCTTATTCCGGTTGTCTATGTTATTTTGGATAATATGATTGAAAAGCGTAAAAATCGTAAATTGAAAAGACAAGCAAAGAGACAACTCAAAAAAGAAGCAAAGCTGCAACAAAAGAGTGTTCACATTTAATAATGAGGTGAAGAGATATAATGAATAAAAAAAGTGCTCTGATTGCCACGACATTGCTTTTATCAGTTGCATTGGCAGGCTGCGGTGGGGGAGAGGCCCCCGCTGCTTCACCTGCTGCGCAAAAAGCAATTCCGATCCAGGTAGCAAAAGTAGCTAAAGGCAGTCTGGCAGATTCAACAGGTATTGTAGGCAGCTTTGCGCCTAAAGATACGACTCAGGTTTCCCCGAAAATTAGCGGAAAAATACAGAACATTAATTTGACGGTAGGGCAAAAGGTAAACAAAGGCGATGTTTTGTTTACGATTGATCAGAAAGACCTTCAGGATACAATTACACAAAATCAAGAATCCTATCAGGTTGCACTGGCTAATTTAAAACAGGCGGAGTCTGGAGCAGCACAATCAGTTCAGCAGGCTGAGACTAGTGTAGACCAAGCTAAAAGTGCACTTGTTCAGCAGGATAATTCTATTACACAAGCTCAGAATGGGCTGGTGGATGCTCAAAATTCCGTGCGTGATGCTCAAAGCACGCTAACTCGGAATCAGCAACTCTTTAGTGCTGGTGCTGTTTCGCAATCTGAATTAGAGCAGTCTCAAATAGCGCATAGAAAAGCTCAGACAGCGCTGGAAAATGCTCAAATTGCACTTCATAATGCCCAAACGTCCAAGGAGAGTGCGCAAACAACATACAGTAATGCTCAAAAATCATTACGTCTTGCACAGCAAAAAACGGGTATTGATGTGGCGCGTGCTTCGGTGAATCAGTCCAAGGCTGCTTTGGATACGGCACGTAGTCAGCTTGTCGACGCTGTCGTCAGAGCCCCTATGTCAGGCACTATTTCGGTAGTGGCAGGTACAACAGGGCAAATGGTCAGCCCTCAGTCAGCTGTAGCTACAATTGCAAACACCAATCCGATCCTTGCCAAGGTAAATGTATCTGAAGAGGATCTGCTTAAGCTAAACGTAGGCTCCACTGTAACTGTAGGGATAGACTCGTTGGGCAAGCGAATTGAGGCTAAAGTGACAGCAGTCAATCCGGTTATGGATAATGATCTTAAGGCATATCCTGTCGAAATATCAGTCCCTAATCCTTCTGGCGAGTTCAAATCTGGCATGGTAGTGACTGTTTACATGAAATCAGAAGCTGCACACAATATTCTCGTAACGCAGGATGCAATTACGGAGCAGGCGGGGAAAAAGTATGCGTATGTAGTTGAGGGATCCACGGCTAAGCGGGTAGAGGTGCAAACAGGCGAGGAAAGTGCCAAGCAGGTTGAAGTAACCAAAGGGCTTACTGAAGGACAGACTATTGCCGTTAAAGGTATAAGTCTGCTTACAGATGGTGCGAAGGTTAATATAGTGAAGTAATTGTTTTTTGTAATATTCAAAATAAATACTGTTACTCCGTCATTACCTACTGCTTAAAGTGTTTTAGAGTATTTGATTTCAAGGGAGTCTATAGTTTTTATGTTCTTTATATATTCTATGGAAATTTCTCGATGAATATACTCTAATAAAGCTGTTTTTAACGCATGGGGATAACCCTTGTACATTTAAGGCTGATAAGGTAAAAGTTGTAGGATGACGGAGGAACAGGTTTAATAGTATAATTATGACTGTGGAAAGCGGAATACATAATCAAAAAAAATAAAATTTTTTTTGAAACTGACGCAACTTTTTAAACCTATGCTACGTCTAATTGGGTGAGTATGAAACAAAGGGGTACAAAAGCGTGTAAAGACAAAATTCGCTAAAAAAAATCTTTACTGCATTGTTATCACATTGTATAATACTGGAGTACGTCGTAAATGGACGCTTTCTTTCAACTAGATTCCAAGCTTCTGTGATATTGTCACAGATATCATTTTATAAGGGTTCTCATAAAGCTCGGAAAGGAGGTGTAACGACTGATGAGTGACAAGATCCGACAAAAAGACAAAAATAATATTTCTGTTTATATTCAAGGAGGAGAAAAAAAGGTTATGACAAAGTTTAATAAAAAAATGATCAACGTGCTGGCAACAGCAACATTGGTTGCTGGTGTAGCAGCTCCAATCGCAGCATTGACTGCACCAACTGCAATCCATGCAGCTTCTAGCTACCAATCTCTGAGCACTCCTAGCATTAGCTCCAGTGCACAATCCAATGCTACATTGGGTAGAGCAAAAGTTAGCATTAGCCAAGCTTCTATCGCTGCTGGCGCATCTTTCACAGTAACATTGCCAAAAGGCTTTGAATTCTCTGGTGCTAATAATGGTGTTGGTCGCGTAACCACTGCTACTGACTCTACTTATGGTTTGGGTGTATACCTGGATGCACAAGATAACGACGATCCAGAAAACATTCCATCTACTGGATATAATGATGCTAATGCAGTAGAAGTTACTAAGTTGACTAACAACTCTGCAAAAATAACTTTGAATTTCAGCAACTCCAAAGATAGTGCTGATCTTTACCTGAACTTCGGTAAAGTTAACGTTACTGGACCTAGCAACGGACCTGTGAAAGTTGCTATTGATGCAGCTTCCGCAAGCGGTTTGACTAGCGGCGAAGTAACAATTGCAAACGTAGTTTCTTCCGGTCAAGTATCTTTGTCTGTAGCTGATACTGTTTCCAGCGAAGAAAACTTCACTGCAACTTTGAAAGTTAAAGAAGAAACTGCTGGTTCTTTGGCTAACAACAACAACATTAAATTCAAATTGCCAAGTGGTTTCAAATGGAACACTGCTGGTAATGCAACCGTTCTTTATGGTGATATCGCTTCTGGTGATGTAATCACTAAAATTGACGGCGACACTTTGACTTTGTCCTTGAAAAACCCAAGCACTAAACAAACATCTTTCCAATTGCCTGTAGAATTCTATGTTGATGATGAAACTAGTGCTAAAGAAGGCGATGTTACAGCTAACATTTCCGGTAGCGCAACAACTGACGTTAGCTCCCTCGTAGTTGGTAGCTATGGTCAAATCGGTGGTGGCGTTACTGTTGCTACTCCAACAACTATCCTTGCAGGTCATGACGAACAAAAACTTGGCGACATCGTAATTAAAGAAACTGTTGCTAAATCTTTTGTTAATGGACGTACTGTAACTTTGCGTCTGCCTGAAGGTGCTCGTTGGCAGTCTACTTTTGAAAGCAACAGCCCAGGAAGTAACTTCGTAGGTTCTATGGAGAACACTAACGGATTGGGTGGAGCAGATGTTTCTTACACTGACTCTGACAAACGTACTTTGAAACTGACTTTCAAAAACGTTAACAGCACAACTGACGCTGGTACCCTGAAACTGAAAAACGTTGAAGTTGCTACACAACCAGGTTTCTCTGGCGATCTGAACGTTGAAGTTGGTGGTAGCCAAGGTCTGAGCGGTACTGTTAAGGTTGCAACTGTGAAACAAGCAGTTACTTTGGCTGCTGCTTCCAAACCAACCCTGACAATCGGTCTGGGCGACCAACAAGTTGGCGATATCACAATCACTGAAGCTGCTAAAGAAGCTTTCGTTAAGAAAGACGGTAGCCGTGAAGTAATCTTGGAATTGCCAACAGGCGTACGTTTTGCTTCTACTCCAGAAGTAAAAGTTACAGCTGGTGACGTTAAAGTGAAGAGCGTATCTACTGATACTTACGGCGAAAGCAACAAAGGCCGTCTGAGCTTCTACATCGACAGTGAAAGTGCTACTCCAAGTACAATCACAATCTCGGCTCCTAAGCTGACTGTTGACCGTACTGTAGCTCAAGGCGACATCGTTGCTAAGCTGAAAGGTAGCGCAGTTTCTTACACTGCATACAAAGGCGCAACTGATAACACTCAAAACTGGAAAGACAACAACACTGCAGCTGCTGAAGTAGCAATCGCAACTGTTGGAACTCCGGCTCCAGGTGCTACTAGCACTAAAGCTGTCTTCACACTGGGAAGCACTTCTTACACTGTAGATGGTCAAACTAAAACAGCAGAAGTAGCTCCTTATGCTGAAAACGGACGCACTTACTTGCCAGTACGTTATGCTGCTGAAGCTCTGGGTGTATCCCCACAAAACATCCTGTTTGACAAAGCAACTTCCACAGTTACCCTGATCAAAGGTAGCACTGTTGCTCAAATCAAACTGAACACAAACCTGTTGACTGTTAACGGTTCTGTGATTCGTATGGACGTTAAAGCTGTAACTAACAAAAACCGTACTGTACTGCCAATCTCTTGGGTAGGTAGAGCGCTGGATGCATCCATCAACTACGATGCAACTGCAAAAACAGTTACTGTTGAAAACAACAAGTAATTTAAGAGTAGCTCTTTTGAGTTAACTGAATTAGATGAGAAGAGGGTTCCTTTTGGAGCCCTTTTCTTTTATTAGCCTTATTGACAAAGGAGAGAAATTATGAAACGTTTTGGAGTGGCACTACTGTCCACATTGACTCTTACTTCTACGTTTGCCAGTCTTGCAGGTGCTCAATCAGGTGATATAAAGGTTATTATTAACGGTGTAACTCAGCAATATACACAGTCCCCTGTAGTTAGTCAAAATACAACCTTGGTGCCTCTTCGCGGCGTTTTTGAAAGCCTGGGAGCACAAGTGGAGTGGGATAGCAAAGCTAAAAAAGTAACTGCATCCAAAAATGATGACACGTTAACTTTAAATGTTAGTTCTAAACTTGCCTATAAGAACAGCGCACCTGTGCAACTGGATGCTGCAACTCAAATTCAAAAAGGCCAAGTATTCGTTCCTTTGCGTTTTGTGAGCCAATCATTAGGCGCCAAAGTAGATTGGAATCAGACTACACGAACAGTAACTATTTCAAATCAAGCTAATGGAAGCACTACTGGAGATAGTTTGTCCAGTAAACCTTTAACAGCTCCAGTGACTAAAGTTACTTATGACACATACTATAACGATTCTTTGACCTATGATGCTGCAGTTAAACTGGCTATAGCTGATAGCACCTCGGTTAAAACAGGAGAAGTGAATATCGATCAAGCTGGCAAGATTATGAAGGAAACAGGTAAAAATATTGACTTTGTTCCTGCCGAAGCAGGTGATGAAGCACAAGATAAAGCTTTCAAAGGTTATGCTCAAACGAACCTTAATTATGAGGCTGCCAAAAAGAACTTGGAAATGACCAAAGAAGGCATTGAATATAATGTGAAGGATCTTTATAACAAACTTCTTCAAAAGCAAAATGCCGTTAAACTGGCTGCTTTGAATATTGAAGATGCTGAGCGCAAGCTGAAAGTTGCACAAATTAAAAGAGATAATCAAATGTCGAGTGATTATGAGGTGACTCAAGCAACCAATCAGTTGACTCAAAATCAAGCTGCTTTAGACAAGGCTAAAAAAGACCTGGATAGTGCGTATGTATCTTTGAATCAAGTGATTGGTTACAAGCCAGAACAGCGTTACGAATTGAAGGATAAACCTGTTTATTCTGAATTCAAAGATAATGTGGAAACTAAGGTAAGCCAAGTACTTACCAGCAGCACGGCTATTTGGTTAAGTGAGCAAAAAGTGGATTTAGCTGAATTGAGCTTGAAGCTCTACAGTTTTAATACTCAAGGAACGACATACGAAGCTCAACAACTTGATGTTGAGAAAGCTCAGTATGCTACAGAGGGTACAAAAAGGCAGCTTGAAGAAGCTGTAAGAACGCTCTACAACAACATCAAAGGATTGGAAAGTCAGTATTCTCAAATTCAAGCTGGTTTGGTGAGTGCTAGAAGCGCAGCAGATATGACTAAAAAGCAATTTGATGTAGGTTTGGCTACTGAACTTCAGGTTTATGAGGCTAATCTGAAAGTAACCACTGCTGAACAGCAAGCTGAAGATATAGTTACGAGCATTGATACATTGAAGATGGCTTATAATAAACCGTGGGTTATGCAAGGCGCTTCTTCTTAAAGCAAGCTAACAATAATACTAATATATAATTATTTTACAGAGGCATGAACCTGCTGTAGGAGGATCAGCATGAAATCACGCTACAAAGTATCGTTGGCTGCAGTTTTACTTGGAGGAGGAATTGTTGCAGGCTCCTTAATGAACAACTCAGTCAATGGGGCCTCCAGCTCTGGACAACCAGGTACAGCTGATGATCCAGTCGTAACCAAAAGCTATGTTGACCAGAAAATTGCTCAGGCAATCAAAGGTGGAGAATCGGCAAGTAGCACTAAAACGACTACTTCTGCAGCTCCCACCCCAAATGCCACTTCTAATACAACAACTTCGGGAGCTTCTAGTACAGGCAAAGCTTCTACAACGGTGCAACAGACCGAGGAATTGAAGGTTGTTGATGTAAAGCCTGGCCAAAAGCTGATTGCCAAAGCTGGAGCGGAATTTATTTTACGTAATGGGTATGCTGTTGTGTATAGTATGGATGCCAGCGGTGCTATTGATATTACTTCTGGAACGGAAATTGTTCATAATCAGGCTGTTGAAAAAAATCATTTATTATCTTTTCCTAGAGAGGGAAGAGGTATTCAGGTAAAAGAAGGTCAAAAGTTTGGCCTGGTCGTTATGGTGCGAGGCGGTTATACAGTACAGTAAACTGCTCTTGTTCGTAAATACTGCTTGGGATAGCAAATTGTTCTTGGCTAATTGAACTCTAATCGCTGCACACTAACCTCATGAAAGACAATACGATGTAATGGAGGGTGTGTACGATGGCGTCAAGAGGTCAAAGACAATTAATTCCCGAAAGCCGTGCCAGGTTACATGATTTGAAGTATGAGATCGCTGCTGAGTTTGGACTTCCTGTCTATAACCCTCAATATGCACATATACATCCCAACGCTGACAGTGAATTCGCTGCGGAATTGGGAGAGTTTGCGGGAACCGGGAATGTGGCCTGGCGAGATTTGACTTCAAGACAAAACGGTTCTGTGGGCGGAGAAATTACGAAGCGATTGGTACAATCTGCTGAGCGTAGCTTATCTGAATTTGGTGCATTATAAATTACAATAATCTCTACAAATTCCATAAACGTAGTAACTTGTGAAGTGAAGCTGTTTGCATGTGACTCAAAAATGATTTACATGCAAACCTATTCCGACTTCGAAGCTTGTAATTAAGCGATATGAATTGACACCTTGTTTTAAATAGGATATCATGACATTTGAGGCTTGTACGCAACCTTTTCCTACCGGAAAAGGTTCATTTTTTGTTAATCAGGTGAAAAGATATCTTCCTGTCATATGCTGGCTTGAAGGTGCCCTGAATAATACCATCATCATGTCAGGATTTCTATATAAATCCTCATGTATTTAAATTATGGGAGGTTGAAGTTCATGTCTGTAAAGGGCCGTCATTTGTTCACGTCCGAGTCTGTAACAGAAGGGCATCCAGATAAAATCTGCGATCAGATATCCGATGCTGTATTGGACGCCTTTTTGGCTAATGACCCTAATGCACGGGTAGCGTGTGAAGTATCGGTAGCTACTGGGCTCGTTCTCGTCATTGGTGAAATCAGCTCCAAATCGGAATACGTGGATATTCCATCCATTGTACGAAAAACGATCAAGGAAATTGGCTATACACGTGCGAAGTACGGTTTTGACTACAATACTTGTGCTGTATTGACTTCTTTAAATGAACAATCTCCGGACATTGCTCAAGGTGTTAATGCCGCCTTGGAGAGCCGTGATCCTGCTGAAGTGGATAAAGAAACAGAAAACATTGGCGCAGGGGACCAAGGTTTAATGTTTGGTTTTGCTACGAATGAAACCCCTGAGCTGATGCCTTTGCCTATCGCTATGTCTCACCGTATTGCACGACGTTTGTCTGAAGTGCGTAAGGATGGAACACTCAATTACCTTCGCCCAGACGGTAAAACGCAAGTAACGGTTGAGTATGAGAATGGCAAACCTGTTCGTATTGATGCCATTGTGGTTTCTACACAGCATGCAGAGGATACGACGTTGGAGCAAATTCAAGCAGACATCAAGGAAAAGGTTATTTTGCCGGTTGTTCCTGCTGAATTGCTGGATGAGCAAACCAAATATTACATTAATCCGACGGGACGCTTTGTTATTGGTGGACCTCAAGGAGATGCAGGTCTGACAGGTCGTAAAATCATCGTTGATACGTATGGTGGTTATGCTCGTCATGGCGGGGGAGCATTCTCCGGCAAGGATCCGACCAAAGTGGACCGCTCCGCTGCTTATGCTGCTCGTTATGTAGCGAAAAACCTTGTGGCTGCGGGATTGGCAGACAAGGTAGAAATTCAGCTTGCATATGCCATTGGTGTAGCTACGCCGGTTTCGATTAACGTGGATACATACGGTACAGGTAAAGTAAGCGATGAGAAGCTGGTTGAACTGATCCGCAACAACTTTGATCTTCGTCCAGCAGGTATTATTCGCATGCTGGATCTGCGCCGTCCAATCTACAAGCAAACGGCTGCCTACGGTCACTTTGGCCGTACAGATCTGGATGTACCTTGGGAGAGTGTAGACAAGGCAGAAACATTGAAAGAACAAGCGGGTCTGTAGTTCCTCGTATGTTATAAATAAAAGCAATAAACTAAAAAAGACTGCTCATTTACATGAGACAGTCTTTTTTAGTTATGTTTCGCAGACTAACTACAGCAGATTCAGCAAAATTTACTTTATCGGCGTCTGAAAATCTGTTTTAACTGCACCGAATGGTTGGCTATTATTCCGATTCCGGTGCAAGGTCTAATAAATTTTTGAGTAAATGGCAAACCTTTTGCAGTTCCTTACGCTGCTCCAAATACGAAAAAAGAGCTTTTAAGAGCCCTTTCTGAGGGCTCGCTTTCAGAGCTTCTTCCTTTAGTAGAGTGGAAATTTGCTGGTACTCTTGCTTATCCTCCAAACTCCATGAAGACAGAAGTATGCTGTCTTCCAGAGAGTGAAGAAGGACATTGATCTGGCGGCCCTGATCGAAGGGATTGCTTATAGTGCTTTCAGGTAACCAGCCTGGACTGCCCCACAAATGATAGACCGAATCAGTACTCTTCAGGCTGGCAACTAAAGAATTGGATAAGAAGATGATGAATTGCGTAAGATGCTCAATCGTTTCATCGTTCATCCGGTCAGCAAAGAAACGAATATATTCCAATACAATACTTTTGAGCACAAAAGTGATATCCCATGCAGAATCTTCAATCTCGGTTCCGAAAACATCAATCAAGCAGTCGTATACCCATTGATACAACTTGTATTCATGTTGTTCGAAGGCGGCATTGAGCTGTTCATTCTGAAAAATGAGCATGGATGGCTCAGGAAGATCCATCATAAGATATACTTTATTTTTAACAAGATTTCTTAAATAGAGTACAATAAAGTCGTGCAGCTTATCATGAGTAGTGAGATCAGGTTTACTGTAAAGTGCCCGGATATCCTGTTCAATATTTTTCTCCAGGATAATGCACATTTCCAGAGGCAGTTCTTCCTTTCTCTGAAAATATTTATAAAAGGATGCCTTTGCCATCCCGCTTTCTTTGGCGATTTCTTCAACAGATGTTGAATAATAGCCTTTTCTGGAGAACAGCCTAATGGCTGCCTGCAGAATATCATTTTTTTTGCTTTCCATACATACTACCCCCTAGGGGCCAATCCGAGAGCACGCCGTCTTACTCCATATCTTCTACAAAGGTTGGTCGTGTGTGATAACCGTGTGTTGCTGTTTTTTGAGCTGACGGTGCATTTTGAACTTGGCCATAATCATATATAAGGACGGCACGACAAACAAGGTTAACAAGGTTGAAAATAGCAAACCGAAAATGACGGTAAAGGCCAGTGGCTTGAAGAGAAGACTTCCCAACAGCGCTAACGGGATCATTCCTACAATGGCCGCCAGAGAAGTCAATAAAATGGGTCTAAAGCGGGCAGTGGCTGCTTGTATCACAGCTTCTTTTAGCTCCATTCCTTCATGCCGGGCATCCTCGATAAATTCAATTAACACAATACCGTTCCGTACAACAATGCCTGCAAGTGCAATAATCCCCATGATACTCATAAAACCGATAGGCATACCTGTTAAGAAAATACCAATAATGCCGCCGGCTGCTGCCAGGTATACGGTCGTCATAATGATAATAGGGATGGACAACGAATAGAACTGCATAGTGATCAAGAGCAAAATGAGCAGGACTACAACGATTGCCAGCTTCCCTAAATCCCCGAATATGGTGGACTGATCGGATGTTTCGCCGCCTACCTCCCATTTATAGCCTTCAGGGAATTCCATTTGTGCCAGTTTGCTTTCTACATCCGCCATTGCTTCGCTTGCAGTTCGCCCGTTCAAGTCGGCTTCTACCGTAATCGTCCGCTCCATATTGTAATGCTTGATTTGCTGAATAGCAAATGAAGGCTTAATCTGTACGAGCTGGTTTAACGGAATCTGCGCACCGGCTGAATTGACTACACTTAATTGTTGGAAAAGCGTGCTGGGCTCCTCGTTGTCATGATTCAAATACAATTTAATATCCACCAGATCGTTTCCTGTATCAAATTGGCTGACTTTAGCCCCTTCTTTTAATAAAAGCAGGGTACGAGTCAGATCTGTGTAGCTTACCAGGTATTGGTCCATGGCTTGCTTGTTTACCTGCAAATCCAGTGCATATCTTTCAATTCCTATATCATCCGTGACACCGGTCGTACCCTCTACTGTGGCAATCTGCTCTTTTACTTTTTGGGCAAGGTTTTGTAGCTGATTCAGATTCTGACCTGAAATCCGAATAGAGACGGGCTTACCCACCGGGATTCCAAGACGAGGAATATACGTCGTCACAGTAGCTTCAGGATAGGATTTTTTAGCATGCTGTTCCCAAGCATTGACTGTCTTATTGAGATCGAAAATATTTTTTTTACCAACGATAGCAACTTGTCCTATAGTCTCATCATATCTAATATCACCACCCGAGCTACTAATGTCACTAAATAGTTGCGGAGCAGTTCCTCCGGCACTGTAGACGACCTTGGAAGTTTCGGGTTGCTTCTTTATCCAGCCTGCAATGTCTTTGACGACCTGGTCTGTTTCTATAACGGAGGTGCCTATAGGCATTTTTATTTTTAATACGACATGAGGGTCCTCTGCTTCTGGAAAGAGTTCAACTGAGGTGAAAGGAACCAATCCATAAGCGGCTGTTCCAAGCATGAGTCCTGCCATTGCAGTCAGCAAGGGACGCTTAATGACTTTGGGCATCAGCTTTTGTGAGTACAGCTTGTTTAAAGACTGAATCTGCCGGCCCAACAGGCCTGCAGGCTTCATTTTACCTTGTGGTCGACGAGTCCGCCTGCGATTCTCATACCATTCCCGGAAAATTGGGATGATGGTGAGTGACATCACCATGGAGGCAAGCATGGTCAGAGAAACAATGGCTGGAATAGGCTTGATGAATGCCCCTACATTTCCGGGTAGAAACAACAGTGGAGCAAAGGCTGAGATGGTAGCCAGTGTGGCAATCAAAATCGAGAGCATCACTTCTTTGGTACCCTTTACAGCTGCATCTGTGGGCGATTCTCCTAATTCCGTAAGTCTCCGCTCAATATTATCATTAACCACTACGGCGTCATCAACGAGTATGCCCAGGACAATGATCAGACCAACAACGGAGATTTGATTCAGTGTAATACCGAACATAGGCAAAAAGATAATGGCAATCGCAACCGAAATCGGAATCGCCAGTGCGACAAAAGCAGAGGTAAGCAAATTCAAGCCCAGCATACAAACGAGAATAACAGCCACAATTGCAAGAATCGTTTCACGTTGTAAGTCCTCGAAGATATGATCTACCTGATCCTTTTGTGCAAAAAGAGTTTCAAGACGAACGCCTTCGGGAAGTGTTTTCTCCAGTTCTTTAAGCTTCGCATTGACCTTTTCGTTCATAGGCGGGACGTCTGTGCCCTTTTCTGCTCCAATACTTAGCGTAATGGCAGGCTTTCCTCCTACATAGGCAAAGTACTCCGTTTCGGCATGTCCCAGCTCGGTAGTGGCAACATCTCGCAAATAGACAGGAGCTCCTTCCTCGGTACGAGTCAAAATGGCCTGATTTAATTCTTCGGCTTTTTGGGTTTCCCGGACAATAAGTTGAAAGGTGCGCCCGTTGTATTCAATATCACCAGTAGGAACCCGATCGATTTGGGACTGGATCGCTTGTGCGACCTGTCCCCACGACAGATGGTACTGCTGAAGCTTTTGATTGTCGATTTGGACGCGTACTTCCTGATCAGGAAGGCCATTGAACTTGACACTTGATACACCTGATAAGGTATTGAGCTGATCCTTCCACGTTGTGGTCAAATTATTTAGTTTATACAATGGTGCAGGAGAGTCAGCAACCAGGGCATAGGAGCCGATAAACGAACTGGTTAGCTTGTCATTCACAACAGGCACATCGGCACCTTCGGGAAGATCAGCTTGCGCATCCTGTACTTTTTTACGCATATTATCCCAGACGGTTTGAGGATCAATTCCATTTTTGGATTCAATTAAAATAGAGGAGAATCCATTTCCGGAAGTAGAGGTAATCGTTTTGACACCTTCAACTTCCTTAATGCGCTTTTCCAATTCTTTGGTTACGGTTTGTTCTACTTTTTGTGGTGAAGCACCAGCGTAGATTGTTGTTACCATAGCATTCTGTACGGTGACATCTGGCATTTCCTGCTTCGGTAATTGGAAAAATCCAAAAGCTCCGACTAAAACAAGCATAACAAAAAACAGTAACGTAATTTTTCGCTTTTTTACGAAATATTCAATCATGGGCGGCCGCCTTCTTCCGCTTTGATCGGATTCCCATCAAAAAGATTTTCTGCCCCTTTAATAACAATACGTTCGCCCTCACGAAGGCCTGATACGACTTGCAATTGGTTTTCTATAACCTGATCACCGAGCTTTACAGCTGTTTTAACAGCCTTTCCTTTAATATCTTTGAAAATAAAGGGCTCGCTTCCCGTGTTAATGACCGCTTCAGCGGGAACAAGAATGCCGTTCTTGTCTGTCACCTGTCGAGCAGCTTTAATGACCTGACCAGGTAGCCAGTCTTGCTGTGGATTGTTTATAACGATCTCTACGTTAACGATTCCTGTATTAGTGCTGGTTGAAGGATAGATGTTGGAAACGGTGCCTTGGCGGCTTTCTTCATATAGCATCACATTCACTGATTGTCCCTTTTTCCAATCTTTGATTTCACTGTCCGGTACCGGGAGCAGTACCTTGAGACGGTCAATGGACCCTATGCGATAGACGGTCTGGCCTGAAGCGACCAAGTCACCTGTATTCACACTCTTGCCTAAAATAACACCGTTCACAGGAGCGATTAGACGGGTGCGTGAAAGCGCAAGTTCTGCCTGCCCCTTGGCAACAAGGGCTTTTTCATAGTTGGCATGGGCTTGCTTTTTGGCAGCCGCAGCCTGTTCATTGGCAGCAAGAGCTTTGCTTTTGCCTGCAAGTGCATCTTGAAAGGAAGCCTGGGCGGATTGATGGTCTTCGGCTGTAGCCCCTTCCAGCAAAAGGGATAGGGATTCCTTAGCTTGCTCCAGATCTTTCAGGGCTGCGGTAGCATTCAGGCGAGCATTTTCATTATCCGATGCGGTAGCAGCACCTGCTTCAAACAGCTTCTGTGTACGCTCACTATCCGTCTTGGCTTTATTATAGGCACTTTGTGCCTTATCTACAGTAGCTTGCGCTTGCTGCTTCTCTTGAGCGCGTGCCCCTTTATTGACCTTGTTGACATTCGCGCGAGCTCCTGTAATACCTGCATCGGCAGATTGAATCGCAGAGGCAGCAGCCTGTAGGTTAGCCTGTGCGTTATCAATACCAGCCTGCGCTTCCAGGATGGAGGCTGTCGCTTGTGCCACCTGAAGCTTGTAGTCAGCATCATCCAAACGAGCAATAACGGCGCCCTTCTGTACAGCAGTACCGACAGTGAGATATGCACTGGCTACGGTGCCTCCATTTTGAAAAGCCAGTGTGTTCTCCTCATAAGCCTGAAGAGTGCCTGACAAGTTATAGGCAGTATGGAGCGGAGAGGATTTGACAACTGCAGTACGCACAACGGTTGGCTGTGCAGCTGAGTCTAAAGCGGCATCTTTCTCCGCACTGGAACATCCAGCGACCGCTATGCTCAGGGATAAAGAGAGTACGGTAAGTAACCGTAGTTTATTCATGATTTCAAGCCTCCCGATAGGCCTATAAAAATAGACCTGAACTGATTAGTATATTTTGAACTTATTAGTTCAATCGTATTATATTGCGCCTATATCGTGTTCGTCAATTCGCTGATTTCGATTTTGTGAATAAGTTGACGGGATTTTCGTAACTTTTGCCTTTATAATAAGTCTATTAATATAAGAAGACTTTTTTTGTTTATTGCTAGAGTACACGTGCGGATCATTCCGTTTGAATACAATGAAGATGGGAGCTATTATCCAAATGTTTTTAAGTAATAGGAAACAGGGCAATGAGAAAGTGGATGGTAGAAGAATCGCTAAGAAATGGGCCGTTCTGACACTGGCAGGAGTATTGTGGGTAGGACCGGTTGCCGGAACAGGGGCACTAATCCCGTTAAATAGCTGGATGTCTGTGCCAAT
This sequence comes from Paenibacillus kribbensis, assembly GCF_002240415.1. NCBI lineage: Bacteria > Bacillati > Bacillota > Bacilli > Caryophanales > Paenibacillaceae > Paenibacillus > Paenibacillus kribbensis. Next base: position 485,869 of record NZ_CP020028.1, read on the forward strand.
CGCAAGTGCAGCCTCCGGTTCAACTGTAAAGCTGGGCGAAGAAATCCTTACTTCTGGTGCAACTTTGATGAAATATCGTTTTAAAGGTTCCAAAGGAACAGCACTGGCTGATATTATTCGGGTGGACTTGCAAAATCCATACGTCAAGCTGGATGTCATGACCGGGAAGAACGGACAGTTCACAACCCGTCAGAGTACTGGTGGCATGGCAAAAGAAACCGGGGCGGTTGCTGGCGTAAACGGAGATTATTTTAATACCTCCAGCGAGGGAGCGCCGATTGGCGGACAAGTATCCAAGGGTGTGTTAATGTCTACTCCGTCTGATTTAACAGGCATGTATGCCTTTGCTGTAACCAAGGATGGTTCTCCGATGGTAGAGCAGTTTACTTTTGAAGGTACAGTAAAGGCCGGGGATGGGTCATCCTTTTCTTTGGCGGGGATGAACAAGGCTTCATATACGCCTGAAACGAGTGGAAGCAGCTACAGCCACTCCAATGCTATGTATATTTATACATCTGCTTGGAAGGCAGTGGAACGTCCAAAAAACAGCTCGACAACGCCTACCGAGGTGTTGGTACAAAATGGTGTGGTTACGCAAGTCTCCAGCAACGCTGGATTGAATATGACAGTTCCACAGGATGGCTATATTTTGCGTACTCATGGTAAAGCGGCTGAATATGCCAAAGAGCATCTGACAGTGGGACAGACAGTAGAAACGAGCTATCACCTTCGTGTGAAATCGACAGGGAGTGAAGTAGATCCTTCCAACCTTCAAATGATGATTGGTGGACATACCATATTAGTAAATGACGGTCAGAAAACCTCGTTTTCCCGAAGCACAACAAGCATAGGCGGGACCCGTGCGCGTACAGCTTTGGGATATTCCCGTGACAAGCGTTACGCTTATGTCATTGCCGTTGAGAAGAACGGGAACAGCGTTGGTGTCTCTCTGAGCGAGCTGCAAACGCTGATGCAAGATATTGGCGTCTGGAAGGGGATGAACCTTGACGGCGGCGGCTCTACCACCATGGTAACTCGTGATTTGGGAGATACGACTGCAGGGCTTACTTTTAATACGGAATACGGTACAGAGCAGCGCAGCGTCGTGAATGGAGTGGGTGTATATACCACTGCTCCCAAAGGAACGCTTAAAGGCTTCACGATTAAAGGCAATAAAACATTGCTGATCGGTCAGACCGGAAGCTATTCCTTCAAAGGATATGACAACTACTACAATCCATTCGATACTTCGAAGGTGCAGGTGACGTGGAAATCCAGCAACCCGGCTGTTGTCTCAGTGAGTGGCGGCGTTGTCAAGGGAGCCAAGCCGGGAACCGCGACACTAACAGCATCCAGTGGTTCAGCAAGCGCTACAACCAAGGTTACGGTGCTTGGAGCAGATGAAATTTCATCACTGACTGCAGGAAGTGGAACAGGCTCACTTGCCGCTGGAGCTAAAATTGCAGTACCTGTAACGGCAAAGACGAAAGATGGCCAGAGCGTCAGCATTACGTCAGATGCTCTCAAGTGGGAATTCATCGGCTTTAAGGGAAGCGTTAAGGACAGCGAGCTTACAGTCAACTCGGTGGACTCGGGTGTGAAAACGGGCTATGCCATCGGTCGCTATGATGGTTTCAGCGCGGTTGTCTTCCTGTCTGCAGGCGGGGAGAGCACAAGCGATTGGGAGAATTTCGAAAATGTTTCATATCCGATTGATTTTACTTCGAATGTAGCTGGTGTTACCGGGACAGCTGCCGTTGTGCAAGGAGATGGGGATCATGCCAACTCTAAGGTGCTGGAGCTGAACTACGACATGACGAATGGCAGCGGCAAAATGTATGCTTATGCTCAACTGAACGGTACAACCGGAAAAACGCTGGAACAAGCGGCTACATCCATTTCCGTTGATGTGAGAGGAGATAAGAGTCTGAACTGGCTGCGGGCGGAATTGGAGGATGCTCAAGGCAAAACGGCATATATTGATCTGGCCAAAGTGATTGACTGGAACGGCTGGAAAACGATAAACGCAGATATGAGCGGTTTGAATATTTCGTATCCGGCGAAGCTGAAGCGTCTTTATGTAGTCAATGTAGCCGAGGGTCAGGATGAGCGTGCTAAAACGGGCAATGTTGCTTTTGATAATATTTCTTTTAATACACCGGGAACGGTTGGCACTGAAGGACTCAAAAAAGGAACAGCTCAGATGACGATTGGACAAAAATCAATGAGCGTGAACGGAACAGCGACTGCGATTGATGCGGCTCCGATGACACGCGATGGATCAACGTATGTGCCGATCAAGTATGTACTTGATGCTTTTGGTGGGCAGGCCAAGTGGAATGCAGGCGATCAGCAGATCACGATTATGCGCGGCGGAGTACTGATGGATTTGACCGTGGGGAAAAAAGAAGTTGTTCTAAACGGAAAGCGTCAGAGCACTGATGTAGCACCTATCGTATTAGGTGGTAGGACTTTAGTCCCATTAAGACTCGTGTCTGAGCAGTTAGGGATGACTGTAAAATGGGAACAAGAAACGAAGACCATCACCCTCCAGTCATGATATGGTATGATATATACTTGAAATGCTAGGATTGGAGTAGAACATTTGTGGACTTTCAAGCCGATATCATAGACCGAGTCATTAAAAATGCCATCCAGGTGATGGAGAACAGCAAATATCAGATGTTCGAAATATTGGACACGGCCCGGACCGAGCTGGTCACGTTAAATCAGGAGCTTCAAATTGTCCTGAAGGAAACGGCGGAAACAATTGAAAAGGTGGACCAGCTGGAAATGAATTATCGGCGGTCCCGCATTCGGCTGACTGAGGTCAGCCGTGACTTTGTCCGCTATTCAGAAGAAGATATCAAGCAGGCTTACGAGAAGGCGACACAGCTTCAGCTCGATGTGATGATTTTTCGCGAGAAGGAAATGTATCTCAAAGCCAGAAGAGACGATCTGCAAAAGCGGGCCCAAAGTGTCGAGGCTTCTGTCGAGCGTGCTGAAACCATTGGTTCACAGATGGGTGTCGTGCTGGAATATTTGTCAGGTGAGCTGGGACAAGTGACGCGGATCATCGAATCGGCCAAAAATCGACAGTTTATTGGTCTCAAAATTATTTTGGCTCAAGAAGAGGAGCGTAAGCGCATATCTCGTGAAATTCACGATGGACCTGCGCAACTCCTTGCACATCTAGTGCTTAGGACGGAAATTGTGGAAAGAATGATCGCTAAGCAGGAATTTAAGATGGTTCAGGACGAAATAGTAGACTTGAAGAAACAAGTTCGCTCTAGTCTTGAGGAAATGCGAAAGGTCATTTTCAATCTGCGTCCTATGGCCCTGGATGACCTGGGACTTATTCCGACGCTCCGAAAATATGTGCAAGATTTTGAAGAAAAAACGAAGATTAGAGCGCTTTTTGAAACAAGGGGCAAGGAACACCGTCTCTCTTCCGCGATGGAAGCAGCCATTTACCGTCTGATTCAGGAAGCTTTGACCAACGCTGCCAAGCATGCTTATCCTACCTATGTACTTGTTGAGATTACCTATCAGGCGCAGCTTGTAAAAATCGTGGTACAGGATAATGGTCTGGGCTTCAAGCCAGAGCTCTTCCAGCAAAAAAGCAAAGATCATGGGCATTTTGGCCTGATTGGTATGCGGGAAAGGGTTGAACTGCTCGAGGGGAGAATGGAGATCGAATCAGCTGAGAATCAGGGCACCAAGATAGTGATTCATATCCCAACCAACGTGGAAAAGGGAAAGGAGTAACAACATGGAAAATCAAGAAATCAGTAATGCACCCATTAAAGTTCTCTTGGCGGACGATCATCAGTTGTTCCGTGAAGGACTTAAACGTATTTTGAATATGGAGGATGACATTGAGGTCATCGGAGAATGCGGCGACGGCATCCAAGTGCTGGAATTTTGTAACGTAGAGAAACCGGATATTGTTCTGATGGACATTAATATGCCAATTGAAAATGGTGTAGAGGCAACTGAAAAGCTGCGCGAGATGTTCCCGGATGTCAAAGTGATCATCTTGTCCATCCATGATGATGAAAGCTACGTATTCGAAACGTTGCGCAAGGGGGCCAACGGATATCTGTTAAAAGATATGGAGGCCGAGTCCCTTATTAACGCAATTCGTTCGGTTCATGAAGGATATGCGTTTATTCATCCGAAGGTAACGGGTAAGCTTATTCAGCAGCTCCGCCGGATGACCTATCTGAATGAAACCGGGGCTATGGCTGAGGGTCATACCAAGGAAGCAGGCGTGAAGTTTGTCGCAGGCGAAAATAATCCGTTGACCCGCCGTGAGGCTGAAGTGCTGCGTTTGATGGCTGAAGGCAAGAGCAACAAAATGATCGGTGAATATTTATTCATTAGCGAAAAAACGGTCAAAAACCATGTCAGCAGCATTCTGCAAAAAATGGAGGTTGACGACCGAACACAAGCGGTTATTAACTCGATCAAATACGGATGGGTTACGCTGTAAAGTGTAGTCTTTGAAACCCAGTACATAACCGTGACACCTCTTCCTGTTATACGGCATATATTGTCGCTATAGGAGGAGGTGGAACCTTCGTGACGGCTCACTTGGTTTGGATATTGCTTATATACGGTCTAGGAGCCGCGGTCGTGCATCTCATGTATATACGACAGGCGGTTCAGGCTTATCGCAATGGTGAAGATGCGCACTCATTATCTCCGGAGCATCGTGCGACCCGCTATATTGTGATTACGTCCAATGACGGAGATCGTGTGGAATGGGTGATGCGTTCGTTAAGCATACTTGCTTGGCTACACCGGAGGCCGCTGCATGTGACGGTACTGGATGATGAGTCCATGGACGACACACTGCCGATTCTGACACGGATGGTGCGTTATAGCCATATGGAAATTTCAGTTATTTCACGTCGTTTCTCACCGGGGGGCCCGGTTTTACCGAAGTCAGGCGGTGAAAAGCAGGTTGTTATTGATCTTAGAACAGCCAACCCGTTGGCAGATACCCCACTTGTTCCTTAATGACAGGGAATTGTGGACACAAGGCTCGAAATCGGATATAAATATTAATAAGCAATTGCATATGCAAGATGGTACGGATCTTGTTGAGGTTCGATTGATGTGAAGCACACTTCAGGCTATAAGCCATAGGAGTGTGCTTTTTTGTTTTTATCTGGTGTGATAAGAGACAGAAAAAATGATCGTGATAGGCGGGAGGGATATACGATGAAAATTGCAGTATATGCGGTTAGGTATATGGGGCATTGGAATCTACGATTATCTGTGGATATTCGAGTAGATATGTCATGGTGGATGCAACGAAATGAGGGACAAAAGAATATTGTTGAAAGGTGGGTGTTATTAGGAGAAGGGCTTCCATTGCCTTGGGGAACAAAACTGTGTGAAACATTCAAGGAACTGGCGGATATGAAGCGATGGGGGAATAAGCAATGGTGGCGATATATTCTTTCCAACCTAAAGAATGAGCTGTCTCTGGAACCTTTTGGCGGACAACGAATTTTAACTGGAGAAGCAGACCATATATGCATTTGGGATCATGTACAAGGCTGGATCTCAGGTGCAGAAAATGAGGGGGAAAGACGAGAAATACAAGGAACATTATGTTTTATTCAAGAAAAGGAACGCTGCAGTGGAATTGAAGAACTGGATATGCAGTGTGTGGCACGCCAAGCAGATGAGTTGGTTGAATTGCTAACAGGACGCCAGTTGCTCGTACCGGAAGCCGAAGCGCTGTTGGCAGAGGCAGCGCCAGGTTTGGAGCGTGCTTGGCGCTCAGCTGCGCAACTAGCATATCTGCAAGGCCGGCTCAGCTTTGCTGCTGGCCTCGCTCCCGCACCACGTGCACGCTGCTCTGCCGCGCGTGCACATGAACTCCGCTGCAACCGTTGTGGCAGCGGGGTGGTGCACCGCACGAGCTGCGCATCGTGCGGACGCAAGGCGTGCGCCTACTGCGAGACTTGTCTCGCACTTGGGCGCAGCCGTGAATGCTCGCTGCTGCTGCGCGGTGCAGCGAAACCCGCCGTGCCGCGCACGGCAGCAGCAGCCCCAGCGGCGGAACTCGACCGCTGGGGGCTGAGCCCTGCGCAACGTGCCGCCGCCGAAGCGGCACTGCGCTTTTTGGCCGCACCACCTGTGGAGGTGCGGAGACGCTCCCGCCCGGAAGGCCACTGGCTGCGGGCGTGCGCATTGTTCCGGCGCGGCATGGTTGCGTGCCGGGGCTCAGGCGCTGCCGCTGCGCATGGCAGCACTCTTGCCCGCAGCGGGCAGCCTTCGCCCAAATCTGGCGAGCGTGCCTGGGGGATCACTGCACGGCAAGTCAACGATTTCGCGGCAGAACGTTTTCTGCTCTGGGCCGTGACTGGCGCAGGCAAAACGGAGATGATGTTTCCGCTCTTACAGCATGTGTTGGAGCGCGGAGGGACAGCGCTTGTAGCAACACCGCGCCGGGATGTGGTACTGGAGTTGGCACCTCGTTTGGCAGTTGCTTTTCCCCAAGCTAGCATGGTAACGCTCTATGGAGGAAGCGCAGAACGTTGGCAAAGAGGACAGCTGACACTGGCAACGACACACCAGCTATTGCGTTATCGTCATGCCTTTGATCTGGTAGTGATTGACGAGATTGACGCGTTTCCTTATCACAATGATCCTATGCTCGCTTTTGCTGCACAAGCTGTATGTAAACCAGAGGGCAAGTTTATCTATTTGTCTGCTACGCCACCGCATGCCCTGCAGAAAGAGGCTGCACGCGGCTGGCTGCCACACGCCAAGGTTCCCGTTCGTTTTCATCGTCATCCCTTACCTGTTCCATTTCGCTTGGGGACTTCTCCAGTGAAGCAGTGGCTGCAAAAAGCTCAGCTTCCCGCGTCCTTGATCCAGCATCTGCGTGTATCTATACAACGTGGAGCGCAGATCTTTTTGTTTGTGACACGAATTTCACATATTCAGGGTCTTGTAGAGCTTCTGATTAAATACTTACCTGATGTTCCTATTGCGGGTACCTCATCACAGGATGAAGAGCGAACCGCTAAAGTACGCTTATTCCGAGCTACTGAAATACGTGTACTGGTTACAACCACTATTTTAGAGCGGGGCGTGACTGTTCCACGAAGCGATGTGTACATACTGGACGCGGACAGCAGCCTTTTTGATGAGGCCTCTCTCGTCCAAATGGCGGGTCGCGCGGGAAGATCCAAGGATGACCCGTGTGGTAGCGTTATTTTTACATCTCCCCAATGGACTCGTGGTCAAAAGAGAGCAATCAGACAGATTCAACGCATGAATACACTAGCACGAAAAAAAGGCTATCTGAAGGAGAAAAAGCATTAAATGCAGTAAATAAAAAAAGTTTTTTTAGAAATATGAAACCTGAAACGATGTCGGTACGTAAACTACCAAGAAAGGTGCATTCTGGTATGGGGATGATTTCCAAAACCCGCCTTTTTATGAATTGGCTACTCCATCGTCAGTCCCAAACATGTATCTCTTGTGGCACTCTCACAGGGCATTTTTCCGAGTACTCCGGGATTTGTACTTCTTGTTCTGCTCAAATTCCTTGGATTTACAAAATTCGGTGTGTTCATTGCGGGCGCCCGACATTTTGTCCGGACTGTATAAGGCTTGTCCGATCGGCACGCTACTATGTGTGTAATCGGAGTGCAACCAGCTACACGCCGATGATGAGAGAATGGATTGGACAGTTCAAATATCGTGGGAATGAAAAGTATGCTTCTGCGTTGGGCGAGATAATGAACCGAGCCTATCGGGCGATGAGACATGAGTTTACAGGCCATCGCGGTTCTGTTCCCAAACGATCTTTGTGGAATGTAGACGTTGTGACCTGTGTTCCGGTAAGTGAGACGAGACTGGCAGAACGGGGCTTCAATCAGGCTCAAGTTTTGGCGAAAGAGATTGCCAGGCGAAATAAGCTCCCTTTCGTATCTTTACTTGCTCGTCCACAAGATACAGGCAAACAGAGCTTTAAAACCAAAAAGGAACGCATAAGCACAATGGATAATGCCTTTGCTGTTATCCCTGATAAGGCGAAGTTGTTGAAGTCTCTTGTTTTAAAAGCTGATTCTCGATATACATCGGCGAGGATGCAGTCTGTTACTGTTTTGCTCGTAGACGATATCTATACAACAGGTAGCACCTTGCAGGCGTGTGCGCGTGTTTTAGGTGAAGAGGCAGCAGAGCAAGGAGTACATTTGGCTATTTTTTGCCTGACTTTAGCAAGATCATAAGTCTAAATTTTCTGTATTTGCCGTGGAACGATTGTTTTGAAACTATGAAATAAAGATTGAAATTGCCTTAAAAATGGCTTAATAGGTAGAGTAGAGTTCTTTTACACCACGAAATCAGCAGAATTTGACAACGAGCTAGAAAGAGATATATAATAAAAATATAGAGACAAACAAAAAGTAAGGAAGTGAGGGATGAATTAAGAATATTTCAATTTAGAGGTTGATTTTTTTGGAAAAGAGGAGTACAATTTCTATCTGTTGATAGCTAACATGAATTGGTAATGAGTTGGCTAACGACAAACAGAGCGGACATTGGGAGTGTCTCGCTCAGTAGTAAAGCAGTTAATTAAAATTTAAAGCTAAAAAAGAGGAGAGAAAAAATCATGAAAAACGTAATGAAAAAAGTAGCAGTATCTAGTATGCTGGCAGTTAGCTTAGGTGCAGTATCTTTGTTGAGTCCACTCGCAACAGGTCAAGTAATGGCAGCATCAGGACAAGATCGTGAAAAAGATAGAGCTGAAGAACAACTGATCATTCAACAACAAGAAGCAGCACAAAAAGCATTCGAAGCTAAAGTTTTTGGAATTAAAGCTACTGAAGAAGCAGCTACAGCACCCGCTCAACCAGCTACTGAGAACAGCAATCAAGCAACAACTACAAAACCAGCAACAACTACTACAACTGAAACACCAGCTACTGTAAACACAATCACAGTAAATGTTCAAGACGGCGACACACTGGCTTCTATTGCAGAAAAATACGGCGTAACTGTCGAAGAACTGGTTAAAATTAACAACCTGATTAAAGTGGGTCAAGAACTGCAAGTACCACAAACAAACACAAATAAATAATTATTATTATGAATGCATAATAATATGTGTTTATTAAACCAAGTGTTTGACTATAGTATACGGGAAGGCCTCTATTAAAACAATGCTTTTTTGAATAATTGTTTGTTTTTTTTGGGCTGCAAATTTTCAATAATGCATCTATCTTGATTTCAAATAGTTTATGAATTGAGATGAGGATAGTTGCATAAGATTTATGAATCCCCACACTCCATGTGCGGAGCATTCGTATGGGCGCCGATCCCCCGGATTTACAGCATTTGCTTGAAGCATTCGGGGCACAGGTGAACATGAATTCTTCTGAGGATTGTTTCGCCCGGTTTTCCCCTCAGCTTGATCTGCATTTCTACGTTTGATCATATTCATATATAGCTATTTTAATTATAATGAAGCGCTATTCCCGAAAATTACTGGAATGGCGCTTATTTTATTTTTTAATCTTAAATAAGTTGCCTTTTTTGACGATAAATAGATACATGCCATAGGCTGAGATGTAACGATTCGTTGGCTTCCTTAATTTGTATGTCATTTGAATAACGATACATATAAATGTAGAGAAAATTTTGCTGCTGGAGTATTATCATCTATATTTTAATTATGATAACGTACAAAATGTGTAGTTGTGTAAAATCTGAGAATCATTTTTGAAATATTTGCTAGACGAAGCTCTTCAGTATAAGGTAATGTAAGGATAAAAGTAATTAGAGACCGGAAATTGGAAAGGGGCGCTGCAGAGGATGAATTTGGATAACTGTCCCCGCTGTGGAAAGCTGTTTATTATGAATGTCAGAGGAATCTGCCAGAATTGTATTAAAGAAATCGAGCTTGAATATGAGCGCTGCGTCAAACATATACGTGAAAATAAAGGGATTAATATGCATGAGCTTTCTGACGCTACTGGGGTATCCGTTAAGCAAATCACAACATTTATACGTGAGGGGCGCATTTCCATTGCTAATGCACCCAATATGACGTATCCTTGCGAAGTATGCGGAATACCGATTCGTGAAGGACACATGTGCGATTCTTGTCGAACAAGACTGACCAAAGACCTGCATCAGGCCGCGCGTGAAAGCAGTAATCAGGAGCAAAGTAACAATATGGGCAAAGGTGCCTACAGCGCAATTGATAAACTCCGTGAAAAGTAGTACAGGGGAATTAAAAACACGTTTAGCTATTCAAAAAGTTTCAAATAGCGCCGATAATCTTTATAGAGCTTATCGGTTTTTTTATTTTTAGCAAACATGCACAAAATAAAGAATACGAATTATGTTCGACGCTATGTCGTCTGATACATTCTGACCATATCAAATAACTAAGGAAGGTGGAAGTTATGAAAATTAACGAGACCAACCGCATCGGAGCGATTAATCCATACCAGCGAAATATGGAAACAGGACGCCAGGAGGAGCAAAAGAAATCCCGTCGCAAGGATGAGGTCTCCATTTCCCCGGAAGCAATGGAAATGTTGAACCGCAGCAGCGATACAGATCGAGTTAAAAAGATTCAGGATCTTAAGCAGCAAGTGGCTTCTGGAACATATCGTGTGGATGCAGACAAAATTGCAGAGAAGCTGTTGCCTTACTTCAAGCAGTCTTCCGAAAGTTAGGTGAAGTAAAATATGCCTTTAGAGCGCCTGATTGATGTGCTGGAGCAGCTGAGAGAGGCTCATGAGCAGTTGATTGCACTAGGAACTCAAAAGAAAGAAGCACTGATATCTAATAAGGTAGATCAGCTCATTTTAGTCATGAATCAGGAATCGAAGCTTTCCAAACTTATTGATCAACTTGAAGAGCAACGTATTTCCTCTGCATATGAGTTTTTGCAGGAACGCGGAATTAAATCTAAGTTGAACTTAACCATTACAGAGTTGTCTCGTCTTGTTTTTGACCCTCAAGACAAGCAGAGGTTGCTGAGCATTCAAACACGGCTTTCTGAGACGTTGAACAAACTTAAGCAGCTTAATGAGTTGAACCGTCAGCTTATAGAGCAGGCACTCTCATACATTGATTTTTCTGTAGAAACGATGTCTTATTACGAGGAATCCGAAACAACGTATCATCGACCAGATGAAAAAAATTCTACTATTCGCTCAGGGTTATTCGACACTCGAGCCTAATTGCAGGAGGAAAATATGACCTCGACATTTCATGCTATAGAAACTGCGAAAAGAAGCTTAAATACACAAACCGCAGCACTAAATACAACCGGACACAATATCTCAAATGCCAACACAGCTGGTTACTCCAGACAAGTGGTCAGTATGAAGGCAACCGATTCTATGGAAGCCTATGGTTTGAATCGTTCCGTTGTAAGAGGACAATTGGGAACAGGTGTCGAGTTCAGCGCGATTGAGCGGGTACGTCAGACATTTCTGGATGACCAGTATCGCAATGAAAACTCCTCTTTAGGTGGATGGGATATCCGCTACGATACTTTGAATAAGCTCGAAACAATTATGAACGAGCCCTCTGACACAGGAATGCGCAAGGTCATGGATAATTTCTGGAATGCTTGGTCGGATTTAAGTCAAGATCCCCAAGATGTAACTAACCGTAAAATCGTAAAAGAAACGACGCTGGCATTGACGGATGCATTGAATCAGACAAGCAAACAGCTTGATGCGTTAGATTCTGATTTAACCAATAATATTACCTTGAAAACAACAGAAATGAATGCTCTTCTCCAAACTGTAGCAGATTTAAACGGAAACATCACCAAGTTGGAGTCATTGGGAGATAATCCAAATGACTTGAGAGATCAGCGGGATTACGCGATCGATAAGTTGTCTAAACTGGCTAATGTACAGGTTACTCAACTGGATGATGGGTATCAAGTAACAGTAGCTGGGCAAGTAGCTGTAGCTGGTACTGTGGTTACACCATTAACCGCAGACGGTCTTCAGGCTGCTTTTACAGGTGGCACCTTGACTGGCGGCGAAGTTTACGGAATGGTATTATCGCGTGACAGATATGTTGCGGATTACAAAAACCAGATGAACCAATTGGCTAACACACTGGCTAATGGGAATATTGAAGTTACTCTTCCTAAAGGAACTGTGCTTCCTGAAGGAACAGTATTGAATACAGGACCGAATAATTCAGCGGTTACTTATTCTAATGCTAATAATAACCGGACTTTAACGAGCGATTTGAAAGTTACTGTCCAAGGTATCAATGGTCTTCACCAGTTGGGTTATACAATTAGTGGGACAACTCCTACCAAAGGGGACGCTTTTTTTACCTCTAAAGACGGAGCTGCGATTACAGCAGGTAATATTACGCTAAATCCCGACATACAAAGTGACCCTAATAAAATTGCAACTTCTCTGCGGGTAGAGGGTACGGGAACGACAGATGAGAAGGTGATACTCGGGAACAACGCTTTAGCTATGGCTATGGCTAACTTGAAAAATGTAAAATTTGATTTCGGGGCAGCTTTATCTAGTCCAACGTCAGTGGATGACTACTTTAGCTCTATTGCCGGACAGCTTGGGGTTCAGACTCAGGAGGCAGAACGTCAATCGAAGAACGCACAACTACTGACAGAGCAAGTAGATTTGAGCAGACAGTCTGTCAGCGGAGTATCTTTGGATGAGGAGATGTCCAATCTGATTAAGTTCCAACATGCTTATAGTGCGGCTTCACGTTTTATGACGACATTTGATCAATTGCTGGACAAGCTGATTAATAGCACAGGCCGTGTAGGACTCTAATTAAAATTAGTAGGAGGTAGCGTATGGCGATTCGAGTAACCTCGGGGATGATGAGCATGCAAACGCTCAGTAACCTGAATCGTAACTATAGCAATATGAATAAAATGGAGAATCAGATTACAACCGGACGTAAGCTCAATAAACCTTCAGATGATCCTGTGGGTGTAACTTATGCTCTTCGTTACAGATCTGAGCTGGCCTCCAATGAGCAGTATTCCAGCAATGCAGATGCAGCCGTAAGCTGGTTGGATTTTACGGATTCCACTATGCAGCAGGCTGGAGATGTGATGAAACGACTAAAAGAGCTAACAGTTCAAGCCTCAACTGGTACTGTTCCTCAATCCGGATTGGATGCGATTAAGTTAGAGGTGGATCAGCTCAAAGAGCAAATGACCAATATTGGGAATAGCCAGATTCGTGGTAAATATATTTTTAATGGTCAAAAGTATGACCAGGCGCCATACGAGCTTGCTGGTACAATTACTAGCTATGACCAAATTGATACAGATCAAGGTGCTGTAAATTTTGCAATTGGAGATCAATCCACATTTCAGGTGAATACTTCTGGAAGTGAGTTTTTCGGAGCGTCAACGGATGCAGATAACGTTTTTAAAATTATGGATAATTTGAGTGCAGCTTTAGCAAGTGGAAACCAAACGACAGTAGCGAATCAACTCACAGATATTGAATCGCGTTATACCAAAATGCAGTCCAGCCTATCCGAAGTTGGGGCGCGCACGAATCGTGTGGAGCTTGTGCAAGCGCGTCTGGGTGATCGTAATTTGAATTTAACAAATTTGCAGTCTAAGACTGAGGATGCGGATATTGCAAGCTTGATGATTCAGGCGACCTCTGCCCAGACCATATATGAAGCTGCTTTGAAATCATCGGCTCAGATCATGCAGCCATCTCTTATGGATTTTATGAGATGACATTTTGCTTTCTTTGACATTTTGAAGCTATGGACGAAGGTCCGTAGCTTTTTTGTTACTATCTTAGGAGGATGAGGTATGAACCAAAAACATGAAGTAGATGAAAAGGGACAATATAAAACAGAGTCCATTTTTATTTTCCCTAAAGGATTACCCGGTTTCGAGTATTTACGTGAATTTAAGCTACAGGAACATAACGAGTTGTTTAGTATTTTTAGTGCTGTAGAAGAGGCAGGGGTCTCCTTTATAACAATCAACCCTTTTGACTTTGTACATGATTACGAGTTTGAGTTGTCTAATGATGCTCTTGCAGATATTGATGTAACAGAGCGAAAGCAGGTCGCAGTACGTTGTATTGTAACCTGGCACAGTAATAGAGAAAAAATAACGGTCAACTTAATTGCCCCTATCATTTTTAATACGGAAAATTTAAAAGGTAAGCAGATCGTTCTGCAAAGCACGGAATATACAACCAAGCATGCATTATGGCCAGATTTAAAATTGGCAGAGCAAGGCGGTGAGGCCTGATGCTGGTGTTGTCCCGCAAGAAAGGCGAGTCTGTCGTAATTCAGAATAATATTGTTTTAACGGTGCTTTCTGTTGAAGGAGATAACGTTAAAATTGGAATATCTGCCCCTAAAGATATAGATATTTATCGTAAAGAGATTTTCGACGCAATCCAGGATAATAATCAAAGCGCAGCAATGGATCTTAAAACGCTCCAAACTGCAATATTGGAAATGGGAAGAGAGAGTGGCAGCATCGAGTAGCTCTCTGTTAGATTTGAACAAAAAAAGCTGGCCCTCGATTGGGTCAGCTTTTTCGTTCCGTTTATACTATCTTATTTGGTAAGCGAAATGATAGAGACTGTTGATATCGGAGTTTAGCAATTTACCGCCACTGTAAAAGTCGATTGGGATAATATCAAAATAATGTGTACTGACACTGTTGTAGAAAGAGTACTTACCTGCAGCTGAGGTTAAACCATTTACAGGTATCGTAAAGTATCCTTGCTCATTGGTTGTGCCACTTGCCGTGAATACCTTATTATTTATTGTCACAATAATTCTCGTGGTAACAATAGCATTTGCAACAGGATTACCTTGGGCGTCAAACGCTCTGCCGCTAATGGTGATATTATTTTTTATTCTCCATTTTTGTCCATAGCCATAGTTGATAAAACCGTATACTCCACCGTCTGTTGTAATGTTGGAAGTTACCACCCGTGCAACATCAGCATTTTGATAACTCACTGTCAAAGTATATGGAGTGGTAAGATCGAACTTGGATGGTGCAATAACACGGATATAATATTCACCTGCGGATAACTTTATTTGTGCAGTTGTGTTCTGGTTGAGATATCCGAGACTGGTCAAATTAGCGTCATATAAGTCCAGTCGGTATTCGCCGTAAGCTGACGTATTGTTGAGGTTGAGACGTACGGTAGTATCAGAAGACACCTTGATTTTGCTCCAATCCTCATCGAGGATATTGTCAATCGTTTGGCTGCTGCTAAAGGTAGCTGATCCGCGGTTTTTAGCAAACCAAGGATTGTCATCTGGTTCACTGCTGTCATAGCTGTCAGATTGAATAGTATGAACGGTAAATGGCTGGGTGACATCAAATCCCTTATATGATTGGACAAGTATGAAATAATAGCCAGTCCCTGCTACATAGCTGACCTGTTCATATTGCCCTGCTCCCTTTGTAGAATATGAAACTTTGTTTAGCGTTCCTGTGCTTTCATCAAGCTTGTATAGATGAAGATCGTAATCTTTGGTTGTGGATGCCCCTGGATTCAGAAATACAGTCAGTTTATTGGGAATTTCAACACGTGTGAAAAACCAGCGGCTTTCACCCTCTGCAGTAATATAACCTTGTTCGGAATTACCTGATTTAATAAAGATTGCCCCATCGGGTGTAGTATTATAAACATCATATGTGACTGCAGAGACGGAAAATTTATTGTTAGACGAAGTATCAGGTAATGTATTTAACTTTGGATATTTTAAAATTTCCTCCTTGGAGATTGAAAGCGAATTGGATTGGGTTGGTGTTGTATGTAGATCGCTTAAAAGTGTGCTTGAGCCTTTCTTATACATGGAATTCAGAAATTGTACTGGCAGCTGAACAGGTTTGGCTTGAGAAGAACCCGCAAGTGCCGGATTAAAAGAAGATGAGAACCATCCGACTGCAAGGATCAAAACGGATAGCAAACTAATCGTTTTCCGAAACATAATTGAAACACTCCTTATATTAGTATATTTTTTACCACAAGCTTAATATAAGCTAGAGTTCAAAAAATATCAATTATTGGTTAAAATAAAAATTTTTGAGTCGAAGTACTGTTTTCCAAAATAGATTTTTTTGAAAATTTTAAAATGCTATAAACAATACAGCAGCAGGTGTCGATATATAATTTAGAGCGGTAATTCTTCAGGGCGGCCGACCTGCGAAGACGCTTATACCACAAGGACGTGGGAATTAAACCATTTCAGGGAGGAAATTTCAAATGATTATTAACCACAATATTCCTGCATTGAACACTCATCGTAACATGGGTATGAATAATGCTGCAGCAAGTAAAAACATGGAGAAGCTGTCTTCCGGTCTGCGTATCAACCGTGCTGCTGATGACGCTGCTGGTCTCTCCATCTCCGAAAAAATGCGCGGACAAATCCGTGGTCTGGAACAAGCTCAACGTAACGTTCAAGACGGTATTTCTTTTGCGCAAACTGCTGAGGGTGCAATGAACGAAGTATCCTCCATGCTTTCCCGTATGAAAGAACTGAACGTTCAAAAGCTGAACGGAACATATTCTTCCAGCGATAAGAGCAACATTAACATGGAGCTTAACGCACTGGGATCGCAAATCGACAGCATTATGAAAAACACAACATTCAACGGAATCAAAATCACTTCTAACGTAAAAGTACAAGCTGACGATAAAGCCTTTACGATTACAGTTAGTGGTGTTGCTACAGGAGGATTCACTGGTTTGAAATCCTCTTCCACGTTGACAAACGTAAGTGATGCTATTGAAAAAGTTGCTACACAACGTGCTAAACTGGGTGCTGTTCAAAACCGTTTGGAATATACTTCCAACAACTTGGGTACTACAGTTGAGAACCTGACAGCTTCCGAATCTCGTATTCGTGATACTGACATGGCAAAAGAAATGGTTACTTTGTCCAAAAACAACATCTTGCTGCAAGCATCCCAATCCATGCTGGCACAAGCAAACTCTGCGCCACAAGGCGTACTGTCCCTGCTTCGTTAAGATTTTGGGAAGTAAGCGAATTATTAAAGGCTCTGCATTTTGCAGAGTCTTTTTTGTTTTTTTTATATGATTTTTCATAAATAATCTAAATCATTAACCGATATATAGAGTAGGACATCCGATATGAATAGAAGAGAAACAGTGTACGGCATACCATTTTATGAGCGAGGGGTTATGTTATGGAACCGTTGATACCAGCCAATGCAGGAGGTATAGCACCGATTCATGTTTCTGCCGGAGCTAAAAAGGAGGAGGCGTCTGTTGATTCAGCCCAATCTGTAATTTCTGCAAAAGCACAGCAAACACACGAGCAAACCATTCAGCAATTACAGAAGGCAATTGATGCAATTCAAGGTCCGCAAAAAATGTTTGAAATATCTGTACACGAAAAAACCCACGCCATTATGATTAAAGTTTTAAACAAGGAAACGGGCGATCTCATCCGTGAGGTTCCGCCAGAAAAAATCTTGGATTTGGCAGCGAGAATGATGGAAATTACTGGGATTATTGTCGATAAAAAGGTGTAGGGAGGAATATTTATGGTAACGAGAATAAGTGGTTTGGCATCTGGTATGGATATAGATTCTATGGTTAAAAAGTTGATGACAGCTGAGAGCGCTCCGCTGGACAAGCTGAATCAACAGAAGCAGTTAATGGAGTGGAAACGTGAAAGCTATCGGGAGACCAGTGTGAAACTGGTTACCTTTTCGCAAGAATTAAGTAAGCTTAACATGAGTAGTGCAATTAGTGCTCAAAAGGCGAATATCACTGGAAATACGAGTGCGGTTAGTGCAAAGGTTTCTTCATCGGCCAGTGGAATATTGGATGTAAAAGTGACCTCGCTGGCAACCGCATCAAGCACTACTTCTTCTGCAGCGATTGAGCTCAATGCTTCTGCTTCTGCACCAACCGATTGGGGAACTGTTAAGCTACAAGACATTAAAGGTTCGGGAATCTCAGGAACCGTCCCAGTAACAGTAAAAATAGGTGAAGCATCTATAGAGATAGATCCTGTCAATGAAACGATAGATTCTTTTGTTAATAAAATCAATTCAAATAAGCAAGCTGGTGTGAGTGCCATCTATGACTCCGCCACAGGTAAGGTTTCTCTAACAAGTAAAACGACTGGAGCTAAAGATATTGAGCTTAGTGGAGATATATTCTCTGCTTTAAAGCTGGGGAGTACCATTACAGGCGGTGAAGACGCTAAACTCACTGTAAATGGTTTGGATATGACAAGATCCTCCAATACATTCACGATGAATGGTGTCGAACTTACGCTTAATAGTGCCAGTGGAAGTACTTCGACACGCATTGAGGTGGCCAAAGATACAGATAAGCTGGTTGAAACGGTTCAGGGGTTTGTTGACGCGTACAATGATCTTCTCTCTACGTTAAATAATAAAGTAAGTGAAGAACGATACAAAAAATACGCACCTTTAACAACTGACCAAAAAAAGGATATGAGTGATGATGAAATCACACTTTGGACCAATAAAGCTAAAAGTGGAATGCTTAAAAATGACGACATTTTGCAGAGTGCAGCAGCGGATATGCGTAATGCAATGACTCAGGGAGTTAAACTGGACGACGGTACAACAATTAGTCTTGCCCAGCTCGGTATAACAACAGGTACGTATCAGACAAAAGGGAAACTTATTTTAGATACAGATAAGCTGAAAGCTGCTTTAGATAAAGATCCTGATATTGTGACCAACTTTTTCAGTAAGCAGGATTCTGCTACAGCACAAAGTAATAAATATACGGATCAAGACGGGATTTTTGCACGCATGAGAAAAATATCCAATACTTCGCTGCAAAAATTAGCTGACAAGGCAGGAACCTCAAAGGTAAGTACTGATCTTAGTGCTTCATTCCTTATCAACAGCACAATGGGAACAGAGTTAACGAGTATTGACAGAAGAATTACCGATATGACAGCCCGATTGAATATGATAGAAACGAATTACTACAAAAAATTCACAGCTATGGAGACGGCAATTAATAGATATAATAGCACTTCTTCTAGTTTGTCCAGCTTTAGATAAATAAGGAGGTCATACATTTGATTCAATCCCCTTACCAGAAGTATCAGCAGGCTCAAGCCCAAACTGCCTCCAAGCCTAAACTTCTGATTATGCTGTATGATGGGGCAATTCGTTTTACTCGGGCAGGTATAGACGGGATTTTAGATGAAGATTATGGGAAAGCGAACTATAATCTTTGTAAATCACAAGCTATCATCCATGAATTAATATCCGCCTTGAATTTTGACTATCCGATTGCACAGGATTTATTAAGAATTTATGAATATATGCTGCATTGTCTGATTGAGGCTAACGTTCATAAAGATGTGTCCAAGGCTCGGGAAGTAGAGGGACATCTAACGGATCTTCGTGAGGCTTGGGTGGAAGTGAGCAAACTACCAAGCTCGGTCACAGGTAGCTGATGGACAGTAACAGTGTGCAAGCCCTTATTCAAGCATTAAAAGAAATGACAATAGAGATGACTAAACGGCTCTCAATCATGGAAGAGGAAGAATTAGTTACTTTTGTAGATCGTCGACAGGAAATTGTGCATGCAATGGAAAAATATCGTACTTCTCTCACTGAGGAAGACAAACAAGAAATTGGACTCATCTTAGATATGGATGGACCGATATTGAAGCGTATGAATAAGTTGAAAGATGAAGCGGGCAGCTGGATGGAGAAAAAAGGTAATATTCGAATTCAACAAAATGCTTACCAGCGTGCTTATTCGGTTGACAGTCTTTTTATAGACCACCGTAAATAAATGGTATTATAATCTCTCTCAGTCATTACTGGGGGGATTTTTTTTATTTGCAAGGTTCACTCCTTCATGTTACAGTCCGATATATTAATTAAGAAGAATCAATATGAATGGTGGTATGGTCTTGACAATTTTATCAATGAACTTGGCTGCTATACAGTATCGCTTTCCACATGCTGCTAATACAATACTCGAGCTTGAGCCAACTGAGGCTCAGGATCCCAAGTCTTATAATGAACCCGTAGAAAAAGATCATATTTGGTTGGAGGCGGTTCAGCAATCGGTAGAAAATATAGAATGTGTCTTTGTTTATGGATTTGGCCAGGGTCTTGGCATTGCTGACATCCTTGAAATGTATCCTGACCGCTTGCTTTTTGTATATGAACCGGATGAATACCAGTTCCTAAAGTCCATTAGCAGTTATGATATGCGGAGTCTTTTAGAGCATCCCAATTTGTACTGGCTGGCCATTGGTGATTCCCAATTGAACTCACTGTTTTATATGGCGTCTGTCCATATGCAGCGAGAGTTAGCTTTTGTAGCACTTCGTCATTATCTCGAGGTAGAGATGGATGTATTACGTGATGTTAAAGAAAAATTGGAAGAATATAATCACACCTATGAATCAAACCAACGCACGCATCATCTTTTTCGACAGGACTGGATTCGTAACTGTATGTACCAGATGGCAGGGATGCTGACCTCGCCCTCTATTGATGATTTGAAATTTTCCTTTCCCGGTAGTACGGCTTTCATTATCGCTTCAGGCCCGTCACTCCAGCAGGATATTGAGTGGATTAAGCGTGTAAGACCCCATGCTCTTGTTATCGCGGCAGGCTCCAGTATTCAGGCACTAGTTAAACAGGGGATACAGCCGCATTTAGCGGTCACGCTGGATGGGGGGATTATCAATGATAAGGTGTTTTCTCAGCCTGAAACGTTAGAAGCTCCTTTATTGTATGGGTCTACCTCTTATTTTGGAATTACAGACCGCAAGCAGAAAGATACCGTTCATTTTGTGCTAAGCAATGATCATATTTCGCAGTATTATTTAGGAATTGACCGGACACAGGTAGCTATAACGGCAACACCGACGGTTGTAGGCTCAGCTATACAGGCGGCTGTGTGGCTGGGCGCTCGGCGTGTCGTACTGATGGGGCAGGATTTATCCTTCCCAGGTAATAAGTTCTACGCTGATGGATTAGGACATGTTGAAGAATCCCACAAAGCATCGATTGTGGAGAAGGCATTGCAACAGGTATTGAACGTGCACGGTGAATATAATGCAACGAATGAAAGCTTATTGTTTATGAAAGACGCACTAGAGAATTTGTTCGCAGCCTTATCCAGCATTGAATTCATTAATACGACTCGTAACGGGGCCGCGCTAGAGGGAACCGTTTGGAAGCCGATTGAAGAAGTATATGATATGATTGCCGAGGAACATATTGAGCACGATGCAATAGCAAATATTCAACGTAATCAACCCTTTATTATAAATGAAAATCGTATCGAAGAGGTTAAAGGGAAAATACAGCATACGCTCAATGATTTCGCCCAATTCAGGGAAGAATTGAAAGTCATGTTGAAAACGATCGGAAATATTAGAGAGTGGAGCCGAATGAAGCCGCTGAGGTGTCATAATGCGATTGTCGAAATTGAACAACGTTGGACCAGCATTGTAAGTAGAGATTGGTTTGTTCCCATTATAGAAACCGTACTCCCACTGGAAATTGGTCTGTTTGACCAGCAGCAGCCTTTGATCGCTATAGAGCAAAATCTCTCGCGTAAAGCCGATATGATACACAAGCATCTTGGTAAGCTAGGAAATGAAATACTGGATAAAATTCCGATGCTTGAAGAACTGTTTATAGAAGCAATTCGCAGAATAGATAATATAAAGAGTTAAAGGACAAGGGACGTGTTCAAAATGCAGAAGGAAACCTACAAAGGGAAGAAAATATTAATCACAGGTGGAACGGGAACAATAGGGCGTCAACTGGTGCAGAGACTTTTGAAAGATGAGCCGAGTGTAATTCGTATTTTTAGCCGTGATGAGCATAAACAGTATGAAATGAATATAGATTTTCAAGCCCACTCTAATCAATTGCGTTTTCTGATTGGTGATGTGAGAGATCAGCAAAGATTGATGAGAGCAATGGAGGATATTGATTACGTATTCCATTTAGCCGCAATGAAGCACGTGCCTTCGTGTGAGTATAACCCGTTTGAGGCTGTACAAACCAATGTCATAGGTACCCAGAATGTCATTCAAGCGGCTTTGGAGAATGGAGTGAAAAAGGTGCTTTTCACAAGCACGGATAAGGCTATTTCTCCGACCAACACTTATGGTGCAACCAAGCTAACAGCAGAGCGTCTGATTTCGGCTTCTGAATATCAAAAGGGCTCCAAGTCTACTATATTTTCTTCGGTTCGCTTTGGAAATGTGATGGGTTCACGTGGCTCCGTTATTCCATTATTTAAGAAACAAATTTTGGAAAATGACGAAATCACCATTACAGATCCAGAGATGTTGAGATACATGATGACCCCTTCACAGGCGATTGAATTAATCCTGCAGGCTAACGAGGATGCACAGGGGGGGGAAGTCTTTGTCCTGAAAATGCCTGTTGTGCGAATTGGTGACTTAGCCGAAGCGCTCATAAAGGTTTTTTTAGAAAAATCCGGGATCAAAACTAAAGTCGAAGTTAAACGGATAGGACTTCGTCCAGGCGAGAAGATGTTTGAAGAATTAATGACTGAAGACGAACGACTAAATGCTCTAGAAACAGAGCAAATGTATATTATACCGTCACTTTCTAAAAATAAAAATCAAACGTTATCAAATAAGATTATTAAGCCAAATGAGCTTCCAATTGCTAAAAACGTGATTATAGACTGGTTAATATCAGAGAATCTGATTTAATTGTTGTCGAACAGGATATGAAAAATTGAAAATAAACACATGGAAAGAGATTTAAAGAGCATTTGATGTGTTAGTATTTACCGTTCGAGAAGCACTGAAAAAAGAATTCTATAAAAAAATAGGGGAGAGTAACATATGAATTCAATTAGGTATTTAGGAAACTCAAGTAATGAAGAAAAAAAAGGTAAACAAAAATTCGTGGAGATAATGAAGAATTCACCCATTCCTGATGAGGAAATTTTGGATAATATGGGAATTTATCTAAGAAGACAAACTCTCTCAAGGCTATTATACATTAATGAATTATATAAAAAGATTATAAATGTTCATGGAGTTATTATGGAATTTGGAGTGAGATGGGGACAGAATCTGTCGTTATATGAAAATTTAAGAGGTATATATGAACCATATAATTATAATAGAAAAATTATTGGATTTGATACGTTTGAAGGCTTTCCTGAAGTAGATATTAAGGATGGTCAGCACGTCAGTAAAGGAGATTATTCTGTTACTCCTAACTATTTTGAGTACTTGGACAGTGTGATGCAATTTCATGAACAAGAAAGTCCGATTTCCCACATTAAAAAATATGAGTTGATAAAGGGAGATGCAACGGATAGTATTACGACTTATCTATCTGATCATCCTGAAACTATTGTTTCATTAGCATATTTTGATTTTGATTTATATAAACCTACAAAAAAATGCCTGGAGGCTATTTCAAGCCATCTCACAAAAGGAAGTGTTTTAGCTTTTGATGAGCTTAACTATAGTGCACTTCCTGGTGAGACAATCGCTTTAAAAGAAGTATTGGGTTTAAGTCGATATGCCATTAGAAGAGATCCTATGAATCCACTATGTTCTTATATCATTATTGAATAAAAGAAAGGCGAATATTCATGAATATTACTGCCATTATCCAAGCCCGTATGGGATCTACGCGTCTTCCTGGCAAGGTTATGAACAAACTAGGGGATCAGACAGTTCTGGGACATGTGATTAATAGGGTACTTGCAATTCCTACCTTGAACCAGGTCATCGTGGCTACGACCACGGAGACGGAGGATGACCATATTTGTCAGGAGGCAAGCCATTACGGGGTAAACTATTTCAGGGGAAGCCGGGCGAATGTCCTCAGCCGTTACTATGAAGCGGCAAAGGAAGTAAAAGCAGATGTTGTTGTGCGAATTACGTCGGATTGTCCTCTTTTAGACCCACTTATTTCCGATAAAGTCATTACTCATTTTTTGGACAATGATTTAGATTATTCTAGCAGTGGTTTAAGTGGTACTTTTGCACGGGGACTGGATACAGAAGTGTTTACCTTTGATGCTTTAAGCCGATCGTATTTTCATGCCACGAAAGAATATGAATACGAGCACGTTACACCCTACATTTACCAGCATCCTGATTTATTTCATATCCATGCATACAGCAGCAGCACAGATTTTAGTCGATACAGGTTGACGTTAGATACCCCCGAGGATTGGGAGTTGATTTCCAGGATTTATGGGGAGTTATATACAGGAAACATTTTCCATTGGAACGAGATACTTTCGCTACTTGAGCGTCAACCTGAACTGGCGCTGATCAATGCGGAGGTAAAGCAAAAAAAGCTAGGCGAGTAATAAAGTGATGACTGATAAAGCGAGGTTTGCGGTATGAATGTCATGATCATGAGTATCAGTCAGAAGGTGCCTATGATTAAAGCGGTAAGGGATGCCCTGCATCGTGCCCGTCCAGGGGCCAAGTTGTATGGAGCGGATATTAGTGCTAGCTGTTTAGGGCAGTATGTGGTTGATGTATTCTGGCTTTGTCCTTCTTTACAAGATTTGACGGTGGATAGTCTTATCAGCTACTGTCATGCACAAGAGATTTCAGTAATCATTCCGAGCAGAGACGGAGAATTACTATATTTTGCAGAGCAGCGGCAACAACTAGAGAAGGCCGGCATTAGAGTTATGATATCGGATGTTGATGCAGTAGAGCTATGTTTGGACAAGTTACGCTTTTATGAGGTACTGGTGAAACAGGGATATCCGGTAATTCCAACATTCACAGAGCTTGAAGCTATAGCAACATCCTCCTACTATAACGTTGGACAATATGTGGTAAAAGAGCGATTTGGGGCCGGTTCAATCAATGCGGGTATTGGTCTTAGCCCCCATGAAACTAAAAGGCATGCGAAAAGAATGCTAAACCCGGTATTTCAGCCTCTGATCCAAGGGATGGAGTATAGTGTTGATGTGTTCTTGACAGGTGAAAGTAAGGCTGTGGGGGCCATTGTTCGGCAACGCAATTGGGTGATGAATGGGGAGTCACAGATCACGACATCAGTTCGTTACCCGGAAATAGAGGAACTGTGTCAGCAGATTGCAGAGCAATTCCGCTTTCGTGGTCATGTTATCTTCCAGCTTATAGTGGATGGAGATAAACGGCAGCATCTAATTGAGTGTAACTGTCGGTTTGGGGGAGCGTCGACGCTATCATTAGCAATGGGGCTGGATAGTTTTTTCTGGTTTCTGAAGGAGAGCGAGGGGACTCAAATTGACGACTTGTTCTTTCATAGATCTGCGCATGAGAAAATGCTAGTTCGGCATGCGGAGGACCTAATCTTATGAAGGTTTTTGTTTTTGATCTTGATGATACTTTGTACGAAGAAATTACTTTTGTTCGAAGCGGATTTCAGGCGGTCGCTTCTTACTTGAGCGAGCAATTTGGTATAAACTCACAGGAGGCCTTCTCAATCATGTGGGATGTGCTGGAGCAAGAGGGTAGAGGAAAGGTCTTTGACAGAGTGCTTGAACATTATGGGATGGCAACACGGCGTAATATCAGGAAATGCCTATCGATTTATAGGCTTCATCGACCGGACATCACACTATCCCCTGATGCGGATGCGGTTTTGAAGCGCCTGGCAGTCGAAGGCTCCCCGATCTATATTGTGACGGATGGCAACAAGGTCGTACAATATAACAAGATTAAAGCACTAGGTTTGGAAGAGCGGGTGAGGAAATGCTATATCACCTATCGATACGGGAGACATAGATCTAAACCTTCTCCTTATTGTTTCCAGCTCATCGCGCAAACGGAAAAGGTTGATCCGTCCGATATTATATATATTGGAGATAATCCGAACAAAGACTTTGTGGGTATACGGCCTTTAGGGTACCGCACGATTCGAATTCGTCGAGGGCATTTTAAGGATACCGTAAAGCCTGAGGAATATAATGCAGATGTGGAAGTGGAAACTTTGGACCAATTGTTTGAGACTACGACTGCTTGGGATGTATCCCAATGAAAATGCAGATCTTGATACGGGCAAACGCCTCTTCTCGACTGGGAATCGGGCATATGATGAGGTGCATTACCCTTGCCTTGAGTATACGGGATAACATACCAGCAGATATCCGCTTTGTGTGTAATGCTGATATACCGCAAGCTTTGGCTGAAGATATTTGCTGCAGAGGCTTTAGTCTTTCCTGTCTATCGGGAACTGATGAGGAACCCTTAGAGATGGATCGGGATGCCCAGGAGACTGCAGCTGTAGGTGGTGAACAATGCGATTGGCTTATTGTGGACCATTATGGCTTAGATGCCCGTTGGGAGCAATTGCTCCGTCCTTATGTCCGCAATATCTTGGTGATTGATGACCTGGCAAATCGGCCACATGATTGTGACGTACTATTGGACCAGAACTTATATCCAGATATGGATAAAAGATATATCGGATTGCTGCCGGAGCATGCACTTCAACTATTGGGCCCGGAATTTGCATTGCTACGGAACGACTTTTTCCGTCTGTCGGAAAAAGTGGTCGCTCGGACACAATGTCAATGCATTCTTGTTAATTTCGGTGGAAGTGATCCAACAAATGAGTTGGGGAAAATGCTGCCTGTCGTTGAAAGCGAAATCGGAAAACAGTTTCATTTTATTGTAGTTGCAGGTCCAGCCAACTCTCGTGTACCAGAACTGCGAGCAGCATTCTCTCCTTTTGACCATGTTACGTTTTATGAGAATTGTTCGAATATGGCGGAGCTGTTAGCCTCAGTGGATTTGGCGATCGGTGCAGGTGGAATCTCTATGTGGGAGCGCTGCTATATGGGTGTGCCTTCCGTGATTATCACCGTGGCTGAAAATCAGAAGGCAACTGTTGTGGAAGCAGCAAAACGGGGGCTTGCATGGTATATGGGGGCAAGTGGGGAGGTCAGGACTGAACAAGTTACAGATATACTGGAGAAATTGCTAAATAAGCCCGAATTGCTAGCTGAGCAGAGCAGGGCGGTTCTGGCTTTGACGGAGACGCAGAGAAGGAGCGGGAGACATCCCATCCTTTCCATATTAAAGGGGGAATTATAGTGGAATTCCAAATTGGAGACCGTTGGATCGGTAAGAAACACAAGCCTTTTATAATAGCAGAAATGTCTGGTAATCATAATCAGTCGCTCGATCGGGCGCTTGCCATCGTGGAAGCTGCGGCAGCATCTGGAGTGGATGCGCTCAAACTCCAAACTTATACAGCAGATACAATGACGTTGGACATTCATGAGGGCGACTTTTTCATTGAGGACCCGAACAGTCTGTGGAAAGGCAATTCGTTGTATAGTCTTTATCAGGAAGCATATACGCCATGGGAATGGCATGAACCCATTTTCAATAAATGTGCAGAGTTGGGGATTTTGGCGTTCAGCACTCCTTTTGATGAATCAGCTGTCGACTTTCTTGAATCATTGAAAGTGCCTGCTTATAAAATAGCTTCCTTTGAAAATACGGACATCCAATTAATTCGAAAGGTTGCGGCAACAGGCAAACCACTGATCATTTCAACAGGTATGGCGTCGGTGGCTGAACTAGATGAATCAGTTCGTGCAGCGAAGGAGGCTGGCGCCAAGGACATTGTTTTACTGAAATGTACAAGTACTTACCCTGCATCGCCAGACAATACGAATATTGCGACGCTTCCTCATTTGGAGCAACTATTCGGTTGCCAGGTTGGTATATCGGATCATACAATGGGGGTTGGCGTGTCGGTGGCGAGTGTGGCTTTAGGGACGACGGTAATTGAAAAGCACTTTACGTTGCGCCGCGCTGACGGTGGAGTGGACTCAGCCTTTTCCATGGAGCCTGAAGAAATGGCTGCGCTGGTGACGGAAGCAGAACGTGCCTGGCAGTCTATCGGTCATATTACATATGGTGCAACGGAACGAGAAAAGGAGTCTTTGAAGCATAGAAGGTCTCTCTATATCGCCAAGGACATCCAAAAGGGTGAAATGATCACTAGGGAGCATATTAAGGCAATTCGTCCAGGCTTAGGATTGCCGACAAAATTTCTAGACGAAATTATTGGAAAATCAGTGAAAGAGAATACCCCTAAAGGTACGCCAGTAAACTGGGGGTTATTTTAAGTGCCTGTGAGCCACAGGTTATAGAGTAAGTACAATCAGGCTATACACTATGAAGAGTCTCGACAAAATGAAATAGACAGGAGTTGCACTTATGAACATTTTACTCACTGGTGGCGCTGGTTTCATTGGGCGTTGGGTTGCCAAGCGTCTGTTGGAGGATGGGCATCAGGTTTGGATTGTCGACGATTTGTCGAATGGTCGTGAAGAAAATTTGTCGGAATTGGTCGAATATAGCGGCTTTAAAGAATTCATCCGGGGAAGCATTTTGGATGAAGTGCTGTTGGAACGATTGTTCAAAGAGCATTCTTTTGAAATTTGCTACCATTTGGGAGCTTCCATAAATGTACAGGATTCTATTGATGATCCACGCACTACTTTTAATAACGATACGGTGGGAACCTTCGCAGTCTTGGAGCAGTGCCGCAAGCATCAAACCAAGGTAGTTTTTATGAGTACATGTATGGTATATGACCGCTGTAGCGACGATCAAGGCATTAATGAGTTGCATCCGACCAAGCCGGCTTCTCCTTATGCAGGAGCGAAGGTAGCTGCTGAGAATATGGTATTATCCTACTATTTCGCTTATGGTTTACCGACAGTGGTTATTCGCCCGTTTAATACGTATGGTCCTTTTCAAAAGACAGGCGGCGAGGGCGGCGTAGTTGCAATTTTCATTAAAAACCATTTGGAAGGTAAAGACCTTAACATCTATGGGGAGGGCACACAAACCCGTGATCTTCTGTACGTTGAGGATTGCGCTCGCTTCGTCGTGGAGGCTGGATTTAGCGACCGTGTCAATGGTCAGATTGTCAATGCGGGATTGGGGCAGGATATTTCTGTGAACGATCTGGCATTTCTGATTAGTGGTGATCAGTCCCGTATCAAGCATGTGGAACACATCCATCCGCAAAGTGAGATTCAAAAGCTGTTGTGTAACTCGGCGAAGGCGAAGGAGTTACTTGGTTGGGAACCGCGTATTAATTTGGAAGAAGGTATCCGGCGTACGACGGTCTGGATTCGCGAGAGCGGCATGATCTAGTTTGTTTTAAGCATAGAGGGGGTTAATCGAATGTCCGATGATGTAATAACTGGACCTGTGCGTGATACACTGCTGCCATATGGACAGCAATGGATTGACGATAAAGATATTCAAGCTGTCGTGGATGTACTCCGTAGCGGGTTTGTTACGCAGGGACCTGCGATTCAGCAATTTGAGGCGAAGGTTGCTGAGTATGTAGGTGCCAAGTATGCGGTGGCGTTCACCAACGGAACTGCTGCACTGCATGGAGCCTGTTTTGCTGCTGGGATTGGACAAGGCGACGAGGTTATCACAACACCACTTACGTTCCTCGCCAGTAGTAATTGTGTGTTATACCAGGGAGGAACACCGGTGTTCGCCGACATTGATATGCACACCTACAACATTGATGCGGATCGGATTGCAGAGCGGATTACCGAGCATACTCGGGCGGTCATAGCCGTCGATTTTACGGGTCAGCCGGCTGAACTCGACAAGATATCGATGTTGTGCCGGGACCGTGGGCTGGTGTTCATTGAGGATGCGGCTCACTCTTTGGGGGCGGATTACCATGGGCGCAAAGTAGGTTCATGGGCGGACATGACCATGTTCAGTTTCCATCCGGTCAAGCATATTACGACAGGCGAGGGTGGCATCATTGCGACGAATTCTGAGGAATTTTATCGAAAATTGTTATTGTTCCGTAGCCACGGTATGACACGCGACCCACAGGAGATGACAAAAAACGACGGCCCTTGGTATTACGAAATGCAGGAACTGGGATATAACTATCGTATGACAGATATCCAGGCTGCATTGGGGAATTCCCAAATGGACAAGCTGAATGCATTTGTAGAGAAGCGTCGCACGATCGCTCGGGCGTACAATGAAGCTTTGGGTGAGTTGACCGGGATTGTCCTTCCTGAACAGCTTGCTGGGGCGCACTCCAGCTGGCACTTATACGTGATTCGTTGGCTACCGGAGTATTTTAAAGCAGATCGGAAAACGATATTTGAGGCGCTACAGTCTGAAAATATTGGTGTAAATGTGCATTACATTCCTGTTTACCTACAGCCTTATTACCAACACCTCGGATATGAGGAAGGACTGTGCCCGAACGCTGAGGAATATTATCGGACAGCAGTAACACTCCCTCTTTTTCCTAAGATGACAGATCAGGATGTACAGGATGTAGTCCAGGCGATTCGTAAGATATGGGCCAGATATACGAGATCAGTTTCTGGAGAAAATCCAATAAAGTAAAAATCTGATATGAGACCAACTTCTAATGATGACCATGAATAGTCGTCTCATATGAGGATGGAGCATGAGCAGGAAAAATATCTCTTGCGGAATTTTCTGTGATGGAGCTCTTCTGTAATTTAATTATAGAAGAAAACTATTTAATTTTTTTGTTTCAAATAAATTTGTACGGGGTAAAGGAGCTGAGGAGCTCCTTTATTTTTGCATATACTGCCTTGATTAAATCAATACTTGATCCTAAATTGTGGTAAAAAAATGTATGAAAACATTATCAATTCCAATTGACAATGGATAAGTTTGGGTGGTATAGTCGGAAATGTGGGCGAGAGCTTCACTTCATTTGATGACGAAGGGAATGTTAGTGCATGCAAGGTAAAGTAAAATGGTTTAACGCTGAAAAAGGTTATGGTTTCATTGAAACTGCTGAAGGCGGCGACGTATTCGTACATTTTTCCGCAATTCAAACAGAAGGCTTCAAAACACTTGAAGAAGGACAAGACGTGGAGTTCGACATTGTTGAAGGCGCACGTGGACCACAAGCCGCTAACGTAACCAAACTATAATCATCCCCGGCATAGCCGACCTACATAATTGGTAAGATGGTTAGCAATGGATAACACGCTAGCAACTGCCCTGGAATGCATTCCAGGGCTTTTTTATGTTTTCAAAATACATAAGGATTTTCTGAAACCCCAACATAAAAAGAGTCCCTTACACGGTGGTAAGGAAGCTCTGAGTAATGAAAAATTATTCTACAGAACCGTCAAAGTTAGCCATCTCCACAAAAATAGTATTGGAGGAAGCAGATTGTTTTTCTATGCGTCCGTCGGGATAACGGAATTGATAGCGCAGGATAGCCTGGGCTATCAGATAAGGACGGAGCGCGGTTTCAATATCAAAGGAGAAGACGATGACGGCTTGATGGTTGGGATCAAGGCGACCCAATGGGAGACCTTGAAGCAGCTTAGGATACGGAAGTGGCCAGAGTTTACGGTAACGGTTCGCAATAAAAGGAAATCCTCGGCTGCGAATGGTGCAGTGAGCAGTAGCTCCTCCAGCGGAGTATTGCCGATGTTTTCCACATGGACGGTGAAGGACAAGCTGCCCTCTTCCCCAACACGCAGAGCGCTGGAGCTAAGTGTAAGCTTGGGAATGGCTGCAATAGCGGTCACATCGATAGTGTTGGATTTGGGTGCTTTCCTGGATGGTCTCTCCTCCACTACGACGTGAGGTGTATTCGATGGTGGCTTTTGCAAAGTAGCTTCGGTAGTTACGTTGCCAAAGTTGTTAAGTTGAACCGTATAGGTAAGGGGCTCCCCGACAGAGGCGGTAAGCGTGCTGGACGTTTTGGTAAGTGCAATAAGCGGATTGAATACAGGTACGATAAGCGGATCGGAAAAGGTAGTGCCGGTGAATGTTCTACTGGTAAACGTAACGGCTACGATATCTGTGAGCAGTGGAGGCTACAGCAAAGTTTGCACGGACGTCTGGAAGCTTGCGACAAATGTATTTCCAGGTGCAACATTACCGATGGCAATTCCAGCAACCGGAGAAGCATTAGGGAAGGCTACGCCGTCGATGAGCACACTGTCTGGAACAAAGGAGGTTCCAGCCGGAATCGTATCGGTTACAATGGTATCTGTGACCAGATCTATACCGCTATTCGTGATGCTCAGTGTGTATCTGATCGTATCGCCGACTACAGCGGCTGCCAAACTGGTTGCTTTTGTCGCCTGGATATTAGGGTGCGGATATGGTGACATTGACTGTATTTGATGTGATGGAACCGCTCAGTACTCTACCGTCAGGTGATGAGTAAGTAAAAGTTCGCTTGCCCAACGTCGGTCAATATAGGTGGAGCTGGCAGAAATGAGACGACTGTTTGGAAGCTCACCACGATACTGCTGGAAGGAACAAGCGAGCCAAATGTAATACCTGTAACCGGTGAAGCCCCAGGGACAAGGATGCCGTTAACACCGACGTTGTTATGCAGTAGCTCAGAGCCAGTCGGGATATTATCTGACAGCACAGGTATAACGGCGATATTGCCAGTATTGGTTAACGTTAGTGTATAGAGCAGTGTTGAAGCAATTTGCGCGTTGACGGTATTGATAGTTTTTATCAAGCTAACGGTCGACTGATTCGTAATTTGCGGCGGCTGTGGCAGACTGACGACAGAAACTTGAAATGTGACGGCTGCCGAATTGGAACGTGCCAGCCCAAGTGTATTTCCGGTAAAGGTGACAGATCCCGTCTGGTTCGTTACGTAACGCTGAATAAAAGCCATGGATTAGCCTCCTGCTTTCCATCTCTTCCAATCCGCTATACTTGGAGGATCTTCGACTGGGAAGAACCAGCTAAGCTGGATGTAATAATCCTTTCGTATAATTAAACATTACTTTTTCAAAGGATGGCGTTACCAGAGGCGTTTTATCGAAATATGAAGAATTTTGTAAAATAGCTTCGAAATGTTGGGTGTTTTTTTTACTTGGCGTTAACATATGTGTTATACTGAAGGGGCAAAGGAGGCGTGCCCTATGAACTTAACAGTACGAGGTCAACAGATCGAGGTTACCGACGCTTTGAAGGACTACGTTGATAAGAAATTCAGCAGACTTGAAAAGTATTTCGATGCACCCCCGACGTCTGACGGAAGTGTAACGTTAAGCACAACCAGAGATTTGCACACTGTAGAAGTAACCATTCCTTTGCCGGGGCTTGTACTCCGTGCCGAAGACGAAAGCGATGACATGTATGCGTCCATTGATGCCGTGGTAGACAAGCTTGAGCGGCAAATCCGCAAGAACAAAACCAAGCTAAACCGAAAATTCCGTCAAAAAGGCAGTTTGAAAACTCTTTTTGTGGAAGATCCGGCAGGCAGCGTGGTTGTAGCTGAGGATGCAGACTTGGATGAGCTGGAGGTCGTTCGCACCAAGCGTTTCTTATTGAAGCCTATGGATGTGGAAGAAGCTATTCTTCAAATGAACATGGTTGGACATAATTTCTTCGTATTTGCCAATATCGATAACGAAGAGGTCAGCGTGGTTTACAAACGCAATGACGGTAAGTATGGTCTGATCGAACGGGAATAGTTTGTAGAGTTAGAAGCTCATCTTATTTTAAAATGAATAGTACATTATTAATGCAATCATGTTTTATGGATATTAGGGAAAATGATAATAACGACGAGCCTTATCCCTGCGAATCTGGCGGGGTAAGGCTCTTTTATATGTGTCTTTCTTGCGTCAATTGCTCTGGTATCTTTAACCGGATGCAATTCCTGAGGCTGCTTGTGTTGCGGCATGTCCTACAAACTGTTACAATTTATGCAAAGAACATCGCACGATGGGCTGGTACAGCCGGGCCTGTCAAACATATCAGGAATCAATTTCATCATGGACCCTTTCTTATTGTGAAATTGATTCTATTAATTAATTGTTTTGCGTGAAAGGGGTAAACCATGCTAGGAATTGTCAAGAAAATTTTTGGTGATACAAATGAACGTGACGTCAAGCGTTTAATGAAGACGGTTGAACTGATCAATAAAATAGAGCCGGATTTTGAGAAGCTCTCGGATGAGGAACTGAAAGCGAAGACGGTGGAGTTTAGAGAGCGGATTGAACAAGGTACTACGGCTGAAGAAATTCTGCCGGAAGCTTTTGCGACCATTCGTGAAGCGTCCAAGCGGGTGCTGGGCAAACGCCATTATG
Organism: Paenibacillus kribbensis; assembly: GCF_002240415.1. NCBI lineage: Bacteria > Bacillati > Bacillota > Bacilli > Caryophanales > Paenibacillaceae > Paenibacillus > Paenibacillus kribbensis. The sequence continues at coordinate 520,020 of NZ_CP020028.1, forward strand.
ATGTCCAGATGCTGGGCGGTATTGCGCTGCATGAAGGTAAAATTGCCGAAATGAAAACCGGTGAAGGTAAAACATTGGTAGGTACGTTGCCGGTTTATTTGAATGCTTTGCTGGGCAAAGGCGTGCACGTGGTTACGGTCAACGACTATTTGGCACAGCGTGACAGCGGAGAAATGGGACAAATCTATAACTTCCTGGGGATGACTGTAGGGCTGAATTTGGCGAACATGGATCATGCCGCCAAGCAGGAAGCTTACGCCTGTGACATCACGTACGGTACGAATAATGAGTTTGGATTTGATTATCTGCGCGATAATATGGTGCTTTACAAAGAGCAGATGGTACAGCGGCCATTGTACTTCTGTATCATTGATGAAGTGGATTCCATTCTCGTCGATGAAGCTCGTACACCATTGATTATTTCAGGACAAGCTCAAAAATCGACAGAACTGTATTTTGCAGCTGACCGTTTTGTGAAGAGCCTGAATGTTGAAGAAGATTACACGCTGGATATTAAGGTGAAGTCGGTTGCCTTGACCGAAAACGGCGTATCCAAGGCTGAAAATTTCTTCGGACTGGAAAATCTGTACGATCAGGAAAGTGTGACGATCAACCATCACATTGTACAGGCATTGAAGGCTAACGCTATTATGCGCCTGGATGTGGATTATGTCGTAGCTGACGGTGAAGTCCTGATTGTCGATGAGTTCACAGGCCGTCTGATGGCTGGACGTCGCTACAGTGATGGTTTGCATCAGGCCATTGAAGCCAAGGAAAACATCATTGTACAAAATGAAAGCATGACGCTGGCGACGATTACATTCCAAAACTACTTCCGTATGTACCGTAAATTGGCGGGTATGACGGGTACAGCGAAAACAGAAGAAGAAGAATTTAAAAAAATCTATGGTCTGGAAGTACTCCAGATTCCAACGAATCGACCTAACCAGCGTGTAGATATGCCTGACGTTGTATACAAGAGCGTAAAAGGTAAATTCCATGCAGTGGTGGATGAAATTCTGGAGCGTAACAAAAAGAATCAGCCGGTATTGGTAGGTACGGTTTCTATTGAAAACTCGGAGCTGCTTTCTGAGATGCTGAAACGCAAAGGCGTTCGTCATAAGGTGCTTAACGCCAAGTATCACGCTGAGGAAGCGGAGATTATTTCCCACGCAGGTGAAGCTGGCGCAGTTACTATCGCTACCAATATGGCAGGACGTGGTACTGATATCGTATTGGGCGAAGGCGTACCAGAACTCGGTGGATTGCATATCATTGGTACAGAGCGTCATGAATCCCGCCGTATTGATAATCAGCTTCGCGGACGTGCAGGACGTCAGGGCGATCCAGGGTCCACACAGTTTTACTTGTCACTCGGCGATGAATTGATGAAGCGCTTTGGTGCGGATAACGTACTGAATATGATGGAGCGCTTGGGCTTTGAAGAAGACCAGCCAATCGAGAGCCGCATGATTACACGTGCTATTGAATCAGCGCAAAAACGCGTCGAAGGCAACAACTTTGATCAGCGTAAAGTCGTTCTTCAGTATGATGATGTTATGAACCAGCAGCGTGCTATTATCTACAAACAGCGCCGTAAAGTGCTGGAATCAGAGAATATTAAGGAAATTGTGTTTGATATGATCAAGCCTGTCATTGAGCGTGTGGTGGAAGCTCATTGCGGGGATGACATTCCTGAAAACTGGGAGCTTGAAGAAGTTGCAGAGTATGTGAATAACAACCTGCTTGAGGAAAATACACTGACTCGTGACGATCTGTGGGGCAAGGAAAGAGAAGAGATGGTAGAAATGATCTTCGAGAAAGTTACCGCCAGATACCACAGCCGTGAAGAGATGATTGGCGAGGAAATGGTACGCGAGTTCGAGAAGGTTATCGTACTGCGTGCAGTTGATAGCAAATGGATGGATCATATTGATGCTATGGATCAATTGCGTCAAGGCATTCACTTGCGTGCTTACGGCGGTACTGATCCGCTACGTGAATACCAATTTGAAGGCTTCGAAATGTTCCATGCTATGATCGGCAGCATCCAAGAGGAAGTATCGACATACATCATGAAAGCACAAATTGAATCCAACCAAGAGCGTCAGGCTGTCGTTGATGAAGATAAAATCTCGACAAGTGGCGAACCTGCTGCACCTAAAAAGAAATCCGCCCCTGCTCGCCCACGCAGAAGATAATGATTTGAATTAAGGGATAGCTATAGAGATACACCATTCCGTGCAATGCATATAATGGCAGACGGCAGTACATTCACTGACCGTCGGCCATTTTGTGCCATACAGGGGACGACACTGATGTTTTCAACGGATAGCTCTTTTGTTGGAGGATTCGGTTGAATAATTTTTTCTTGAAAGGGTTGTTCCTATCTCTATAATTATGACAAAAAAGCAGGCCCCTGCTTATTTGTCAGTTAATTCAACTCTTGACTCGGCTCACATACCAGAGCTGGTTATTTAAAAGCAGTTTGACTTTACGGCGGTCGGTAGCGAAGCGGAGGATTTGAATCTGGAGAAGCGCCAACGTTCGCCTTTGCAGTTAGATGCCCACCTGTAAATGTGTTATTTCAATCAGGGCATCTCGCTGCAACAGCGATCGTAAGATCAAATCATTCGCGTAGCGTCTCTTCTCCCACCCAGCCGTAACTCACAACGCTTTTACTCCCCCTAACCACATATTAAAGGAGAATGACATCATGATTGATGCAAGTGTAAAACATGATTTACGAGAAATAGGCAAGAAACTAACAAACCTTAGGGGGTCTCTTTGACTTAGATCTCAAACAGGAAATGATCGCGAACTTTGAGGAAAAGATGGCTGCGCCTGATTTTTGGGATGATAACGAAAAGGCCCAAGGTGTAATTGCCGAAATGAATGCTGTTAAGTCTTCTGTGGACAGCTATGAACAGCTTCGTCAGGAATATGAAGACGCAGGCATGATGGCTGAGCTGGCTGATGAGGAAGGCGATGAAACACTGGTTGGAGAAATTGAAAACAGTGTCAGATCGCTGCTGGGCAAATTGCAGGAGTTTGAACTGCAGTTGCTTTTAAATCAGCCATATGACAAGCTTAATGCTATTCTGGAGCTGCATCCGGGAGCAGGCGGTACCGAGTCCCAGGACTGGGGCCAAATGCTGCTGCGTATGTATACACGCTGGGCAGAAAAACGGGGCTTCAAGGTGGAAACCCTGGATTATCTGGCAGGTGATGAAGCGGGGATCAAGAGTGTAACCCTGTTGATCAAAGGTTATAACGCCTACGGTTATCTTAAAGCGGAGAAAGGCGTGCATCGGCTTGTTCGCATCTCTCCATTTGATTCCTCCGGTCGTCGGCATACATCGTTCGTATCCTGTGATGTGGTACCGGAAATTGCGGATGATGTGGATATTGAGATTCGCACGGAGGATCTTAAAATTGATACGTACCGGGCCAGCGGCGCGGGTGGTCAGCATATTAATACGACCGACTCAGCTGTTCGGATTACGCATTTGCCTACCGGTATTGTCGTGACTTGTCAAAATGAACGTTCTCAGATCAAGAACCGTGAACGTGCGATGACGATGCTTCGTTCCAAGCTCTACGAGCGCAAGATTGAAGAACAACAGCAGCAATTGGACGAGATCCGTGGAGAACAGTCTGATATTGCATGGGGGAGCCAAATTCGCTCCTACGTGTTCCATCCGTACAGTATGGTCAAAGATCATCGTACCAGCGTGGAAACAGGCAACGTGGGAGCTGTTATGGATGGCGATCTCGATTCGTTCATCGACGGTTACCTGCGCAGTCAAATTAAGCTGGACGCAGAATAATAGCCTGTATGTTTTCCTACAGAACCGTGGACCGGGTGCCTGCGGACTGTAGGAATTTTTGTGTATACGGTATTTTGAACTAAAGGAGCACATGAACTTATGTCTCAATTGAATCCTCCCGTTGCTCGTCGAAGACGCCGCAAGCCTTGGATTGCCGCCAGCGGCCCCGTACGTAATGTAACGGATATTTTGCTGATAATACTCGGGTCCTTCATTACAGCACTGACCTTCAATATGTTCCTGCTTCCAAACCGGATTGCGTCCGGTGGGGTATCGGGTCTGTCTATCGTGGGCGAGGAACTGTTTGGTCTAGAACCGGCCTATACGCAATGGAGTATGAATATTCCCCTATTCATAGCAGGGGTGCTGCTGTTAGGAAAAAAGTATGGACTGCGCTCTCTGCTGGGGAGTATTATGCTGCCGCTATTCGTGTATGTGACCAAGGATTGGGCGGTTCCGACAACGAATCCGCTGCTGGCTTCGCTGTATGGCGGGATCGGAGTGGGTTTGGGATTGGGCACCGTATTTCGGGGCAGAGGCTCGACGGGCGGGCTGGCTATTTTGGCGCAAATTATTCATAAATATACGGGCTTTAGCCTTTCTCTCTGTGTCATGCTAATGGATGGCACGGTCATTACATTGGCTGGCTTTACCCTGTCCCCGGAGCGGGCATTGTATGCATTGATTGGGCTGTTTGTAACAGGCAAGGTCATTGATGCTGTGGAAATGGGGCTAAGCTACTCAAAGGTGGCCTACATTATATCCAATCAAAAGGAAACGATCACACAGGCCATATTGCAGGACTTGGATCGGGGATTGACAGAGCTGGCAGGACGTGGGGGTTATACGAATGAGGAACGCCCTGTACTTATGGTTGTGGTCGGGCAAAACGAGGTAACTCGTCTCAAAACGCTCGTCCGCTTGGTAGATCCGGAAGCTTTTGTGATCATTAGCAACACGCGTGAAGTGCTGGGAGAAGGCTTTAAAAAGGAAAGCTAAAAACAGGAGTGACCTGCCGGAACCCCCCGTCTTATCAGACGGGGGGTTTTTGTTGTTACTTTATTTCTTTGTTTATAGTCCTGCATAGCTTGTCCGTCAAAAGAATAGGCAGGAGCGGCAATTTTAAATTTGCGGTAAAACATTACATGAGTGTGTTGTATTTATATGAATAGAGTCGTATAATAATACATATTTCATAGGAACGGAATGGAGGAAGGTCTGTGAGCAGCAAGCTAAAAGTGGCAATTGTCGGTTCCACCGGGTATGGCGGGGTGGAGCTCATTCGTTTTTTGGTTCATCATCCGCAGGTAGAGATTGTATCTGTTATATCTTCGTCCAGCGCGGGTGTCCCGATCAGTGACGGGTTTCCACATCTGACGGACATCGTGGTGCAGGATTTGGACGGTGTTGATATCCACGAAATTGCTGCCAAGGCCGATCTGGTTTTTACAGCTACGCCATCGGGTGTTAGTACCCAACTGGTACCGCAGCTTCTGGATGCCGGACTAAAGGTCATTGATCTGTCCGGGGACTTCAGGCTCCGAAGCGGGGAAACGTATGAAGCATGGTATAAAAAGCCTGCCGCTTCCTCCGAATATCTCAAGCAAGCGGTATATGGACTCAGTGAGGTGTATGCAGAAAAGCTTGCGGGTGTTTCTTTTATTTCTAATCCAGGCTGCTATCCGACGGCAACTTTGCTCGGGATTATCCCTGCCCTTCAAGCGGATTGGATCGACCATCGGACGCTGATTGTGGATGCCAAATCCGGGGTATCCGGCTCTGGACGGGGAACAAGTCTTGTTTCGCATTATGCGGAAATGAACGAGAACTTTAAGGCTTATAAGGTGAATAAGCACCAGCATATCCCTGAGATCGAACAGGTTCTGGGCGATATTGCGGGCGAGGATGTTACGGTCACGTTTACGACACAGCTTGTGCCTATGACCCGGGGGATTATGAGTACAATCTATGTCACGCTGAAAGGTGACCATACGGATCAGGATCTTATCGGGCTATACCGAGACTACTATAAAGACCATCCTTTTGTCCGTGTACGTGGCGAAGGTGTATGGCCAGCGACGAAGGAAGTATTTGGCTCGAATTATTGTGATATCGGTTTTGCAGCGGATGCCCGAACCGGGCGCCTTACGATTATTTCTGTCATTGATAATGTGGTGAAGGGTGCTGCCGGACAGGCGATTCAGAATTTAAATTTGATGATGGGATGGGAGGAGAACCTCGGGCTCGGCTTCATACCGGTATATCCGTAAGTAAGCAAGTAACCGCAACAGGTTGCGGGGAACGACGGAAGGCAGGTTTGGGAACGCAAGCTTAGCTGTCATTCATCCCATAGGTTGCGAACGAGGGCACATAATTATGAGTATGAGTAAAGTAGGGTTTACAGTAGTAAACGGGGGCAGCATCGTAACTCCGCGTGGCTTTACAGCCGGGGGACTGCACTGCGGATTGAAAAATACGGATCGCAACGATATTGGCGCCATTCGTTGCGAGGTAGAGGCGACAGCTGCTGCGGTGTATACCACCAATGTGTTTCAGGCTGCACCGCTGAAGGTGACCCGCGAGAGCCTGGTAGATGGCCGATTGCAGGCGGTAGTGGTGAATAGCGGGAATGCCAATGCTTGCACAGGGCAGCAAGGGGAGCGGGATGCCTACGCTATGCGTGCGGCTGCGGCTCGAGAGCTCGGTGTAGCCGAGAGTAATGTAGCCGTTGCTTCGACTGGCGTGATTGGCGAGCATTTGAAAATGGATCGTGTGCTTGGCGGTATATCGTCATTACCTGACCGTGTGAACGGGGAAAGCGATGGAGCGGAGCAATTTACCCAAGCCATCCTGACGACAGATTTGGTGAAAAAGGAAGCGTGCGTGGCGGTTGAAGTGGATGGCGTGACGGTGCACATCGCCGGGGCAGCGAAGGGCTCGGGCATGATTCATCCGAATATGGCAACGATGCTGGCCTTTATGACCTGTGACGCAGCCATCGGGCAGGCAGCGCTTCATCAGCTCCTAAAGCAGGCGACGGATAACAGCTTTAATATGATTACAGTGGATGGCGATACAAGTACGAACGATATGCTGATCGCTATGGCAAGCGGGCTGGCGGGCAACCGCGAGTTGGATGCAGGCCATCCCGATTGGGAGGCTTTTGCCGAGGCGTTCACCTATATCTGCCAGGAGCTGGCGAAGGCGATTGCTCGCGATGGAGAAGGTGCTACGAAGCTAGTAGAGGTGTCGGTGAGCGGGGCGGTAAGCGATGCGTCTGCCCAGGCGATAGCCAAGACGGTGATCGGGTCCAGTTTGGTGAAATCAGCTGTTTTCGGTGCAGACGCCAACTGGGGACGCATTATTGCAGCCGTCGGGCGCGCCGGAGAGCCGGTGAATCCAGATACGGTAGACATCCGCCTGGGTGATATTATCGTGCTGAGTCAATCCAGTCCGGTCGCTTTTGATGAAGCCGAGGCGCTTTCCTATTTACGTGGAGATACGGTGCGAATTATCGTTGATTTGCATCATGGGAACGGAACTGCTACAGCCTGGGGCTGTGATTTAACTTATGATTATGTGCGGATTAACGCTGCATATCGGACATAGATGCAAGGAATAAACACCAATTGAACAACGGCATTCGTTGATATAAGCAATGAGTGGGTGTAAATCTAGCGTCTTTTTAAAATCGCACGGACCTGTGCAGAGGAGAAAAGGAGAGATGATATGCAATCAGCAATGGAGCAGGCGGATCAAGCCAATCATGCCGGAGTGGCACGTCGTAATTTTGTGATGAAATGCGGAGGAAGTACGCTGGCTGCGTTGCCTGATTCCTTTTTTGACGACTTGGCCCGTTTGCAGTCGGAAGGACTTCAGCCTGTCATTGTCCATGGCGGGGGTCCCGCGATCTCTGACAATTTGGCGAAGCTGGGAATCGAAACGGAGTTCATTAATGGATTGCGTAAAACGACTGAACCTGTGCTGGATGTCGTGGAAATGGTGCTGGCAGGCAGCATTAACAAGCAGATTGTACGCAGAATAGGGATGCACGGAGGGCGGGCATTGGGCTTGTCAGGCAGTGATGGCTATTTAATCGAAGCAAAGCCTGTGCCGAATGCCGCAGAGGTCGGTTGGGTCGGAGAGGTAACGTCTGTTCAAGCTTCGATTATTACAGGTGTGCTGGATATGAACTACATGCCTGTTATTGCACCTATTGGCATTGATCGATCTGGTCAGCGTTACAACATTAATGCGGATACAGCGGCGGGTGCAGTGGCTTCTCACCTCGGGGTCAGTCGGATGATCGTCGTTACCGATGTGCCGGGGATATTGAAAAAGAGTGGCAGCGAGAAGAAGGTACTGGACTCCATCACCGTACAGGAGATTGAAGATATGATCAGCACGGGTGAAATCTACGGGGGTATGATCCCAAAAGTGAGGGCGGCTATTGCCTGCATCCACGGAAAAGTGAAGGAAGTCGTTATTGTGAATGGCAGTGAACCGCAGGTGTTAAGCCGTGTGCTGGGCGGGGAATCGATAGGAACACGCATCGTGCGTATGCAGTAATTGAGACATGACATGTACCGAAACCTTTATAACCAAACGAAAAAAGGAGCGTGAACATAATGAGTAAGGAGTCTAATGCACTGGTGAGCGAGGAATTGCCAAATACGGATGCAATCGGAGTGCGTACGGAAAAGGTAGCGGCAGAAGCGCAGCCGCAAAGCTCTCTTTTTCCAACCTATGCAAGATATCCGCTGTCACTGGTCAAAGGTCAAGGAAGCTGGCTGTGGGATGATCAGGGCAAGCGTTATCTGGATTTCATGTCAGGCATTGCCGTTACCAATCTCGGGCATGCCCCTCAGGCTGTAGCCGAGCGCTTGAAAAAACAGATTGATGAACTGTGGCATGTATCCAATCTGTTTCATATCCCAGGACAGGAACGGGCGGCAGCTTTGCTGACTGCCAATAGCAGCGCGGATGCTGTATTTTTCTGCAATAGCGGGGCGGAGGCGAATGAAGCTGCGATCAAGCTGGCGCGTCGTTACCACCAAAAGGTGAAGCAGAACGGCCGCTACGAAGTCATTACGTTCACGCAATCCTTTCACGGGCGGACGCTGGCAACCCTGACCGCTACCGGTCAGGATAAAGTTAAAGAAGGATTTTTGCCGCTTCCTGCCGGGTTTAAAAGCGTTCCACTTCATGATCAGGCTGCGCTTGAAGCAGCAATCAGTGAAAATACGGCGGCCATTATGCTGGAAATGGTGCAGGCTGAAGGTGGCATGTATCCGGTAGACCCTGCTTTTGTAGATGTGATTACCAAGCTGTGCCGCGAGCATGGCTTGCTGCTGATCATTGATGAGGTGCAAACAGGCATGGGACGGACAGGTAAGCTGTTTGCCTTCGAGCATTATGGCATAGAGCCGGATATCTTTACATTGGCGAAGGGGTTGGGCAGTGGCTTTTCTGTAGGTGCGATGCTGGGCAAAGGATATTTGCGTGAAGCGTTCACGGCGGGCAGCCACGGTTCCACCTTTGGTGGTACGCCGCTCGCGATGGCAGCGGTTCAGGCGACCATTGAAACGATTATAGATGACAAACTGCCAGAACGTGCAGCTGAGATGGGCGAATATTTGTTCCATAGCCTGCAAAAGCAGCTTGGAGATATTCCTTTTGTAAAGGATATCCGCGGAAAAGGGCTGATGGTCGGCATTGAGTGTGCGGAGCCGGTAGCAGAGCTTGTTTTGGCAGGACAGAAGAAGGGGATTCTGTTTATTACAGCAGGACCGAACGTGATTCGCCTGTTGCCTAACCTGTATGTAACGAAGGATGAAATTGATCAGGCAGTAACACTGATTGCTGAATTGATTCGGGAGCATGTGGCTTAGTTTTAAAGAGCAAATCATCCAAATTAAAGTGTAAAAGGAGACGATAGCATGAGCCAGAGCGGCGCACTGCAGCAGATGAATTTGAAGGGGCGGGACTTCCTTGAGCTGGATGACTACTCTACAGAGGAAATCCAGTATTTAATTGATCTCGCCATCGAAATTAAGCGTAAGCACAAAAACGGGGAAACCTATCAGCCGCTACAGGGGAAAACACTTGGACTGATTTTCGAAAAATCCTCCACACGTACACGGGTATCCTTTGAAGTCGGTATGTATCAATTGGGCGGGCATGCCCTTTTCCTGAGCAAAAATGACATTCAACTGGGACGCGGCGAGCCTATTAGCGACATGGCGCAAGTCATGTCACGCTATCTGGACGGCATTATGGTTCGTACCTTTGGGCACGATAATGTCGTAGAATTGGCACGTTATGCATCCGTTCCTGTGATCAACGGCTTGAGCGATTTGGCGCATCCATGTCAGGTGCTGGCTGATTACCAAACTTTGTATGAGCAAAAGGGCAAGCTAAAAGGACTCAAACTAGCTTACATCGGGGATGGCAACAATATGGCACATTCTCTATTGATCGGCGGAGCGAAGCTCGGAGTACATGTATCGATTGCAAGTCCTGCGGGATACGAGCCTGACCCGAGTGTGGTTGCAGCTTCCCGTGAGATTGCCAAGCAGACAGGGAGTGAAATTGTTATAACCCAAAGTCCGCAAGAAGCGGTCAAGGATGCGGATGCAATTTATACGGATGTATGGGCGAGCATGGGCTTTGAGGAAGAGCAGAAGGAGCGTGAGCTTGCTTTTGCCGACTTCCAGGTGAATGAGGAGCTGGTCCAGCTGGCGAAACCGGATTATTTGTTCCTGCACTGTCTGCCTGCACATCGTGGGGAAGAAGTGAGTGCGGGTGTCATTGACGGTCCGAATTCAGTCATTTTTGATGAAGCGGAAAATCGCCTGCATGCGCAAAAAGCGCTGTTGGTTGCTTTGCTGGGATAAGGAAAATAGGTAAGGAAGATAAAGGCTAGAAGCATTTTGGGGAGGACTTTAATCATGGCAAAAGAAAAAATCGTACTCGCATACTCCGGCGGTCTGGATACGTCGGTCATTCTGAAATGGCTCAAGGAAACGTATGATGCCGAGATCATCGCATTTACCGCTGACATCGGTCAGAAGGAAGAACTGGACGGTTTGGAGGAAAAAGCGCTCGCTACGGGGGCTTCCAAAGTGTACATTGATGATCTGCGTGATGAATTCGCCAAGGATTTTATTTATCCGATGTTTCAGGCGGGTGCTTTGTATGAAGGACAATATTTGCTCGGAACGAGTATTGCACGTCCATTGATCGCCAAGCGGATGGTCGATATTGCGATTGCCGAGGGAGCAACAGCGATCGCTCACGGCGCAACAGGCAAAGGCAACGATCAGGTGCGCTTCGAGCTGAACGCGGCGGCGTTGACGCCGGATATCAAGGTCATTGCACCTTGGCGGCTGGAAGAGTTCCGCAATCAGTTCCCGGGCCGGGCAGAAATGATTGCCTATGCTGAAAAACACAATATTCCGGTAACCGCTTCTGCAGCCAAGCCGTACTCCATGGACCGCAACCTGCTGCATATCAGCTATGAAAGCGGTGTGCTGGAGGACCCTTGGTTTGATCCGAGCGCTCCTGAAAATAAAGAGATGTTCTTGCTCAGCAACGCGCCAGAGGACGCTCCTGATGAAGCGGAATATTTGGAGCTGGAATTTGAAGCAGGCAACTGCGTCGCTTTGAACGGAGAACGGTTGACACCGCTGCAGGTAATGGAAAAGCTGAATGAGTTGGGCGGCAAGCACGGCATCGGACGCGTGGATATGGTGGAGAACCGTTTTGTGGGCATGAAGAGCCGCGGAGTCTACGAGACGCCGGGCGGTACGATCCTGTTCACAGCTCACCGCAAAATGGAATCCATCACGATGGATCGCGAAGTTATGAATTTGCGTGACAGTCTGATTACCCGTTATGCTACCTTGGTATACAACGGGTTCTGGTTCGCACCGGAACGTGTGGCTTTGCAGGCTCTGGTTCATGAGAGCCAGAAAAATGTCAGTGGTACGGTGCGCGTTAAGCTGTACAAAGGCAATATTATCGGCGCAGGCGTCAAAAGCCCGGTTAGCTTGTACAACCCGGATATTGCGACGATGGAAGCCGATCCGACACAAGCCTATGATCAAGGTGATGCAACAGGCTTCATCCGGTTGAATGCTTTGCGCTTGAAGGTCAATGCGGGCGTAACACAAAATCATAAATAATGATGTAATCTAAAAAATGTACGGAATGCGGGCCGTTCTTGTCCAAACGACGAGGGCGGCTTGTTATTGCAGAGAGGGGATCATGCAATGAGTAAGTTATGGGGCGGGCGTTTTACGAAGCAAACGAATAAGCTGGTAGAGGAATACACGGCTTCTATCGGATTTGATCAGGCGTTGGCAGAAGAGGATATTCAGGGCAGCTTGGCCCATGTAGCCATGTTGGGCAAATGTGGCATTATCCCGCAAGCGGACGCCGACACAATCAAGGAAGGATTGCACACAGTACTGGAGCGCATTCGCCGTGGCGAGATTGAGTTTTCCGTTTCGGACGAGGATATTCACATGAATATCGAAAAAAATCTGATCGAAGCTATTGGTCCGGTTGGCGGTAAGCTGCACACAGGCCGTAGCCGCAACGATCAGGTAGCCACGGATATGCACTTGTATTTGCGTGGCCGTGTCGTATCGCTGGTGGGGATGCTGCATGACGTGCAAGCCGCGTTAATCGGACAGGCGAAAGACAATCTGGACACGATTGTACCCGGATACACACACTTGCAGCGTGCGCAGCCGATTTTATTTGCACATCATTTGCTCGCATATGTATCTATGCTGGAGCGTGATATTGACCGTCTTAAGGACAGCTACAAGCGTATCAATGTATTGCCGTTAGGTGCTGGCGCTTTGGCAGGAACCACCTTCCCGATCGACCGTCATTTTGTAGCTGAGCAGCTCGGGTTTGATGGCGTATATGAAAATAGTCTGGACGCCGTTAGCGATCGGGATTTTATAGTAGAGTTCCTGGCTGGAGCCTCGCTGATTATGACGCATTTGTCTCGTCTGAGCGAGGAACTGGTGCTATGGAGCAGCACGGAGTTTGGCTTCGTGGAGCTGGATGATGCCTTTTGCACAGGCAGCAGCATTATGCCGCAGAAGAAGAACCCGGACGTACCGGAACTGGTACGCGGCAAAACCGGACGTGTCTACGGCAATCTCATGGGCTTGCTAACCGTTCTCAAATCCTTGCCACTGGCATACAACAAAGATATGCAGGAGGACAAGGAAGGCATGTTTGATACCGTTGCTACGCTGGAAGGAGCGCTGCAACTGTTCGCACCGATGATCGCTACGATGAAGGTGAACAAGGATCGCATGCGTCAAGCGGTCAATCAGGATTTCTCGAACGCAACGGATATTGCGGATTTCCTGGTCGGCAAGGGACTCCCTTTCCGTCAGGCGCATGAGGTCATTGGCAAAACCGTGCTCTATTGTATCCAGCACGGCAAATATTTGCTTGATCTGACACTGGAGGAATTCCAGCAGTTCTCCGATTTGTTCGACGACCGCATTTATGAGGTGCTTCAACCGGAGGCAGTAGTGAACGCACGGAATGTATATGGCGGAACAGCTACAGGACAGGTACAGGCAGCCATTGGACGCAGTGAGCAGCTCTTGGCGGGCACATCAACCTGGTTTGAAAAGCACCAACGGAGCAACTAAATCAGCAAAAAAAGAAGTATGATTCTTCTGTGTGGCTACAAGGCTATATATGGAATCTCAAGTTCTGTTCAATAGAGGGCACCGTTCGCGGTGCCTTTTGTGTTTTTTAAGACATATGTTAGTAGTCCTAAATACCTAGTTGTGCATAAGTATGAAAGATTGAATAGTTTACATTTTATATACCTACTTCTGACATAATTATGGTAGAATAGCACTAAGTTTTTAAAGGTAGACCCAATTAGCCAGAACGGACCCATTTATACATAGCTGAGATCAGGCCGGAAAGAGTGTTTTCTGACCGGAAAATTTGCATCAATGTGTAAACGATTGGTATATATAAGAAATATAAGGATGTTCTGATGTGCATAAGGACGGATGGATCATCGAAGTAGTGATATGCTCAAGGGACAGAATTGGGACGGTACAGGAGGTATTATGAGAAGTAAAAGAACGGCACGGAAGTTAAAGAGCGCATGGATCGGTTATCGTGCTTCTGACGCCGAACAACTGGTGTCTTCATTGAATGAGGAGCGGATGCAAGCGGAGAAGTTGCTGCGTGAGGAACGGGAGCTTTTTCACGCGGCGCTGGAACGGAAAAAGCAGCGGGATGCGGAGCTGAAGCAGCTGCTTGCGGACGCGCTCGCCGAAGAGCGGCGCTGGATTGAAAGGGCGGGAATCTATGGGTGACAAGCTTAGGTGGCAGATTGGCGGAGTGTCGATTCGCCAAACCAAGAGAAAAATAAAAGAGGAACGCCAACTGATCGCTCAACTGCAGCAGCAGCTGGAAGCCCAGCGGTCGGAGCAAGCTCCGGTGCTGTACAAGCTTGATTTTCATATCGAAGAGCTGGAACGGCGACTCCAGGATACAGAGCTTCGCATCCAGGCTATCAAGAACGCTGATGATTCAGCAGCAGTGGAGCCATTGCAGGCTGAAGACATGCAGGCTGGACAGGCACAGGAGGCGCAAGTCCAGTACGCTTCCGGGCAGCAGGAACAGGCAGCAGGCACCGCTATGGGAGCGGCCTCCAGTGTGGCAGGCGCGGCAGATGGAGAGATTATCACTGGAGAACAAAGCGGACGAAACGGTAAAGCCCGTCTGGGGGATCAACTGGTGGAGAACGGGCTGATTACCCGGGATCAGCTGGCGGACGCCATCCGAAGCCAGAAGCGTTATGGTGGCAGGCTGGGTGACATTCTCGTGGAGATGGGCTTCATTACAGCCGGGCAGCTGCAGCAGCAGGTTAGCGGGGACGAGTCCAAGGAACGCTTAGGCGATATGTTGGTTCGTTCCGGCTATATTTTACCCGAGCAGCTAGAGCGCGCACTGGAGTTCCAGGCGAAGAGCGGCGGGCTGCTCGGCGATATTTTACTGTCATTGCAAATGCTGGAACCCGCCGATTTGTACCGTGCGATTGCTACACAGAACCGGATCGGCCGTATTGGTGAGGAGCTGGCGCTGGATGCTGCCTATAAGCTGCCCGAGCAGGTGGCTATGGCTTATGGTGTGGTCGTCATTCATCAATATATGAACCGCTATATTGTGGCGGTCAGTGACCCGCTCCCGGAAGAGCGACGCTTGAAGCTGGAGGAAATCCTCGGTATGCCGGTAGAGCAAGTGCTGGCGACCAAGGAAGAAATGGAGCAGCTCTGGGGTAAAATTTACGGTGAAGAAATGATGCAGGAGAGCACGACCGGACTGCTGGAAAAAGAGCCGCACAATTCGGCGCGCACGACCTTTACGAAGGGGCAGCTGATGGTGTTCGCGGCGATGGGCGTAATCACACTGCTCGGTCTCTTCTGGAACAGCTGGAAAACGGTGCTGATCATCAATATGATGATTCAGCTGTTTTATTTTGCTATGACCCTTTTCAAATTCGGTATTATCTATCTCGGCTCCCGGCGTGCAGCGCAGCTTCGCTTCACGAAGGAAGAAGTTGACGCCATGGATGAAAAAATGCTGCCGATCTATACGGTTCTTGTACCGATGTACAAGGAGGCTGGCGTGCTTCCGATGCTTTTGCGGAATTTGGAGCAGTTGGATTATCCCAAGTCCAAGCTGGATGTGCGGTTGCTAATTGAAGAGGATGACATGGAGACGATTGAGCTGCTTCGCGAAATGAAGCTGCCTGCTTATTATACGACACTGATCGTTCCTGACGGCTTGCCGAAAACCAAGCCGAAGGCATGTAACTACGGGCTTATTCGGGCACGCGGCGAATTTGTCGTCATTTATGATGCCGAGGATCGTCCCGACGCTGACCAGCTCAAAAAGGTCATTGCGGCGTTCAATTCACTCCCTGAGAATTATGCGTGTATTCAAGCGAAGCTCAATTATTTTAACAGCACGCAAAATTTGCTCACTCGCTGGTTTACTCAAGAATACAGCATGTGGTTCGAATTGCTGCTGCCGGGCATTATGCAGCTGGATACTCCAATCCCGCTGGGCGGCACGTCCAATCATTTTCGGGTATCTGTATTAAAAGATATCAACGCATGGGACCCCTACAATGTAACCGAGGATGCCGATTTGGGCATACGTCTGTATAAAGGCGGCTATAAAACCGCCATTGTCGACTCCCGTACATGGGAGGAGGCTAACAGTCGCGTCGGCAACTGGATTCGTCAGCGGTCACGCTGGATCAAGGGTTATATGCAGACATGGCTGGTTCATATGCGCAATCCGGTTAAATTGGTGCGTGAAGTGGGCTGGAAAGGTTTTTTTGGTTTTCAGGTCATGATTCTGGCAACTCCAATGCTGCCTTTGCTGAATCCGATTTTTTGGGGCTTGCTTATTTTATGGTTTGGCTGGCAAATGTCCTTTATTCCCAAGCTGTTCCCGGGCTATGTGTATTACCTGGCCAGCGCGGAATTTTATATCGGCAACTTTCTGTTCGTATTCAGTAATGTGGCCGGCATGTATTGGGTCATCGGGGAGCTGGAAGAGCGTGGTGAACGAACATTTTCATACGCGATGGTCAAATACGGGCTGCTTTCGCCAATATATTGGGTACTTATGAGTATAGCTGCGGTAAAAGCAGCCTGGCAGCTCATTACCAAGCCGTTCTATTGGGAGAAGACGACACATGGTCTGACCGATATGCACGACTTGGATGATGCCCCGGCACAGTCCTCCTGAATATGAAGAAAGAAGGGGCAAGAATGGAGACAAAAACACCTTTTTTATCCGTCGTCATTCCGATGTACAATGAAAGCTCGCATTTGGAGCGTTCACTCACGGTAATTGATGGAGTATTGTCTGTTGTCACCTCACGCTATGAGCTGATTATCGTAGATGATGGTTCCAAAGACGACACGTGGCTCAAACTGTCCGAATTGTCCCGTCGCATGCCTTCTTTGCTCGCGCTGCGGTTGAGCCGGAACTTTGGCAAGGAGCTGGCACTGTGCGCAGGTTTGGAAAACGCCTCCGGCGATGCGATCATTGTCATGGACGGTGATTTGCAGCATCCTCCTGAGATGATCGGGGAAATGGTGCGTTTATGGCAGGATGAGGGTTATGATCTGGTCGAATGTGTAAAAGAATTTAGGGGAGAAGAGTCGGTGGGCAAAAAGCTCGGTGCTTCATTGTTCTACGCGACCTTGAACCGTCTGACGGGCTTTAACCTGAAGGATGCTTCTGATTATAAGCTTTTGGATCGTCGGGTCGTGGATGCCTGGATGGCGATGCCGGAGCGGATGCCGTTTTTTCGCGGAATGACGGCCTGGCTTGGCTTCCGCAAAACCCAGATTTCGTTCCGGGTGGCTCCGCGGGAGGAAGGTCCAAGCCGCTGGAGCCCGTTCGGGCTGTTTCGGCTGGCAGCAGAAGCGATCGTATCGTTTTCAACCGTACCGCTGCGGGTAGTAAGTCTGATGGGAATCATTTTTATGCTGATTTCAGTCGTCTTGGGGATTCAAACCTTGATGCGCAAGTTAATGGGTGACGCTGTTACCGGTTTTACCACTGTCATATTGCTGCTCTTGATCATTGGCAGTGTCCTCATGCTGTCCATTGGAGTAGTAGGAGAATATATTGCCGCCATATATCACGAAGTTAAAGCCCGCCCCCGTTATCTAATCGCAGACAAACGGGCGAATGCTGACCGATTGTGGGTGGATAGGGAGCTTAATCAACATGATCAGACGTTCATATCTAAAGTATCCAATCATTAAATACGGTATTGTGGGGTTGCTGGGTACAGGTATCCATGTCGGTGTGCTTGTGCTGCTGGTGGAGCTGTTCAAGGTCCCTGCGGTAACCGCTACTACGATAGGATTTGTGGTGACGTTGTGCGTTTCGTACGTGCTGAATCGGAACTGGACATTCGAACCTACCGGCGAGGGGAGCCGCACGCAATTTTTTAAATATTTGTTGGTCTGCTCCTGTGGCCTGCTCTTGAATGCAGCTCTTATGTACGTAACCATTCACTGGATCGGTTGGCCGTATCTGATTGGTGAAGTACTGACTACCATCATCGTGCCCATTCATAATTACCTCTGGAACCGCTATTGGATTTTCTCCGTTCCGCAAAAGCGTCAGAAAGAGGCTTCATAATTTTAAAAAAACGCGGAAAACGTTCGAATCATGCAGCTATAGGCTGGAAGATAAGGCTATAGCTGCAATACCGCAACAAGTTTGAGGAGGAACGAGAGGGATGTCCTTTCGCAAATGGTCTGCAAGCAGATGGATGGCTATAGGTCTGTTTGTATTTATACTTGCGTTAGAGCTGTCCGCAGGCATTTATTTCAGCTATGTTTTGGGATATATGCATACGGATGCGCTCAGTCGCGTTGCTAACGCGTTTTATGTGCTGTATAGCCGTGACCCGCATCTGGGCGCAATCGGGTTTATTTGGAATCCGCTGCCCAGTCTGCTGGAAATGGTGATTCTCGTGTTGTATCCGGTTTTTCCGGCATTAGCATCTTATGGATTGGCCGCGGTCATCCTTAGTGCTACCTTTGCCGCCTTGACTGCTATGCTGCTGTATCGGGCTGGTGTCAGAACCGGGCTTAGCTCGGGAATGAGCTTGCTGCTGGCTTTGCTGTATGTGCTAAATCCATTTATTTTACTGTTCGGCGCCAACGGACTGAGTGATTCGCTATACATATATTTTATTATGATGACGGTGATTGAATTTGCGCTGTGGCTCAAGGATCGTACGACGGCGAGTCTGATTGTATCCGGATTAGCGTTAGCTATGGCGTTCTGGACTCGCTATGAGGCAGTGCCCCTGGGCGTAGCGATGGCGTGCGGCGTGGTCGTAGCAGTGCTGTTCTTACATCGGCATATGGACAGACGTAAACTGCCTTTGCGGGAAAAGCTGCACAAGGTCGAGGCGACCTGGCTTCTGCTCCTGCTCCCTGTGGTCTTTTCCGGGCTGCTGTGGATTTTCTTTAATTATCTCATTATGGGAAATGCTTTTTATTTCCTCAATTCAGAGTATTCGAACACGGCGCAATCGGCAGAGCTGTTGAATGATGATAAATTCGTGGAGATGTTTTCCAATCCGCTGGTAGCCTTGAAGTTTATTGCTTCCAAAACGGTTTGGTATTCTGTGCCGCTGTTTGCTATTCTGCTCATTCGCTTATTGAGCGGGCGCTTGTTCCGGTGGGGTACCCTGATTATTTTGTTGCTGTTTCTGTCCGTGCCAGGCTTGCAATTTTTACTCATGATGAAGCAATCCTCGTATGGGTGGTTCCGTTATTTTATGTATGTGTTCCCCATTACCGTAGCCTGGTTGCCGTATGAGCTCAGCCAGCTTCAGGGACGATGGCGGAGAGCGGCCTTTGGTCTGGTATCTGTCAGTCTGCTGCTTACCGCCGGGTTGCTCTCTTATGCGTTGACTCGTCCGGATATTGCACCGGATGAGAACAGCTTTCTCACCCGAACGGGTAATGTGAACTATGTAAGACAGGTATCAGATCGAAAGATCGCCGTCTGGCTGGATGAGCAACTGCCGAAGTCTACGATTATGACCGATTCGGCCTCAGCCTACACGATGATCGTGTATAGTCAGTATCCCAAACGCTTCCTGATCACAAGTGATTACTCGTTCAATAAAGCATTAAGCTATCCGCAGGATAGCCATGTGGATTATATCCTTGTACCTAAAATCATGCCAGGCATGCCGCTGAGTAAAATCAACATGGTATATCCGAATTTGTATGAAAAGGGTGCGCCGTGGGTTCAGCTTGAGCGTGAGTTTAACGGCGAGTGGCGCCTGTACAAAGTGCTGCCCAAGCCACAGACGCAGGTATCTTTATCGACAGAGACAACGACAGCTCCTTGATTGTGCAACAAATCCCCGCAGCTTCTTCTTCACTGTAGTATGGTGAGGAAGGCTGTGGGGATTTTTTTAACCTCAGTATACCGTAGCCTTCCACATATACATATCCTAGCAATTAGCTGGGTATTAAGTCCTAAGTCTTGTTTATCCTACATTAGTTGGGGTGTGGTTAAATGGGACGATTTTTGTAATTTGGTGGTTATTTGGGTTTGATTTCTGGTAAAGTGTTTAAAAAAGAGTGATGAAGCCAATCAAAGGAGGAATTTATAATATGGGGAAAAAGTTTAGAAACACAGTCACAGGTGTATTGAGTACGGGCCTTATTCTAAGCGCATTCAGCGTAGCGGCGGCAGCTCCTCAAACAACAAGCGGCCATTGGGCAGGAGATCAGGTACAACGCTGGTCGGCTACAGGGCATTTGGATAGTGCAACGAAACCGGATGCAGCGATCACGCGTGCAGAATTTATTGTTCTTCTGAACCGCAGCTTGGGTACGTTTACAGTGGACACTCCGGCTGTGACGGACGTAACATATGCAGACAGTGTGAAGGTAAACGGCAATGGAAGCAGAACGTTCACAGATGTACCAGCGTCGCACTGGGCATACAATGAGCTGACAAGTGCCGTGAATACAGGTTACATAAGCGGCTATGCAGATAACAAGCTCAAACCGAATGGAAAAGTGACACGTCAGGAAGCCGCGGCTATCGTGAGCAAAGCGATTGGGCTGACTGCGGGTAACGCAGCAGATGTCACTAAATTCATCGACTCCGGCAAGATTGGATCTTGGGCGAAGAAAAGTGTAGCAGCAGCTGCGGAGCAAAAAATCATTAACGGCTATCCTGATGGCAAATTCCAGCCACTGAAGCCGCTGACTCGTGCCGAAGCGATTGCCATTCTGGATGCGGCATCCGGCTACAACCTGAGCTCTGTTGATAATCTGACAACGACTCCTGGCGGAACCGTAACAGATTCCACATACGGCACTGTTACGGATTCCACTTATGGCAACACGTCTACTACTTCCGGCAGCGAAGCTGAAGATAGCAGCACAAGTACAAGCACGAGCACGGAAAGCACAACCACAGATACAGATGCTACGACGAGCAGCAGCACGACTGTGGACAACTCTACAACAACCGATACTAGTGCAGATACAGACGCAACTACAGACACAACCACTGACGCAGCTGCAAGCACAGATACACTGAAAGTCAATGATGTGTATGACGGGGAAGGTACAATCACAGGGACAGCCAAAGCAGGTTCCACAGTGACTGCCTATTCCAACGATCTGCCCATCGGTAGTGCGGTAGCCAAGGATGATGGTAAGTTTAGTATCAGTGTGACTACTCAAAAAGCAACGGTTACGCTGGTAATCAAAGCTAAAGATGCAGACGGCAACGAAAGTACGCCTGTAGAAGTTTCTGTTTTGGGTAAACGCAGCGAGTAATCAATCTATAATTAAAATCCCCCTTTAACTCTGTCTGAACCGATTCAGGCAGCCGTTGGAGGGGGATTTTTCGTTTATTACCTTATGCCGTCCTCGATGATACGCTTTTGCGGTTCACGTGTTTGTGGCTCAGACGATGTACTTTCGTCAGGAACAGCAACAATACGCTGTTGCGCATGGTATGTATCGCGGCTGATCCGGGTGCGTTCCACAGTCTTGCCGTCCACCTTTTTGATTCGGTATGTTTCCACTACATATCCTTCCCTGCCCTGCCGAAGTACTTGATAGAAGCCGGGGGAAAATGAGCCATTACGGATTTTCTTTTCCGGTATAGGGAGGACACGAACCGTGCGGGATTCCAGCTCATAGGACACATTTGACGGGAAGGTGCCAAAAAATTTTACGGTAAGCATGCGGTTTTGAACGGCGGCACGCAGGAGCAAATGCTTGCCCGTATTGTTCTTAAAGCGAAAATTAATAGATCCTGTAGCAAAAGTGGCATCCTGCCCCTTGGGCAGGTAGCTGACCGGCAAGGAGTGGTTGCGACGCTCAATAATGTCCAAACCGACTCGCAGCGCCGCATTGTAGACGGTGCTGGATACCTGACAAATCCCGCCGCCAATGCCGGATTCCAGTTGTCCGTTCACGATCACCGGGGCTTCACGAAAGCCTTGAGTGCGCTCAGCCTTGGCTATAATTTGACCATAGTCAAATATATCGCCTGGCTTGAGGATCAATCCGTCAACAGTGCTGGCGGCTGAGTTGACGTTATACACACGTCCTTCCGAGCTGCTGCCCAGGCTGGTGGAAAACTGGACGATTTTACGCTCGATACCTTCGCCCCGCAGGCTATCCACCGTAATATCCGGTTCCAGCTGCCGGAACGGTAGCTCCACTCGTACCGGCTCCCCGGAGGCGGTTAAATCCTTGGGCAGCGCCTTATCCAGTGCTACGTTTAATTTGGGCCAATCCAGGCGGCGGACGGATCGCCCCGGAATATAGTGAACCTGATCGTATGGGGTGATCTGACGTACGGCATTCACAGGCATGCCGTAGCGCTGTTCCTCCCAATCGGTCCCCAATTGGGCTTTTAAGGCGTTCTCCTGTCGGGAAGGCGTGACAGACCATTCCTTTTCAAAGGTAAAGCGTGTCTGCACACGAGTCCACAGATGCTCCGAGCCGAGCGCCTTCACGCCATTGCGGAATGCCGATGCATTATAAGTAATCCCTGCGTCTCCAAGGGTAAGTTTTATATCCTGCGCACTGCTGTCATTATCCGTCAAGATCAGAGGGCGCTGCTTCAAGGCATCCAGTTTCTCGTCCAGCAGGCGAAGAGCGGCTGTTTTATCCATAGCTCCCATGCTGATTCCTCCGACCCTTACTCCCTTCGGCAGTGTTTGTCTGTCGGCGTACAGGTGAAGCCCTCCCCATAGCATCGCCAGCGCCAAAATTCCACACCATATCCAAATGACAGATAAATGAATTTTTTTCATAATGCAGATGTCTCCTGTCTCGTAAGCTTAGTAACGCATTCGTGTGCCATCATATTCATATATATGTGCCAAATGCGGAAAACTTTCGGTACTATTTAGGTAACAAATTTGTTACAATGATAGACGGTATGATGAAATACAGAAGTTTATAAAGGAAATGCATGGAATATGTCGAATGGTTATTAGGTTATACGTAACATGATTAAGCAGCGGGAAGTGATCGAGTGATTGAAATGCAGGATGTGTGGAAGACCTATACTAACGGGACCCACGCACTTCAGGGAGTGTCGGTCAAAATTGACCGTAATGAATTCGTATACGTAGTCGGCCCGTCCGGGGCGGGTAAATCGACTTTTATGAAGCTTATTTATAGAGAAGAAGTACCGACCAAGGGGCAAATTTCAGTTAATGGATTTAATATCGGGAAGCTCAAGCAGCGTAAAATCCCTTATGTCCGTCGCAACATCGGAGTCATTTTTCAGGATTTCCGCCTTTTGCCGCGTTTGACGGCCTATGAGAATGTAGCGTTTGCCATGGAAGTGATCGAGGCTCCCAAAAAGCTGATCCGCAAACGAGTACCGGAAGTGCTCGAATTGGTTGGCTTGAAAGAGAAAATGAATCGTGAGCCTGCCCAGCTTTCCGGTGGGGAGCAACAGCGTGTAGCGATTGCCCGTGCCATCGTGAACAATCCATCGGTGATCATTGCCGATGAGCCGACGGGTAATCTGGACCCCGAAACATCGTGGGAGATCATGCAGCTGCTGGACGAAATTAATTTCCGGGGGACGACGATTGTGATGGCAACACACAATAAGGACATCGTGAACTCCATGCGTAAACGCGTTATTGCCATCGAAAATGGCAACATCGTAAGAGATCAGGTCAGAGGAGAGTACGGATATGACTTTTAATACCTTCTTGCGTCATATGCGGGAAGGTTTCAAAAACATATTCCGCAATGGCTGGATGTCCATCGCATCCATCACCTCAATTATTGTGTCACTGCTTATTCTGGGCGTGTTCATCATGCTGGTGCTCAACGTCAACTCCTTGGCTGATCAAGCAGATAGCCAGGTGGAGATCAACGTATTTCTGGAGCTGAATGTGGATCAGAACATGCGTGAAACGCTGCAAAAGGAAATCGCGGCCATGCCGGAAATCAGCAAAACCAGCTTTGTGACTAAAGCTCAAGGATTGGAAGAGCTGCGCAAAGATCTGGGCGACAGCGGCAAAGAGCTGCTGGAGGGTTTTGACAAGGACAGCAATCCGTTGCCGGACAAAATTGTGGTAGAGGTTATTGAACCGACGACGGTTCCATTTGTGGCCGAGAAGATTGAGAAGCTGAATACGTTGCATCCAGAGAAGCCGATTTTAAAGGTTCGTTATGGAAAAGGCACCGTAGAGACGCTCTTTACGATAACCAAGCTGATTCGCAATGTTGGCTTTATATTCGTAGCCGGGTTGGCGATTATGTCCATGTTCCTGATCTCGAATACAATTCGTGTGACGATATTGGCACGACGCAGAGAGATTAGCATTATGAAGCTGGTCGGTGCGACCAACTTTTTTATACGATGGCCGTTTTTTATTGAAGGCGCGCTTATTGGTCTCATTGGTTCCTTGATTACCGTAGGTATTTTATTTACAGGCTATCAGCGTCTGCTCACGGCCGTTCAGGGAGATATCGCATTGAATATGCTGAAGCTTATGCCGCTTGAGGGCATTTGGATTCAGTTGAGTGCTTTGCTGGTTATTTTGGGGATGCTGGTCGGCATTATTGGCAGTACCCTGTCCATGCGCAAGTTCTTGAAAGTATAAAGAATCATTTGGTGCGTCGTAATTGATATCAATTAGAACGGGGAAGCCCGCTGTTATGTTGCGATAAAGATTTTGCGATAAAGGATGGGGATTGCAAGTTGAAGAAAACAGGATCTGTGTTGGCCGCTACCCTGGTAGCCGCATTGCTGATTCAGCCTTCTGACGGATATGCCAAAAGCATGAGTGAAATCAATTCGCAGCTGAACCAATTGGAAAAGCAGGCCAAATCTGCCAAGCAACAGCAGGAAAAGGCTGCTCAAGATAAACAGTATGCCCAGCATTATAAAAATAAAACCGTGCAAAACCTGAAAGTTGTACTTGATCAGATTAATAGTGTCAGTGACCAGTTGAGTCGTGTAGCGGTTCAGATTGATCAAACGGAAGATAATCTGCGTGCGACTAAAAAAGATTTAGCCGAAGCGATTGATCGTATCCAGTCACGGGAAAAAATGCTGGAAACTCGCGTGCGTCTGATGTATACGGATGGAACTGTCTCATATATGGACGTGCTTATGTCTTCGACCAGCTTTAGCGACTTTCTCAGCCGGGTAGATTCCTTGAAAACGATCGTGGAGCAGGATCAAATCCTGTTGGACGAGCATAAAAAGGACAAGGCCCTGGTCGTAAGCAAGAAGAAGCAGCTCGACACGGAATATAAAAATGCCAAGAAGCTGTATGCGATCAAGCAGGACGCCAAAGCAGAACTGAATTCCAAGGAGCAGGAAAAGCAAAGATTGATCGCCGGCTATGATCATGATATTGCTGAGTCAGATGAAATCAGTGAAGAACAAAATGATATGCTGGTAGCCCTCGCTAACAAACGTGTGGGTCTGTTGCAGGAGAAAAACAAGCTCAGAGCGGAGCAGGCTGCTAAAGCAGCACGCGCCAGAGCGGCTGCACGTGCTGCTGAAGCTAAGCGATATGCTTCATCCTCAGGTTCCGGCTCGAATTCCAGCCATGCGGCAGCAAGTACGTATACAGGCGGATCGGGCACGTTGGCTTTGCCTGTATCCCATTACCGACTCTCATCTACTTTTGGCATGCGGGTACATCCGATAACCGGCAAGCTGAAAGGCCACACAGGTATTGATATGGCGGCCCCGCAGGGAACCGATATTCATGCAGCAGAAGACGGTGTTGTCATTGTAGCCGAATGGTGGAGCGGCTATGGAAACACGGTTGTGATTGACCACGGAGACGGGCTATGGACCCTATACGGACATATTCGCAATGGCGGTACGGTGGTTCATACGGGACAGACAGTGAAACGCGGTCAAAAAATTGCGGAAGTTGGTTCGACGGGTAATTCTACAGGACCTCACTGTCATTTTGAGGTGCGCGAGAATAACAAACCTGTAAATCCGATGAACTATTTATAGCTGAAAAAGGCAAGCCCTATTTGTAGCCGATACGGTTGTAGATAGGGCTTTGCTTTCATAGCTTGATACCCGATGAAGAACATGTGCATTGAGACACAGAGTAGGATACAATTATCATATTCCGTACAAGCTAGACGTATACTGCGTGAATGGATATGCGTTTGAGGAATAGGCTACAAGATAAAGAGAAGGCGGTGGACGATTAGATGTTGAAAAAAAGTACAGCAGTACTCTTGATGGTGATTGGCCTGCTTGGCGGCAGTCTGCTCACTTTTGCTTATACTGGAACGGCCACAGTGGGGAATAGCGCCCTGGGCGAGGGACTGCTGGCAAGTGTGACAGGGAGCAGTTCCGCCTCCAGAAGCGATATCCGCAAAATTGAGACAGCGATGGACCTGATTCAGGGACAATATTATCAGGATGTGGATCGTACCAAGCTGGTGGATGGCGCTATCAATGGTATGATGGAGTCGCTAGGCGACCCGTATTCCTCTTATATGGGCAAAGAAACTGCACAACAGTTTGAGCAGTCTATTGAAGGTTCTTTTACCGGGATCGGAGCCGAGGTAGCGGCGGAAAACGGAAAGGTAGTCGTAGTAACACCAATTAAAGGTTCTCCGGCGGAAAAGGCGGGGCTTCGCTCTAAAGATATTATTTTGTCTGTTAACGGTGAAACACTGGATGGATTGGATCTCAATAAGGCCGTTTCCAAAATTCGGGGACCCAAGGGCAGTCAGGCCAAGGTCAAAATTCAGCGCAATGGCTCTCCTGATCCACTCGAATACACGATTACCCGTGACAACATTGATATGGAAACCGTCACAGCTCATATGGAAAGCGGCGGTGTAGGTGTTATTACCATCACCCAGTTCTCGTTGAATACAGCAGACCGTTTCAAAGAGGAACTGGCGAAGCTGGAGAAAAAAGGGCTTAAAGGACTCGTCATCGACGTGCGTAATAACCCTGGCGGTGTGCTTTCGGTCGTCATTGATATTGCCCAGCAATTTGTTCCTTCAGGCAAAACGATTGTACAGGTGGAAGACAAGAACCAGAAGCGTGAAGAAGAGAAATCCAAAGGTTCAAGCAAAAACTATCCGGTGACGTTGCTGATGAATAAAGGCAGCGCCAGCGCGTCCGAAATTCTGGCAGGTGCTCTCCAGCAATCGGCTGGTGCAGTGTTGATCGGGGAAAACTCCTTTGGTAAAGGAACGGTACAAACCAGCTATGACAAGCAAATGGGCGACGGCAGCCTGCTCAAAATCACGATTGCCAAATGGCTAACGCCAAATGGTACGTGGATTCATAAAAAAGGGATTAAGCCGGATATCGCAGTGGAGCAGCCTGAATACTTCACAGCGGCACCACTGAACAAAGAAAAGTCCTTGAAATACAATATGAATAGCAGCGATGTAAAAAATGCGCAAATCATTCTGCAAGGCTTGGGTTACAAACCGGGGCGTGAAGACGGCTATTTTGATAAAGCGACCGAAAGCTCTGTGATTGCTTTTCAAAAGCAGGCGAAGCTGACAGCTAGCGGTATCATTGATGCGAAGACAGCAGCGGCGATGGAAGCCAAGCTGATTCAAAAAATTCGTGATCCGAAAAACGACAATCAACTCAAGCAGGGGATTGAAGAGATTCGGAAGGAAATGAAGGCTGGCGCAGCGAAATAATTAGGAAGGCTACAACAAGGGGGCTGGAAACAGCCTCCTTTGTTGTTGGGATTTATTTGCAGTCTGTCGGTTTGTCTTCCCTACGTTGGCAATTTCATATAGAATAAATGGATATGAAACGTACGTGATCCGCTATACCAGCGGGCCAGGGGCATAAGGAGTGTGAATGAACTTGGAATGGGCATTACAATGGGGATGGAGCGTTCTGAATGCTTGCTTGTACCTGCTTTTGCAGCCGTTTTACTATATCTCAATACTCATTGTCGCGCTTGGCTATCGTCGGCAAATGCTGCTGGAGCGCAAGCTCTTTCATACCAGAGTGCACAGCTGGGCAGGACAAGCCTGGCGCGTCGTATGGAGTGGCTTGATCGCTGGAATAGTGCTATCCGCTCTGGGAATGTTCGTCAGCGTACATCTGAACACAGCTTCCATCGTGTGTCTGTGGGTGACCACATTGCTGCTCATGCTGGTACGTGTCCGTTACCTGTGCCTGGCCTATTCGGTAGGTCTGCTGGGTGTGGCTCAATTTGTATTGAACGTCGCAGATGGCTGGCAGCCTGAGGGGGCGCTCGGAGCATCGTTAGCAGCCATCCGCGGATTGGATATACCTGCATTGCTGGTGCTGGTCGCCGCGCTGCATGTGGCTGAGGCGCTGCTGGTTCGCTGGCAAGGAGGAAAGGCGGCCACTCCACTATTTGTGGAGGGCAAACGGGGAAGACTGGTTGGAGGCTATCGTATGGAAGATCTCTGGCCGATTCCACTGCTGCTGTTGGTTCCCGTTCAGGGAGGCTTTACGCTTCCATGGACACCTTTATTCGGCAGCAGCGACGCCGGAGCCGGATATATGCTGGCTGCCTTGCCAGTCCTGATGGGCTTCAGCAGCGTGACGCTGGGCTACCTGCCACGTCAAAAGGCGTTGCTCACGTCGAACCGCCTGCTCCTGTACAGCGTGGTTTTGCTTCTGCTAAGCCTGCTGGCGGCATGGTGGAGCCCGCTGATGCTGCTGGCAGCATTATTCTCCTTCCTCGCCCATGAAGCGCTAATCTGGTATGGCAACCTGGAGGAAGGCCGTCTCAGTCCGATGTTTGTTCATCCGGAGCAAGGAATGCGCGTTCTTGCTGTGCTGCCGGACAGTCCGGCGACGGCCATGGGCATTCTGCCAGGGGAGGCCATTTACCGTGTGAACGGTGTCGTTGTAAATAGCCGTGCCGAGCTGCACCAGGCCTTGCGAATCCATTCTGCTTTTTGCAAACTGGAGGTGCGCAACCTTCAAGGTGAGATCAAGTTTGTACAGCGCGGCATGTACGATGGCGATCATCACCAGCTAGGGGTCGTGCTTGCACCGGATGAGGACGCGAACTGGGCCGTGTCCATACAGCCGGCCTCCATCTACCGGATTCTTGCCATGCATATAGGTGCACGGCGACGTAAAGCTGGACAGGCACCGAAGGCAGAGGGTGTAAGCTTGGACACCATGGAAAAATAGATGTACCATAAGAGGGCAGTCTTTATTTGATTAGAGTCGAATAAGGATTTGCGCTCTTTTTTATATTCAGGTAGTGGCCTGCTTGAAATCACTATTCTGATCAATATACAATGGATATGGAATATGATACGTTGATGAACCGTATGCCTATCAAGTGTGTGAAGCAGGGAGAGGAAAAGATGAATGCAATTCACTTTATTCGAGAGTATATTAGGCATCCACGCAGCGTAGGCGCTGTCATCCCAAGTTCAAGACAGCTGGCCAAGCAAATCACCACACCGATTTCCTTTGACGAAGCATCGTGTATTATTGAATACGGCGCAGGTACCGGTGTGTTTACGCAGGAGTTGATTTCCAACAAGCGTCCAGAAACGCTACTTCTGGTGATCGAAGCCAATGAATCGTTTTACAAAACACTACAAAGCAAGTACGGACACTTGGAACGGGTACACATTATTCACGGATCGGCTGAGCATGTAGCACAGTATATGCACCAGTATGAGGTCTCCAAGGTGGACTATATTGTGTCAGGGCTTCCTTTTACCAGCCTGCCAGCCGCGTTATCCAGCCTTATTTTGGGACAAACAGCAGAGGTTTTGGGTCAAGAGGGCAAATTTATTACGTTCCAGTACAGCAAGGTCAAACACAACTTCTTTCGCACCTTTTTTGCGGACATTCAAATTAAAAAAGTACACTACAACGTCCCGCCTGCCTATGTATTCACTTGCAGCCTGTAATCTATCACCTATGTAGAGGATAAGAATAAATACGAATAGAGAATTTTTGGGAAGACCCGGTTAGCGTCATTAAGATGTTGAACAGGTCTTTTTTGTTTTGCATGCCCAAGGGGGAGAGAGGTGAAATAAGGGGATATGTTTAAAAGCAAAGTTCGTTTAAGGAATCATATTTTAAAATGGGACTTAACCTATATATTACATATGCTGGAACCTGTTAGATTTTGTGTAATTCATAATAATTCTGAGCTTTTGTTAAAGGGGATTTATGTATGGTAAAACCGATGATGTTCATGCGTTGGTGTGAGTATTACGGGTTAAGTGACCGTGAGACAGATTTTATATCTTTTTTTATGATGAATTTCTCGGCTGCCCGATCAGGCAATCATCCGAAACTTAGAGAACAATTTGTTGAGATTCAGAGAAAAACCTTTCCTGAGTACCCGTTCGACATTACCCCGGAGGAATTAGATTATTCCAAATTTGAAGGACTAATGAAGCAGGTGTTGAAAATTCATTTTGACACGGCCGAGCTGCTATATTCTTTTTACCTCCAAAAGCTGTGTGCCCCGTTGGCAGAATACATTTTATCCACTGGAGAATCAGAGCCTTCACGCATCTATTACGAGCTTATTCAAAAGGACAAGGTGCGATAGGGAGATTGGAGTGAAGATTCCCGTTCCCTAAACGGGGTCGTGATCGCCGCCGGTGGCGCGACTGGACGGCGTATTCATTTTCCATGAAGAATGGTTTAGCAGGCTCCGTGTTTGCTCAACCATTCTTTTTTATTTTCAGAGGTTCAAAGCTACATAAAGCAATTTGACTTTAGCATTCTTCTATACCCATATCGCAATTCATGGATAAACACCCAATATTTATGGTTATTTAGGGAATTAATCCTAGTGAATTAAAACTAGAATTAAAAATTTCAATATACCTTTGTGTTAAAGTTATATCATAACCTCACAATTGGACATATATCGTTCTTAATCTCTATATCTAGGGAGGTGGAAAGTAATAAAATGTAAAAATATGAAGTTGGACGGACAGAAAACAATATCTTCCTGCGTATAAATAGATAACCTGTCGAAGTTTGTCCAGTTTCAATAAGAAAGGCGGTGACATAGCTAGAATAAATTTGCAGAAAGCTATGCAGGCAAATTGTTATACCTGCCATATTTTGGCGTAATTCAAGCGTGTATCAACAAAAACGAATGGACGAACTACAATATGGCAGATGACTACTCCTACGATCCTACAAAAAATGAATTTGCGGATTGGAGTAAGGTGACGCTGTACCAGAACGATAGGCTCGTTTGGGGTCAGGAGCCTTAAAGCCTGACGGAGCGGCACCCGTATGGGTGCCGCTCTTTTCAAATTTAAAGGAGGAAAGCGGCATGAAGGCAAGAAATAGTAGTGGTATTTTGTTCAAACGTTCCAAATGGCTGCCTATCTTCATGGCATGCACGATTATAGCAGGGGGGGCACTGCCGGCTCCAGCTGTAGTTCACGGTCAAACGGCAAAGACCGTTACCATTAAAGTCGATACATCCAAGGATCGTAAGCCTATTAGTCCTTATATATACGGTTCGAATCAGGACTTGGCAGGCGATGAAAATTTGGCTGCCAGACGACTTGGTGGCAATCGAATGACCGGCTACAACTGGGAAAACAATATGTCCAATGCAGGAAGCGATTGGCAGCAATCCAGCGATAACTATTTATGCACTAATGGTGGACTGACAAAAGCCGAATGCGAAAAGCCAGGAGCGGTGACGACTTCGTTTCATGATCAATCGCAGAAGCTTGGCGCTTATTCTTTAGTCACGCTGCCGCTGGCCGGTTATGTGGCCAAGGATGGAAACGGAAGTGTGCAGGAAAGCGAAAAAGCCCCTTCCGCTCGTTGGAATCAGGTCGTAAACGCCAAAAATGCGCCGTTCCAATTGCAGCCTGATCTGAATGACAATAAGGTTTATGCGGACGAATTCGTCAACTTTTTGGTGAACAAGTACGGCGTTGCTTCAACAAAGACGGGTGTGAAAGGATACTCGCTCGACAATGAACCAGCTCTCTGGTCGCATACGCATCCGCGCATTCATGGTGAAAAGGTCGGAGCGAAAGAACTGGTAGACCAGTCGGTAAGTTTATCCAAAGCTGTCAAAGCAGTTGACGCGAGTGCGGAAATTTTTGGCCCGGTTCTTTACGGTTTTGGCGCCTATACAGATCTTCAATCCGCACCTGATTGGAACTCTGTAAAAGGCAACTACAGTTGGTTCGTGGACTATTACCTGGATCAAATGCGCCTCAGCTCGCAAGCTGAAGGCAAGAGATTGCTGGATGTTTTCGATGTGCACTGGTATCCCGAAGCGATGGGCGGGGGCATACGAATTACGAATGAGGTAGGCAATGACGAAACGAAGAAAGCCAGAATGCAGGCGCCTCGTACTTTGTGGGACCCGACCTACAAGGAAGATAGCTGGATCGCTCAATGGAACAGCGCATTCTTGCCTTTACTGCCTCGATTGAAGCAGTCGATAGACAAGTATTACCCGGGAACCAAGCTGGCTCTGACCGAGTATAGCTACGGCGGTGAAAATGATATTTCCGGCGGTATCGCTATGGCCGATGTGCTAGGCATATTTGGCAAAAACGATGTTTATATGGCAGACTACTGGAAGTTAAAGGATGGTGTCAACAACTACGTTAGCGCCGCTTACAAGCTTTACCGCAATTATGACGGAAAAAATTCTACTTTCGGCGATACTAGCGTCAATGCGCAAACGTCGGATATTGTCAATAGCTCAGTGCATGCTTCCGTTACGGATGCATCCTACAAAGAATTGCACCTCGTTGTCATGAATAAAAGCATGGACAGCGCATTCGATGCCCAATTCGATCTTTCCGGCGATACGACTTACGGTTCCGGTAAAGTATGGGGCTTCGACAAAAATAGCTCGCAAATTAAGCAAGCAGCGCCAATCACGCAAATTTCCGGCAACCGCTTTACCTATACAGTACCGCCTTTGACGGCTTATCATATCGTGTTGACTGCCGGCAATGGTACACCTGAGCCGCCTGTACCTCCTGTAGATGATCCTGAAAGCTTTACACTGAAAGCTGAGGCTGGCGACGGGAAAGTCGATTTGTCTTGGGACGCTTCCAGCGCAGCTGTGGGTTACAGTGTACAGCGGGCAACGGATGCAAACGGTCCTTTTACTGCTATAGCATCCAACCTGATCGAAACATCTTATACAGATACCAACGTAAAGAACGGCTCTTCTTACTATTATAAAGTAACCGCAAGATCCAATGCGGGAACGAGCGATTCCAATGTCGTGAATGCAGTTCCACAGGTACCGAAAGACGGCCCTGTTCGCTTTGAAGCCGAAGACGGCATACTGAAGGGAACAACTGTGGAATCCAGCGGGGCCGGCTTCTCCGGTACCGGTTATGTAACTAATTTCCACAATGCAGGGGATTCCCTGACGATGACGATTCAGGCAGAGACGGCAGGTTTGTACAATCTTACAATCGGCTACCGTTCTCCATATGACGACAAACGCACGAATTTCTCTTTAAACGGCAAATCGTCTGGCGAACTGGTGCTTTGGAAATCGGCTGATTTTAAAGAAACATCCGGAGGTAAGCTTCTGTTGAATGCAGGGGCGAATACGATCGGTTTTGAAACAGGCTGGGGCTGGTACGATATTGACTACGTCAAGCTGGAGCCTGCTGCTGATCGTCCACCGCATGCGGTAACCAAGACGCTCACCAATCCGAATGCGACGGTAGAAGCAAAAGCATTGATGAACTACCTGGTTGATCAATATGGCAAGAATATGCTCTCCGGTCAAGAGAATATAGACGAAATTGATTGGCTTCAAGCAAATGTAGGTAAAAAGCCGGCTATTGCGACGCTTGACCTGATCGACTATTCGCCAAGCAGAGCGGAACACGGTCTTAGTTCCACTGAGACGGAAAAGGCGATTGAGTGGGATAAGCAAGGGGGCATTGTTTCCTTTGCATGGCACTGGAACGCGCCGAAAGATCTTATCGATACACAAGGTAAAGAATGGTGGAGAGGCTTCTATGCCGATTCGACTACATTCGATATAGAATATGCGATGAATAATCCAGAGTCCGAAGATTATAAATTGCTTATTCGCGACATCGATGTGATTGCAGGGCAATTGAAGAAGCTGCAGGATGCGAAAGTTCCTGTCCTGTTCCGTCCTTTGCACGAAGCAGAAGGCAAATGGTTCTGGTGGGGCGCCAAAGGCCCTGAGCCTGTTAAAAAATTGTATATTTTGATGCACGACCGTTTGACTAATGTGCACAAATTGAACAATCTGATTTGGGTATGGAATTCCGTTGCTCCGGATTGGTATCCGGGAGACGAGTATGTGGATATTTTGAGCTTTGACTCTTATCCGCAAGCAGGCGACTACAGTCCGCAAGTTGCAAAATACGAAGACCTTGTTACATTGGGCAAGGACAAAAAGTTAGTTGCCATGAGCGAAAACGGACCTATCCCGGACCCTGATCTGATGAAGGCATATCAAGCCCATTGGAGCTGGTTCGCTACATGGTATGGGGATTTCCTGAGAGACGGCAAACAAAACAGCCTTGAGCATCTGAAAAAAGTGTATAATCATCCGAACGTCATTACGCTTGACAAGCTCCCAACCAACTTAAAAACGTATGGCATTACCGAGCAGCCGTCAGTACCGGGCAGCTTCACGCTGAGCGCAGCGGGCGAAAAGGCGAAAGTATCGCTGAACTGGACAGCATCGGCGAAGGCGGCAAGCTATGAAGTGAAGCGTTCGACGGCTGAAAACGGCGTGTTCGCCACAGTAGAGAGCGATGTATACGGAAGCAGCTACACCGACACAGACGTAACGGCAGACACGACGTACTACTACCAAGTCGTAGCGAAGAACGATGCAGGCCAAACGGTTTCGAACACGGCTAGTGCAGCGCCGAAAGCGGATGTTCAGCAGCCGACAACAGGGCTGGTGCTCCAGTATCGCGCAGCGGATACAAATGTGAACGACAATCATTTTAAGCCGCATTTCCAAATTTTAAACAAAGGCACAACCTCCGTACCGATCAACGAGTTGAAAATTCGCTACTACTACACGATCGACGGCGACCGCGCCCAGACATTCAACTGCGACTATGCGACGCTGGGCTGCTCGAAGCTGAACGGCAAGCTGGTTAAAATGGATAAAGCTGCAACCGGTGCTGATTATTATTTGGAAGTCAGCTTCAACCCGGATGCAGGCGTGTTAGCACCTGGAGGAACCACGGGCGAAATTCAAACCCGTATTAATAAAACAGACTGGTCGAACTATAACGAAAGTGACGATTACTCGTATAAAGGCACGCAAACTTCATTTGCCGATCATACGAAAGTTACGTTGTATCAAAACGGCGAACTTGTTTGGGGAACCGAACCGACAGCGAATTAAGGCAAGCATCTGATATACGGCAACATGTGAATCAACCGATTATTTGCCAAGAGAGGGGGGGCATTACGTTCTTCTCAACCCGAAGCTTCATACCATCATTATGATGGCCGTAAATCACCACAATACAAAAAAATGAAGTGATTACAAATTGGAAAGTGGTTGCCAGATGAACAACTTATCTGAAGAATACTTGCCGCAAATTCGCAACGGCGATGAGCAGGCACGGTCGGCTCTGATTGTTCAATACCGTCCCTTTATATTGAAGGTTGTCAAACACGTCTGCAAGCGCCGAATTGGATGGAGTGATGATGAAGCAAGCATAGGTTTGATCGCTTTCAATGAAGCTGTCGATCGATACCGTACGGAGTATGGAAAAACATTTAATAATTTCGCTTTTCTTATGATCCGCCGACGATTGATTGATGATTTTCGGAAAAAAATAAAAATTTCCCAAAACGAAGCTGACTGGAAAGACGAAGAGGAAATGCTGTATATTGCAGATAAGGTAAGCTCGCTGGATGCATTTGAGAGGCAGGAACGAGCTGCGGCGCTGTCGGAGGATTTGGTCAGCTACAATGAAAGACTCCAGGAATTCGGTGTTTGTCTTCGGGAACTGGAAGATATCATGCCAAGCCACCGGGATACCCGGCAAATGCTGGTGCGGATTGCCCGCAATTTTTGCAACAACCGGGAGTGGCTGAACGATCTTTTTCAAAAAAAGAAGCTTCCCTTGAAGGCAATGACCAAAGAGATCAACGTCAGTAAAAAGACACTGGAACGCAATCGAAAGTATCTGATATCGCTGATTCTGATTTTCGGCTGCGAGGATTTTACGAGAATCCGCGAGAGCATCTCTTTTACAAGTGTGGAGGAGGAAGCGCGGTGCGTAGAGCAGTTATAGCGAGTTTCCGCCATTTTAAAATGATATAAATACCATCACTGAAATGAGCAGGGGGATTTAGTATCCCGCCTGCTCATTTTTTTGTACAAGAAAACCCCCATGGATCACATACATACGAATAACTGACCATGAAAGAACTGCTAGACCCGTTTACGAGAGAGTCGGTAAACCGGAAACCCACGTGGTTGGCGGACTTCCAACGCGTCTTCTGAGGCACTTGGTAGTACCATGCCCTTATAGGGCTGATGAAGCCATCGGCTAAGCCGGTGGTTGTGACTTTAGCAGGGAGATTTGAAGGTAGAGATATGTTTGATTACTATATTCAGGTTTAAGAAATCAGGAGCTAAAATTACCTCATAATGTTATAAAAGACGAAAAATATAATTTTTTTTGAGTTAAAGAGGAGGATTGGCATGGAGCACACACCTACGATCCGCTCGAAGATAGAGACAGAACTAAAGCAAAGGGGCTATACCTTTAGCAGTTTTAGCAAAATTTCTGGTATTAACCGAGGTACATTCAGTGCTATGCTGAACAGCAACCCGCCCAAGCCGATCTCTGTTCGGCAGATGGACCTGATTACCAAGGCATTGAGATATCCTGAAGACTGGCTGTATGAGTCGTACATAGACGAATGTTTTTACGAGGGAAAAGGGCACTGGAAACGGATCAAGCCTTTTTTATTACGCTGTGTGGAGTTAGAGAGGAAGGACTGTATTCAGAAAGTATTGTTGAGACTAACCGAGGACTTGTTCTATGTGTCGACGATATTTGAACTTGCAGAAGAGCTATTTAAAGGAGGCAAGGAAAAGGAATCTGTCCCCTTTTATGAGTGTGTAATCGAAAATGAAAAATATCGTCATTCGGAGCGCTTGGCTATAAGCCAATACAAAAGGTTTAAAGCATTTACAATGTCTGACTTGGAAAAGAGCCTTGAGTTAGTATTGGAATTTATACCTTATCGTAATTTACTTCCTGAGCATTATCAGTTGGAGGCGATTCATAAGATCACAAATATATATTTTTACTTACACAAATGGGATGAGGTGGAAAATTACGGCCACGAATTAAAGGAACTGGCGTATGTAATTTATACGAACCAGCAAATAAGGAAAGAAAAAAGAAAAGCAACTACATGGTTACATGCAGAGCGAAACTTGGTATTTTACTATGGCTACGGATTTCTTTCTGTCTCTACAGCATTACAAAAGAAAGGCTACATTAAAGAGGCAAGGGCAGAGCTTGAGGGCTATGCAGATTTAAGCTGGTTTAAAGGGCTTGACTCAGAAGGTGAAGCAGATGTGGAGCAATTCCGTGTGTGGGCTAAAGCCAACTCTTATACTTTAGATTTACTTTTAGGCAAGAAAGATATCCTTCCGGCGTATATAACTTTCCTCGAAAATCACCCTGAAGAAATAAGTTCCGGACTTGTAACTATACTTGAAACTGCTAATAGATATGATTTTGATGTAGATTCTATTATTGATAAATATTCTGAGCAAATAAAGAGATTACAGGAATCAGATGATGTTAAACAATTGACCTATTATTATTCTTACATGTATCAGCTTGCTATTTACCATTACAGACGTGGGAGAATAATAGAAGGGCAAAAGGATACCCTTAATTATTTGTCATTATCTGAGCAAAGAAATTGGTTTAAGCCGCCAGTAGCTATTGAACTCTTCAAGATCATATGCAATAAGACTAGGCCAATCTTACGGGATTGGTCTTTTTGTTGATTATTTTGTAAAAAATGAAATGATATGTTTATTTTGATCTTTTTTGTAACACATCAAGAATTAGAATGAAATTAATTAGAAGAAAGGGGATGAAGAAATGAAAAGGTTAATATCTTGAGAATAACAGAAACGTAGTCACAGATCATAAAGTAAGGCATTTAGTGGCTTAGAAAGAAAACTATTAAAGAGGAGAAATGACAAATGAAAAAAGCAATCTTAGCATTATCAATTTCTGCGTTAGCATTATCTTTAGGGGGAGTAGCCTCCGCTTCACCAGTAAGTTCAACGGCATCAGCTGTAACTCCAGCAAAAGTGACCGTAACCTTTAGTCCTGCCAACGGAGAAAAGCCACCTATTACAAAACAAGACGAAGAAGTACCATTGGGAATTGGCAGTGTATATAAAATGTCCGGTTCTAACTGGATGATACTATATGGGAGCGATGTTGTAGAACTTCATGGAAATAAGGCCAAAATGATCGGTTATGGAACAGCTCAAGTGGCCGCATATAAATCTAATGGCGACAAGTTGGGAGTCTATACTTTTATTGTGAAAAGATAAGTTAATGAAGAAAGTGAAAGTATATTTCACTTTCTTCACCAAGGCTGTCGAGGTTCCTCGACAGCTTTTTTATGAACTTATCGGTACGCTGACCTCTAGATCAGAGAAATACTCCTTTATTGGGTTACCTTCCTTATCCAATTCGAACTGACTTTTATTCCCTTCTTTAAAAATGTATTTATAAACTTTAATAGTAATAACTTTTGGAGTGGATATAAAGGGTTCAAACTGAGAATCAGTCATTAGAATATTACCGTCTGTTGCACTCCAACCTTTACCTCCAATTTGTTTTAATTCATTTCCCTTATCATCATAAAGTTCGTAGTTTAGAAAAGGTAAAGTAGAGATCTTTAGGGGTTTGGGTAATTCAATACGTGTAGTTATGTTAGTTGTAATTGGGGTCAGCTCAATCTTTTCCAATGTATAATGAATTTTCTCATACTGGCGTTTAAGGTCAGGTGTCTGTACTATATTTTTTTTAGTATTCTTCTCAATAGGGATAATGATTTTGAATGGTTGTTGAATCCCAGACACGGGCATGGAAAGTGTTAAATCAAACTTATCTGGAAACGATTTTCCTCCTTGGTTACGTAAATCTGAAAATTGTATAATTGTTGAGTTAGAATTTTTCCCAGGAATCATATAAGGATCAATGGAGTTGCTTGTGTTAGCAGGTGCATAAGAGTTTATTTCTTTTCCATTAATAGTAAGTATAACATCGTTGATCAGTGATGATACTGTTTCATTTGTAAATCTTTTGTCAGTGGTTTGCCGTTCTAAGGCGATTGATACACGTGTTCCATCGAACATAACTTCCGGTACGCTGAGAGTCAGGCCATCGTGAGTGTCACTAAGATTTGGTTTTGATAACAGCCCTTTTTCGTCTGCTGTTTGTAAACCAAGATCACCAGCAAGCTGGAATATAGAATCCATACCTGGAATTTGTCTAATGGATGCAGCCATAGTTGGAGAAATAAAACTAGTACCAACCACAACCATAAATAAAATTGCAAGCGTAGCAGAAGTCGCAATAATTGTATTACGCGTCCTTTTGAGTGTAATGCTAGAACGCTTATAAAGCCTTGTGTCCATTTTCTCAAAGCGTTCCATAGTTTTATCAATTAAATCTACTTGGATTGGGGTATTCCGAATAAGCTTTTGTAAATGCTCGATTTCTTTATCTTCCGGTTTTAAAGGAATGCTCATATGTTTTTCCTCCCTTTTCATTGTAGTTGATTAGCTTTTTACGGAGTCGCTCATATCTTTTTCGAATAGTGGATGATTTCTGTCCCATAATTGTAGCAATCTCTTCGTAGTTGTAATCCTCAAGTGAACGTAGTAATAAAATTTGGCGATCTTTTAATGTTAGCTGGTCCAGTAACTCGTGAATTAAATTTGTATATTCGTGTATTGGTTGTTGTTTTAGGTTCAGTTTGTACTGAATGAAGGATTTGAATGTTCTAGCGTTTCTTTTTAATAAGTCAGTGCAGTGATTTTGAGCGATTTTGTAAAGCCAAGCTGAAAAAGAGACTGTAGGTACGAACTGATGGATGTGCTCAAGCCCTTTGATGAATATTTCTTGAGCGGCATCTTCCGCTTCTTCCTGATTTTTAAGTAAATAGTAGCAATATAAAAAGATCTGTTGTTGATAACGCCGTATGATATGTGTGTAAGCTTGTTTGTCGCCCGCTTGAACCTGTTCTATGACAAGATTAATATCTGTGTCTTGATTACTTGCATGTAGTTTTTCCATTAACATCCCTCCTTTCTGCCTATATAACTGAAAAAGGTATGCGTTTGTGACATTCAAATAAAAAAACTTGAAGTTTGTTTTTAAAGCTCTCTTTATGTACTTCATTCAACTTTTCAATTATCACCGAATTCGTTAAAAAAAGACTTCTTTCTAAGGCATCATAAATTAAAATAGGGATATTGACTATATATTTCACTATTTTCGTTATTTTGTATTGGGGTGAATTTCCTATAGGGTGAATTTTACATATAAAATGCCACTTATGATATGTCTAAACTTATTTTCATTTCTTTTGGAATTATTCAAAAAATCAAAATTTTCAAACAAAACATCAATTTCTATAGTTTAATTGTATGAAATTGTTAATTCATCAAAAATTATCTGTTTTGGAAATCCAGATAATTTATACATGGAGTGATATGATTGTATATTGAGTGGCCTAATTTACTGTTGACTCTAATAATAATCGGAGGATTAATATGGGGGATCATCTTCCTAATAAAGCGTTCCCGTTCATCTAAATAACCTTTCACGGGATTATTCCTTCAAAATATTTCAGAGATAAAAAGGCTCTCTTAAGTTGTCGTCTTAGGAGCATAATAGTCCTTAATACAAACCTTAGATGGATCATTTTATCAAAAATTTCATGTGGTTATAGGAAAAATGGATGTAGGATTTTTCTCTGTTGATTCAAGAGGAGATGGGGAATCTCATACAGTATTACGAGAATAACAGAAATTTTTCTTTTACTTATTTAAAATTGCTTAAGTCAGCCCAGAAATGCTTCAGTACGATGGATTAAAAGAGAGACTTTTTTTAATTATATCTTTGTTTGGACTAAATTCTATGTTACCTAGGAGATTTGCTTTTAAAATATACTTTTAGTGGAGGATTGTCATGGAACATACGCCTACGATCCGCTCGAAGATAGAGACAGAATTGAAGCAAAGGGGCTATAGCTTTAGCAGTTTTAGTAAAATATCCGGTATTAACCGTGGTACATTCAGCACCATGCTGAACAGCAACCCGCCCAAGCCGATCTCCGTTCGGCAGATGGACCTCATTACCAAGGCATTGGGATATCCTGAGGGCTGGTTGTATGAGTTGTACATAGATGAATGCTTTTACGAGGGAAAAGGGCACTGGAAACGGATCAAGCCTTTTCTATTACGCTGTGTGGAGTTAGAGACGAAGAACTGTATTCAGAAAGTATTGTCGAGACTAACAGAGGACTTATCCTATGTGTCGATGATATTTGAACTTGCAGAAGAGTTACATAAAGGAGGCAAGGAAGCGATACCTTTTTACGAGTGTGTGGTAGAGAACGAAAGGTATTACCATTCCGAGCGGTTGGCAATCAGCCAGTATAGATTGTTTTGTTACTCGCTTACTGAAGATTTAGAAAGCAGTGTGAAGGCTGCTATTAAATTTGATCCATTTCGCAAAAGCTTACCAGAGAATCATCAGTTGGATGGATTATTGAAGTTAGCTAATGTTTATTTCAACACAAGTAATTGGGAGGCTGCAATAAAGTATGCAACAGAACTCCGTACACTGGCTATAAATGTATATCACCAGCAAGTTTATAGTTATTCAAGAAATAGAAAACCGGATAACTTCAATAGTGAGAAGCCTCTTGTCGTATACTATGGTCTAGGATATTTATTGCACGGGAATGCGTTGGAGAATCAAGGATTGTATGAAGAGGCTTTAAAATTCATCCCCTATTATGAAGATTTGTCTTGGTTTGAGAGGTTGGATGAAAATGGTCTACAAGGGGTGAAAAGACTTCAATTATGGGCAAAG
This sequence comes from Paenibacillus kribbensis, assembly GCF_002240415.1. Lineage (NCBI taxonomy): Bacteria > Bacillati > Bacillota > Bacilli > Caryophanales > Paenibacillaceae > Paenibacillus > Paenibacillus kribbensis. The sequence goes on from NZ_CP020028.1 coordinate 562,087, forward strand.
GCTAATCATCTTAATTTGAAGGTTTTAATTGGAGATGTAGCAGCTTAGCAGCTTATGTCGAGCTTATACAGCAAAATCCCCAAGAAATCTCTCATGGCTTAATTTCCATTATAGAGTCGGCAAATAAGTATAATTTCTCTTTAGAAAATGTTCTAAATGTTTTCTCTGAGGAAATTGCTGATTATAAGAAATACGTTTCAGCACCTTCGCACTATCAAATAAGCACTCTTTTATGGAATTATTCCCGTTTATATCTTGGACTTGCACGTTACTATTTCAATAAAGGCAGATATTCAGAAGCTATTGACAATTTAATAAAAAGCCTCAGGGTATCTTCTCAGTTAAACACGAAAAGTACATTTATTAAGGGAGTAACCTTGTTATTCGAAGAACTAACAGGCCATGTTACACGTGAACAACTTACAGAATATGAAAAAGTGCTTGAAGAAGTGCGCTACGGTATGAAGCAAATGGTTCCCTAAACTATATTTGTTTTGTTATTTGACTACACAGGGGGGATTGAAATGGAACATACACCTACGATCCGCTCGAAGATAGAGACAGAATTGAAGCAAAGGGGGTACAGCTTTAGCAGTTTTAGTAAAATATCCGGGATCAATCGTGGTACATTCAGCACCATGCTGAACAGCAACCCGCCCAAGCCGATCTCCGTTCGGCAGATGGACCTGATTACCAAGGCATTGGGATATCCCGAGGGCTGGCTGTATGAGTTGTACATAGATGAATGCTTTTACGAAGGAAAAGGTCACTGGAAACGGATCAAGCCTTTTTTATTGCGTTGTGTGGAGTTAGGAAGGAAGGACTGTATTCAAAAGGTATTGACGAGACTAACAGAGGACTTGTCCTATGTGTTGACGGTATTTGAACTTGCAGAAGAGTTACATAAAGGAGGCAAGGTTAAGGAATCTGTCCCTTTTTACGAGTGTGTGGTAGAGAACGAAAGGTATTACCATGCAGAACGACTAGCTATTAGCCAATATCGCTTGTTTTGTTACTCGTTAGGAGATGATTTGGAGAAAAATCGTGAATCAGCTACAGTATTTGCTCAATTTCGCAAGAATTTGCCTGAAAATCATCAACTGGATGCGCTATTAAAGCTGGCAAATACCTATTTGAAACTTCAGAAATTTGAAACGGTTATATTCTATGCTGAAGAATTGAAAATACTAGCTACAAACATTTATAAGCAGTACACTTGCAAAAAGGTTAATAATTATAAAATTAAGGATCTTGATACAGAAAGGCATTTAATCGTTTACTTAGGTCAAGCATACCTATTGCAGGGAAGTGCTTTAGAGAGACAAGGCTTATATGAACAGGCTTTAGAAACAATTCCTTATTACTCTAATTTAACGGGCTTGGTAGCTTTTGATAAGTTAGGAACAATGGAAGCCCTGAAATTTCAATTATGGGCGAAAGCCAATCTTTTGCATATACAAATTCTAATGGGAGATCAAGTTAGTATTCCCTCCTATGTTGAACTAATTAGAAATAATCCGTCAGAAATTTTGCATGGTCTGTTAACTATTGTGAAATCGGCTAATGCATATAATTATTCAATAGACGATATTTTAATCTTGTTTTCTGAGCAGATTGATGAATTTAGAGAATTAAGTGGAAATATTTCTTATTACCCTTTGGATTTTAATATGTTGAACTATTCTCGTTTTTTTCTTGAGCTTAGTCGATACTATTTTAATAAAGGGAGCTATACTGAGGCAATAGATAGTATGCTGATTAGTTTAAAAGCATCCTCACAGTTAAATGATAAGACTTACTATATTAAGTCTATCACGCTATTGTTTGAGAAATATAAGGATCATTCGACCGAAGAACAACGGATAGAATATGAAAAAGTGATAAAAGCAGTGGAAAATAACATCAAGCAAATGACTTCTTAAAGTATAAAAGGGCTATGTTTCTCTACCTAGTGTAGGAGATCACACAGCTCTTTTAATTTTTACATGCATATTAATCGAGTGAATTAAAATTCCTCGTGTGCATTAGGGGTATCAGAGTTATTCTCTAGAAGCTCGCTCTCTGAAGAGGTGAAAAGTTCCTTTAGAATGTGATAAGCTTTATTTTGCTCCGCTTCACTCTGCTGGGAAAGAATATGAATACATCCCCATATCCAGGGTTGACTTTTAAGTTCTTCATATGAATCGAAGTCAAAAAATGCAAACACGTTTGTGTCCAGTGCCTCGGCTATTTTCTCCAATGTTTTGATCTGCACATTGACCTCGCCACGCTCCAACTTCCCGATATATGAACCTGTTGAATCGGATGCTTCTGCAAGTTGTTCTTGTGTAATACCAAGTAATTTTCGAAATTGGCGGATTTTTGCTCCTATGAGTTTTGTTGTTTCCATCGACATCCACACTCCTATACTATGAGTCTAGACAAAGGTAGATCAAGCGTGGAGGTAATTGAATTACCTGAATAATTCATTATTAAGTCCTTACAAGGACTATTTAATAAACGTTAAATTCCATAATATATTAGAACAGTGCAGAAAAGGGGTTGACCATCATCCAATTTATTCATATAATTTCAAGTATATTGTAATTGGTTGTTGAGGAGGGTGATTTTTTAAATCATCTGAATACGCCGGGAGGTGTCTTTATTGGAAAATGCAACCACGATTCGTTCGGAAATTGAGAAAGAATTAAAACTTGGTGGCTACACGTTTAATAGTTTTGGACAAGCTACGGGGCTTAATCGGGGCATATTTAGTGCTATGCTTAACGGCAATCCGCCTAAACCAATCTCTGTGAGACAAATGGACTTGATTACTAAAGCGCTTAATTATCCAGAGGACTGGTTGTATGATCTATACGTTGATGAATGCTTTTATGATGGAAGACCACACTGGAAAAGGGTTAAGCCGTTTCTAATTCGTTGTGTTGAAGTGGGGAACTTGCGGTGTGTAGAGAAAGTGCTCTCACGGTTAATGGAGGATCTTAACCACATTCCAACGATCTTTAATTTGGCAGAAGAGCTTTATGAAGAAGGGAAGTTAAAAGAGGCAATTCCTTTCTATGAATGTGTCATTGAAAATGAGAAATACCAACATTCCGAGAGGTTGGCTATCAGTCACTATAGAATTTTTTCAATTTCTGTTAGTGGAATTATGAAGATAAATTTGGAAGCTGCACTAAGATTCGTACCCTTTAGAAATCGGGTACCCTTAGATTATCATTTAGATGGTCTACTTAAACTGTCAAATCTTTATTATAACTTGAATCAGTGGAAGGAAGCAGAGCGGTATGCAGATGAATTAAGATCTCTTGCGAGTATTGTTTGTAAGAATAAAGAAAATAACAATTTAAATACTGAAAGACATTTAGTGGTCTATTATGGCCAAGGTTACTTAATAAAGGGGAATGCTCTGGAAAAACAAGAGAAGTATGAGGAAGCCATGAAGTATATTTCTGGCTATGCCGACTTGAATTGGTTTGAAAATTTAGGGGGGATTGGACAAAAAGAAGTACAAAAGTTCACCCTTTGGGCTAATGCTAATCAACTTAACTTGAAAATTCTTATGGGCGACACAGGTAGTTTGCCAATATATATTCAATTCTTAAAAGATAACCCACCAGAAATTTTATTAGGGCTATTAACGATAGTAGAGTCGGCTAACAAGCATGGTTTTTTGATTGAAAATATCCTCCAACAGTTTTCCCGCGAATTAAACTCATTTAATAATGAATTATCTATGGAAGCCAGTTATTATAAGCAATCATTCAGTTATCACACGTATGCTGATTTATGTTATCAACTAACAATATATATGTTTAATAACCATTTCCATGAAAAAGGTATTTATTATGTTTTAAAATGCTTGAGAAAATGTCTTCAAATCAATAACAAAGAAAAGTTTATGATCTGCACAGCAATGTTTGAAAAATTTAGAGCGCAGGCAACAAAAGACCAAGGATCAGAATATGAAAGTATTATGGAGGAGGTCTTGATAAATGCGAATAAAAAACCTGAGATTCATTCTAATTATAGGGCTTTTTAGCTTTTTAGAATACTCTCATAACATTGTTGTGTTTGGACATGGGATTGGTGGTTAACGGTTTTCAAAAAGACCAGTCTTGGAAAGGCTGGTTTTTTTGATTCATTCCGTTTAAGGGATGAAATGGGTTTTATTATATTTTTAACCTGTGGGGAAGGTATCAGCCTGTAAAATAAATGTAAATACCACACCAAACAGGAGGTTTATTGATGTGAAATTGCAAGAATTGGAGGACTGCATCGAAGAAAAGCGGCAAGAATTAAATGTTTTGGCGAATGAGGTGGGATTGAAGGATCGGCGGGTGTTGACCAAGTCCATGGAGTTGGATCGGCTCCTGAATAAGTACAGCGATTGGAAATATAGCTATCGTAGACAACAGAGCATACCCCAAAGTTCACAGATGGAAGAGAAGCAACATGAGCTTGTTCTATCTTATTGATCTTCAAGCAGCATGACAAGATTTACCTAACTTCACCTTGGCTTCTAATACATAGTAGGGATATAGACTAAACAAAAATAATCTCTATTATACCTTGTACGCCGCTCTTTTACACGTTGTTCGTACGGTTTATTGTTCTGCGTCTACATCAGAGCGGAAGCCATGTAACATGATGATGTGTGTCCAATAAAAAACCTCCCGATTCACGTTGTTGCGTGACTCAGGAGGTTTTTGGCATTTACTGTTGAAGCTGACGCAATACAGTGATTTCGACACGCCGATTTTTTTGACGTCCAGCCTCGGTACTATTGTCACCAACCGGACGGGTATCTGCATAACCCGCATACTGAAATCCAGAGGGTGACAGCTGTTCTCTATCCAGAAAGAATCGCAGTACGGATAACGCCCGTGCGCCGGAAAGCTCCCAGTTGTCCTTGTAGATCGATGAGTTCGTGGTGCGGGTGAACGGAATGTTGTCCGTATGTCCCTCGATGCTGATCGGTGTTTTCAAATCTCTGAACAAACTGGCCAGCTTGGATAGTGTGTTGGCAGAGCCCTGCTTGAGTGCAGCCCTGCCTTGATCGAATAAAAAGCGGTCATTCAGCGTAATAACAATTCCGCGCGGTTGATCTGCCACGAAAATCTGGCTTTCCAATTTGTTTTCCGAAATATACTTCTGAATGACACCCATGAGATTTTGCAGCTCTTTTTCCTGCTTGCGAAATGCCTGTTCGCGTTCGGTTAGCTTGGTTGATCCCGCTTCTTTTTTATCAGCTGCCGATTGCTTGGCCGCAGGCGGATTTTTGCTGGTGTAGCGATCCGCAGTCCCCGTGATGCCCGAACCCTGCTCCAAAATAGAATCACCCTTGCGGAACGTATCCTGGAGGGATTGAACGACGACCTCATATTTTTTGGCATCCAGGCTGCTCATGGCGTACATCACGACGAAAAAAATGAGCAGCAGGGTGATTAGATCAGCATAGGTAATCATCCAGCGGTCGCGATGGTCTCCGCCCTCCTTCCGCCCACGACGCTTAGCGCGCGTTCTCATGGAAGGAGTCCTCCTTTGGAGTGGTGATCTCTATGCGTGTGCGCCGTGGCGGTTTGTAATCCTGATTTTGTTCTGAGCGGATAAAGAACTCCAGCTTTTTGCGTACCAGCTTCGGATTCTCTCCGTTTTGAATAGCCAGAATACCTTGCAGCAGCAATTCCATGGTGGAGATTTCTCTTTCACTGCATGCTCTTATTTTCGAAGCGATAGGCAAGAAGATCAGATTGGCGCTGGCTACGCCGTATAGTGTTGCGATAAACGCGACCGCAATGGACGGTCCGAGCGCAGTAGGCTCGGTCAGGCTGCCCAGTACATGGATCAGACCCATTACCGTACCAATAATCCCCATCGTAGGGGCATAGCCACCTGCGGATTCGAATATTTTGGCATATCCTTCATGCTTTTGTTCAATGGTATCTAACTCAAGCTCTAATATCTGTTTGATCTGCTCCTGCTCGGTGCCGTCGATGACCAACTGAAGACCTTCACGCAAAAATGCATTCGGATGCTCCGAGGAAATACGCTCTAGCGCAAGTACACCGGATCGGCGGGAGGTGGCAGCCATGGAAACCAAATCTTCTATATATTGCTCGGTAGGGTTCTCCTCACGGCTAAACGCCATCCGAAGAGCAGTAGGTATGGTCTTCAGCTTGGAGGCGGGGTAGCTAATAACAACTGCGGCGAAGGTTCCACCAAATACAATCAGAGCCGATGTACCTTGGAGAAGTCCTGAAAATTCGCCGCCTTCCCATAAGAAGCCACCAATTAATGCGATGATTCCTGCGATGATGCCCAATACGATGGTGATATCCAAGATACAATTCACTCCTATTCAAGACTTATCGTTTGCATCCACAGTAAGAAAGAGGTATAATACGGGAACAAACATTCTTATCCAACCATATTTCCCAAGTATCATTGCTCGGGAAATATTGACATAGAGTTACAGGCAAAGACATTCCAGTTCGACTGGTGTAGAAACATGATGTTTCCATTTTAGACGATAAGGGTGATGCAGGGCAATGAGTGATATCGTTGTTAGCAACAAGACTTTTGAAATTGAGTCGGAATTCCAACCTCAAGGCGATCAGCCTCAGGCCATTTTTGAACTGGTAGAGGGGATCTCGGAAGGAAAGAAGCATCAAACGCTGCTGGGTGCTACGGGAACGGGTAAGACATTTACCATCGCGCAAACGATTGCCAAGCTGAATCGGCCTACGCTGATTATTGCGCATAATAAGACGCTGGCTGCCCAACTGGCGAGTGAATTTAAGGAGTTTTTCCCAAACAACTCTGTCGATTATTTTGTCAGCTACTATGACTACTACCAACCGGAAGCGTACATTCCGTCTTCTGATACGTATATTGAGAAGGATTCCAGCATCAATGAGGAGATTGATAAACTTCGCCACTCGGCCACAAGCTCTCTATTTGAGCGTCGTGATGTTATTATCGTAGCGAGTGTCTCCTGCATTTATGGCCTGGGGTCGCCGAAAGAATATTCAAGCCTGCTGCTCTCGCTTAGAGTTGGTATGGAGAAACCCCGCAATCAGATTTTGTCCCGCTTGGTCGATATTCAATATCAGCGGAACGATATCAACTTCGTGCGGGGTACTTTCCGTGTACGGGGAGATGTGGTTGAAATATTCCCGGCTTCCCATGGGGAACATGCCATACGTGTAGAGCTGTTTGGGGATGAGATCGAACGGATTACCGAAATCAATGTGCTTACGGGTGAATTAATCGGTGAGCGTGAGCATATTGCCATTTTCCCGGCATCTCACTTCGTTACTCATGAGGATACGATGAGGGTAGCACTGGTCAACATTGAACGTGAGCTTGAGGAGCGGTTAGCGGAGCTGAAGGAACAAGGCAAGCTGCTGGAGGCACAACGTTTGGAGCAGCGTACCCGCTATGATATCGAAATGATGAGAGAGGTTGGCTTTTGTTCCGGCGTCGAGAATTACTCAGGTCCCCTGACATTCCGCGAGCGGGGAGCGACGCCGTATACGCTGATGGATTATTTTCCGGATGATATGCTGATCGTCATTGACGAATCCCATGTTACGCTGCCGCAAATTCGGGCGATGTATAACGGTGACCAGGCGCGTAAAAATGTGCTGGTGGAGCATGGTTTCCGCCTGCCGTCTGCGCTGGATAACCGTCCGTTGAAATTTGAAGAGTTCGAAGACAAGGTCAATCAGATTATTTACGTATCAGCTACCCCGGGTCCCTACGAGCTGGAGAAATGCAATACGATGGTGCAGCAGATTATTCGTCCTACCGGGCTTCTTGATCCCATTATTGAGGTACGTCCAAGCAAGGGGCAGATTGACGATCTTATTAATGAGATAAGGCTTCGCATAGAGCGTGAAGAACGGGTACTGGTCACCACACTCACGAAGAAGATGTCTGAGGATTTGACAGACTATTTAAAAGAAGTAGGCATCAAGGTCCGATATATGCACTCTGAAATCAAGACACTGGAGCGGATGGCCATTCTGCGGGATCTGCGCCTGGGCACCTTCGATGTCCTGATCGGGATCAACCTGCTGCGGGAAGGTCTGGATTTACCGGAAGTTTCTCTGGTTGCAATTTTGGATGCGGACAAAGAAGGCTTCCTGCGTTCTGAACGCTCTCTGATCCAGACGATTGGACGGGCAGCACGGAATAGCGATGGCCGTGTTATTATGTACGGTGATAAGATTACCGAATCTATGGATAAGGCGATCAAAGAAACCGAACGTCGCCGTGCGATTCAAATTCAGTATAATGAAGAGCATGGAATTACGCCTCAAACCATCCGCAAAAAGATTCGTGATGTCATTGAAGCAACCAAGGCGACAGAGGCACGGAATGATTACCTTCCTAGTGAGACGGGTAAACTTTCCAAGAAGGAGCGTCAATCGCTTATTCAGCGTCTGGAAGCAGAAATGAAGGATGCCGCCAAGAATCTACAGTTCGAGCGGGCCGCCGAGCTGCGTGACGCTTTGCTGGAACTGCGGGCCGATTAAGCATGTAGTATAAGAATAAGCTATAAACAAAAGCACATTGAAAATGAAATATTTGAATGTTTTTAACAATAGTGAGGGCGGCCCATGTGGTCGTTCTCTTGCGATATATCACCTGCATCCATAACCCAGTGGAATATAGCATGACTTGAACTACAGCTAAGGAGATGAAACATTTGGCGAATGAAAGCATCATCATCAAAGGCGCACGGGCGCATAATCTCAAAAATATTGACGTGACGATTCCGCGTGATAAATTTGTCGTTCTTACGGGGCTTAGTGGCTCGGGTAAATCGTCACTGGCTTTCGATACGATCTATGCGGAAGGACAGCGGCGCTACGTGGAATCTCTATCTGCGTATGCACGTCAGTTCCTCGGACAAATGGAGAAGCCGGATGTCGACTCGATTGATGGTCTGTCTCCTGCGATATCTATTGACCAAAAAACCACCAACCGGAATCCGCGTTCTACTGTCGGTACGGTTACAGAAATCTATGATTACTTGCGGTTGTTGTTTGCGCGAGTGGGTCACCCTCATTGCCCTGAACACGGCATTGAGATCACATCCCAGACCGTTGAACAGATGGTGGATCGCATCATGCAGTATCCTGAAAAGACACGACTGCAAATTTTGGCTCCATTGGTATCCGGACGCAAAGGTGAGCATAAAACACTATTCGCGGATATAGCCAAGCAGGGCTTTGTGCGGGTACGTGTCAATGGCGAATTGCGAGAGCTGTCGGAAAAGATAGAGCTGGAGAAGAATAAGAAGCATTCGATTGAAGTGGTCGTAGACCGGATCGTGGTCAAGGAAGATGTGCGTGCGCGTCTATCCGACTCGATTGAGACGGCTCTAAAACTGTCAGGTGGCCAACTGCTTGTGGATATTATGGGGCAAGAAGAGCTGCGATTTAGCTCTAATTTTGCGTGCCCGATTTGCGGTTTTAGCATAGATGAGCTGACCCCGCGGATGTTCTCTTTTAACAATCCGTTTGGTGCTTGCCCGGATTGTGACGGATTGGGTGCTAAAATGGTAGTGGACCCTGATTTGCTCATTCCCGATCCTCAAAAGAGCGTGGAGGAGGGAGCATTTCAGGCCTGGAGTGGTGGAACTTCCACTTATTATCCGCAATTTTTACAGTCGGTATGCGAGCATTTCGGTATTCCGCAGGATGTTCCTGTTAGCCAATTGACCACAGAGCAAATGAACATCATTTTACACGGGACGGCTGACCAGAAGATTCGGTTCCGTTACGAAAATGATTTTGGTCAACGCAAGGAAGCCTATGTGACCTTTGAGGGAATCATTCCGAATCTGGAGCGCCGTTATCGTGACACAGCTTCTGATGGTATCCGTGAATTTATTGAAGGCTTCATGAGCGCCAAACCATGTAACACCTGTAAGGGACACCGCCTGAAGAAAGAGAGCCTGGCGGTAACCATTCAGGAGCAAAATATCGCCTATGTGACTGATTTGTCCATCACAGAAGCGGCTCACTTTTTTCAAACGCTGGAGCTGAGTGAGAAGGAGAAATCGATTGCCAATCTCATTTTAAAAGAAATTAACAGCCGTTTGGGCTTCCTGGTCAATGTCGGTCTGGAATATTTGACATTAAGCCGTTCCGCAGGAACGTTGTCCGGTGGTGAGGCACAGCGTATTCGGCTGGCGACACAAATTGGGTCCAGTCTAATGGGCGTGCTCTATATTTTGGACGAGCCTAGTATCGGATTGCACCAGCGAGACAATGACCGCCTGATTAGTGCTTTGGAGCATATGCGGAATCTCGGAAATACGTTGATTGTGGTGGAGCATGACGAAGATACAATGATGGCGGCGGACTATATCATTGATATTGGACCGGGAGCAGGAATCCATGGCGGGATGATCATGTCCCAGGGGACCCCGCAGGAAGTCATGGAAGATCCGAACTCCTTGACAGGGCAATATTTGAGCGGGCGCAAGTTCATTCCGGTCAATACCGAACGGCGCAAGCCTGCGGATAAGTGGCTGGAGGTTCGCGGGGCCAAGGAGAACAACCTCAAAAATTTGAATGTTAAAATTCCGTTAGGTGTGTTTACCGCTGTTACTGGCGTATCCGGTTCTGGCAAGTCAACACTGGTCAACGAAATCCTGTACAAAACGCTGGCGCGTGATCTGAACCGGGCGAGAGTACGTCCGGGCCAGCATAAGGAAATTCGCGGGCTTGAGCATATTGATAAGGTTGTTGATATTGATCAGTCTCCGATCGGCCGTACGCCGCGTTCCAATCCTGCGACCTACACCGGGGTATTTGATGATATTCGTGATTTGTTTTCAAAAACAAATGAGGCCAAGATCCGAGGTTACCAAAAAGGTCGCTTTAGCTTTAACATTAAAGGTGGTCGCTGTGAAGCTTGTAAAGGTGACGGCATAATCAAGATTGAGATGCATTTCCTGCCGGATGTGTACGTCCCGTGCGAAGTGTGCAAAGGCAAACGGTATAATCGGGAGACCTTAGAGGTTAAATACAAGGGCAAAAGTATTGCTGATATACTGGATATGACGGTAGAGGACGCGACAGAGTTTTTTGAAAATATCCCGAAGATTCATCGCAAGATTCAGACGCTGATGGATGTAGGCTTGGGTTATGTCAAGCTGGGTCAGCCTGCGACTACCCTGTCTGGAGGTGAAGCTCAGCGCGTGAAGCTGGCTTCTGAGCTGTATCGTCGCAGCACAGGCAAAACGATCTATATTTTGGACGAGCCGACAACCGGTCTGCACGTTCACGATATTGACCGATTATTGATGGTACTGCATCGTTTGGTTGATTCAGGAGAGACGGTGCTGGTTATTGAGCATAATCTGGATGTGATTAAGACAGCCGATTATTTGATTGATCTGGGACCGGAAGGCGGAAGCGGCGGTGGAACGATCTTGGCTACTGGAACACCGGAGCAGCTCGTGAAAGTGGAAGAATCGTATACAGGCCGATATTTAAAACCAATCCTTGAACGGGATACGGAGCGCAGCCAAGCGCTTCAGACCGTTGATCTATAGATAGGATTAGCGTATGTTTTGGAAGCCCTGCACAGGCAGGAAGGCGGAATACGAATTAGCGTATTTAGGCCTTTCCCTTGGCAGGGCTTTATTATTTTTGAAAAAAAGAAAACTTTTATCAATTTCTTGCGTTAAAGCATGTGACAGCTAGTTTGCCAAGCGCTGGAATAATAAATCTATAGTTATATTCATCGACAGAAAGTTCTGAGTTGTCTCTCTATTTTGGAGTTGCGAATGTTTAGGCTCGGACTTGAAGAGGTAAATATTTAACTCATAAGTATATGGCATCAACAAAGCTCCGTGCCCCGTGACAACCATTCCAAGTTGAAGCGAAACCGTCTGTAGTCTGATCACGTCCAAGGTTTATAAAACATCTCTGAGGTAAAGTCATGAAGGGAGCTGGAACGTTTTGAAGATTATGCAAAACAGAGTTCTACGTACACGTGTATATGCATGGGCGGCAGGAATTACTTTAGCGGCATGTGTGATGGGATATAGTGCTTCACCATCCTATGCATCAGAGGTATCTCAAGCACTTGTGCCCAAGCAAGCCGAGATTGAAACCAGTGCGGCGCTTGGAAGCATTAAGGATGTAGACAACGCCTACGATTATATCCAGCCCACGGCGAACGGTGGATTTTTAATTCTGGATATCGAGGACGATTTAGAGGCAAGTGTAGTGCATGTTACATATGGCAAGCTGGACAGCTCTCTGGAGAGTGTATGGAAGCACCAGCAGGAATTGAACGTGCAACCGGGAACGAGCACTAGGGGGGTGCAGCGGGAAACGCCAGATGGTGGCATGCTGTTTTTGACTGACTATACCCAACCGAACGGAATACAAGATTTACAGGCTACACGATTGGACAACGATGGAAATGCTGTGTGGTCCAAAACGTTGCAAACAGATGGTTTGATATCCCATGGACAGGATTCCCGGATAGGTTTGGAACCGCTTGCGGACGGAGGTTTTCTGGTCTCCTCTCTGAACCGTCCGGAGCAGACTTTCACTGTGCTCAAATATACAGGAGATGGCGATATCCAATGGAATCGAACGACGACCGGGGTGAACTCGGGTTGGCTGGTTGGCAGCTACAATGGATATTATGCGCTTATGAACAGCTTGGATGGCCCGATAGGGGTACAAGCAGATGTATATGGTCGCGATATGCGTGATATCCATTTGGATTTGGGCTCAGGCAAGGACATTGCAGCCGTACGTGAGCTGCCCAGTGGTCATATTGCTGTAACGGGACTTAAAGGAAACAGCAAGCGCACACAGGTTTTAAGCAATGGTCTGCAATTGTTTGGCAATACAGAGGACTATCCGGCTGACAGGGTGTACCTGCCTGAAGAACAGCTGTACGTTCAGTTCAGTGATCGATATGATCCACTGGGAAAAACCACGAAGATGCATGGAATCACCATCACAGGCTTGGAAGGAAACGGGACAAAGAAGTGGGAAACCACGACTCATTATAAGGAAGACAATTCCTTTGGCATCCGATATGATACGGGCTTGATATATAAAATACCATCAGGCTACGCGGTGGTAACATCTACATCAGGTGCCCGGAAACCAACAGTGCTCGATTTTGCGAAAATATTGATGCCGGAGTAATCCGGTGTCTTTTTTTGCGAGTCCCCGAGGGCGATATTGAATAGTTGTGGCCATAAAAAAACAGCCTGCTTGTATATGAGATACAAACAGGCTGATATTGGATCCGTATCTAGGATGCAACGATGCTGGACTGTAAAATGTCAGACAGCTTTTCCTGGAAAGCCGGAATACCCACACGTTGTACATACGCGTAAAAGCTTTCACCAGGGTTCCGATTTTCTTTGTAGTACAGAATGAGTTCTGCCAGGACAGGTCCAACCTGGTCCCCGCGCACGCGGCCCTTGAGTGCCTTGTTGAGTTGGGCACCTGATCCGAGTGCTCCGCCGACCGCGATGTCGAACGCATCGACCAAGCCTTCGGGGGTTTTAAGAAGCGAGCCCTGCAAGCCGATGTCCGCAATATGCTTTTGACCACAGGAATTTGGGCAGCCAATAAAATGAATACGCACTTTTTCATCCAAATCGACATGCTGATCCAAATACTCGGCCACGTCAACCGCCCGTTTTTTGGTCTCCACAATTGCCAGATTGCAGAATTCATTCCCTGTGCACGATACCGTGCGGCTCATAAAATGCTTGGGCTGTGGTGTCAGGCGCTGCAATACAGGAGCTTTCAGCAACTCATCCACTTGGTCGTCCGGTACGCCACTCAGCAGTATATTTTGGGACATGGTGGTACGAATCTGTCCATCACCATAGCGATCAGCGAGATCAGCCAGTTCATGCAGCTCGTCAGCGCTCAGACGGCCGACAGGCACGTTCAGACCGACATAATTCAGGCCCTTCTGGGCTTGAGGATGTACACCGTCAAAATAGGCGGCTTGCCAGCCGATCGTTTTGTCCTCACCTCGTCCCGGCATTTCGCCGATATACTCAGTGAGCTTAGTCAGGAACTTTTCCGGGCCCCAATCGGCGACGAGGAATTTCAGACGGGCATGATGCCGTTTTTCACGATAGCCGTAGTCACGGAAAATGGTTGTGACGGCAATAGCAACCTTTAGTACCTCCTCAGGGCGAACAAACAGATCCAGTGACTGCGCCAAGTGTGGCTTGGCGGATAAACCTCCCCCAACCATCGCATGGAAGCCGACTACTTCTTTCCCGTCGATGATTTTGGTGGCTGGCGTGAAGGACAAATCGTTAATTTCAGCCTGTGCGTTGTTGTACGTATTGCCGGAGATCGACATCTTGTACTTGCGCGGCAGATTGGAGAAGTCCCGATTTAATAAGAAAAAACGGTTCACCTCATCGACAATCTCTCTGGTATCGACCAATTCATTGGGATCAATGCCAGCCAGCGGGTTGCCGACAATGGTACGCGGGCAATCTCCACAGGCTTCAAAGGAATACAAATCGACTTTTTCCAGTCGCTCGAAAATATCGGGCAAGCTTTCAACCGTCAACCAGTGAAATTGAATGGCCTGACGAGTGGTGACATCCACAAGACCGCGTCCATATAGCGTGGATATGTCGGCCAGCGCATGTGCCTGTGCTGAAGTCATAATACCTGTGTTGATGCGGACACGCATCATAAAATGACCATCCTTGGGCTTTTGCTGATAGACACCAGCCCATTTGAAACGGTCCATATCGTCCGCAGAGATCGAGTCATAGCCTTCGTTTGCATAGTTTTCAATAATGGTGCGTATAACGTCGAGCCCGTCTTTTTCCAGCTTGACCAGCTCAAATTTGTTTAGCTTATCTGGATGAGCAGTCCAGATTGGTTCATAGGCCATCCTGTTAACCTCCTTCATTTTATTTCCGACAATATAACTAAGATATAATGTGATGGTATCACAATTGGTTGTGCCCGTAAACGAAGGAATGGCCCAAACGGTATAACGATTATTTATCGTTTTTGCTTATTTTTTTGATATAAGGATTTGGTAATTTCATAATATAAATAGTAAATGAGGGCAAACGGCGCCTTTTAAGAAAAAGATAGGGCTTAAAGCGTTTGTATGCATATCCCCTCTATGGTAGATTTGGACTAACTGATAGAACAGGGTTATGTTAGAGAGGAAATGGTGAGTGTATGCGTAAAATGGGGAAAAGAGCGATTGTTCTGGCTTTAGGCAGCGCTTTGTGTATTTCTGGAACGGCAGGTGCAGCCAGCAGTGGAGCTGCTCTGAAGGCCAAAGTCATTAATGGCGGGGTCTATGTCAACGTAAGCGATATGAATAAAGCATTGGGAACTAGCGGCGCATATAACAGTGCGAATGGTACATATACATTATCGGCCGATCGTGTGCCGCAGGTCATTAAAAATGTGTCTCCTTCTGTGGTTGGTATCATCGGCCGTTCAGCCACAGGAGAAACAGTAGCGGGAGGAGATCGGTACAATCTGGCTCACGGCACGGGTGTCATCATTCGGACAGATGGATGGATTGTCACGAATGCGCATGTTATCGAAGGATTAGGTGATGCCGTGGTCGTAACCTCGGACGGAAAATCCTATGGAATCACCGACAGCTACAGTGATCCGGTCAGTGATTTGGCATTAGTTAAAATCAAGGCAAGCGGCCTCAAGCCCGCAACCTTGGCAGCCTCCACGAACAGTCTGCAGGTGGGTGAGCAGGTAGTGGCTATCGGTACACCGATCTCGTTTTCACTCCGCAATTCAGCAACCTCGGGTGTCGTTAGCGGACTGAACCGTGGTGTCAACGCTGCTTATCGTCTGATCCAAAGTGATACAGCGATCAATCCCGGCAACAGCGGCGGTCCGCTAGTCAATCTCAAAGGCGAGGTTATCGGGATCAATACGATGAAATTTTCGGCGGTCGGTATTGAAAATATGGGCTTTTCGATTCCAGCGGATACGGTAAAATACGTCATCAGCCAATTTTTCAAATACGGCGAGGTTCGGCGTGCCAGTCTTGGCTTGGGGCTGGAAGAGAGCTGGTCAGCTATCGTCGGCTTGCCTACCGAGGACCCTTTGAAAGTTACGAAAATTACTTCGGCGAACGCTGTTCAGGCCAAAATCAAGGAAGGCGATGAGCTGTACAGCATTAACGGAAAGCGTGTAGCTTCCGCAATCGACGTCAATGAGTTGCTTAAAAGCTATCAGCCGGGTCAAACGGTGAGTGTACTTATGCAGTCGGATGGTGATATTGTGAAGCGAAAGCTGGTATTGACACAGGATAATGGTGAAATCTATGATTCCATTCAGTCAGGGGAAGATCTTGAGGATTCGAATGAATCGGATTCTGTCGAAGATGGCGGCAAAGCGCCTTCCAAGGAAGCATCAGAGTCAGTTCAAGAGACCGCTGTTACTGGAAAGTGAACGAAAACGGATCTTGAATCCATCAAATATAGCTAAAGGGAGATTACTGTGAAGCATATTCAAAGAAAAATGATGCGTAAGCTGGGGGTCGGCGCAGTCGCATTGTCCCTTCTGCTGTCCACTTTGCCTGCAGTCGCAGCAGATAGTAGTGATAAAACCATATTGGAGTTGCGTCTGCAAAGCGGCAGCAATACAGCCATCGTGAACGGTCAGAAGGCGAATATTACGAAGCCGTACTCGAAGAGTGGCGGACTTATGGTTCCGGCAGGTGTGTTTAAAAAGGCATTTAACAGCAAAATTCGGCTGGCTGAGGATAATGTAGTTAAAATCAGCAGCGGATCTCGTATCGTATCGCTGACTATTGGCAGCCGTACAGCCTGGGTGAGAGGCCACAAGGTGACCCTTCCCGCTCCGCCGGAAATGTCTTCAGGTATCCTTATGGTGCCCTTGCGTCAAGTAGCAGAAGGGCTTGGCGGCAAGCTGGAGAAGAATGGTGCAGGTATCATCATTCGGATGGAAGCGCAAGAAGAGGCGGGTACGGTAGCTGAAGAGACGCCGAACATTGATAATGACGAGGGCAAGACGCAGATCGGGAACAGTTACTACGAATGGTCCATGAACTATCCTACAGGACTCGTCATTGGTCAGGGAGGTGGAGATGAGAGTATTTCCACGTTTATGGACGAAAATAGCGCGTATTATATGGAAGTCCATGCAGCGTCACAGCCAGTTCCACTGAATGCAGATGATCTGTTGCAACAATTGGTACAGAGTGCCAAAGAAACGGGAGAAACGGTCGTAGATCGAAAATCCTTCCCGAAAGCAAAGGTGCCTTATGCTCGTGTTATTACGAAGGATGCGGACGGCGTATTGTGGGAAAATCGTCAATATTATGATAACGGACGATTATATGTGATTTATTTTTCCGATGCCAAAGCAACGAACTATAAAGATCTGGCCCAATATGCGGTACTATTAAATTCTTTCAAAACCTCCTTTAATACGCAGGATAAGAGCATCAAAGACCTGTCCACCGTCGTAGGAGGCACACGCGAGGCCGGGAATTCGGATTATGGTGTGTCACTGAGCATCCCCGCAGGCTGGAAAATGGATGATCAGCGGATGCAGTATGAGAGCAATGATGGATCAAGCTTCCATATGAAAGTAACCTCAGCTCCTGCGGATGGGAAATTGGAGAGCTGGAGTCAGCAGCTGCAAAAATGGCTGAGTGATTCATTTGTGTCCACAGCTTATGAGGCACAGAAGACATATCCAATGAAGGTTGCAGGTGTTGAAGGGTTGGTCCAGGAGTACCGATATAATTTTGGTGATGGATGGGTCAAGCAGTACAACGTGCTGATTCAGCAAAATGGATACCGTTACTTGGCGGAATACGCGGTGCCGGAAAAAGTAAGCAAAGGGAATGACCAGTTCAACGCACTCATTTCCTCGCTTCAAATTGATTTTCAGACCGTAGCGAGCAACTTTGGGCAGCTGGAAGAAGACGACTATCTGACAGACAAAACGAAAACGGTCAAAAAGACATCCAAGGCCTATGAATATTCGGTCAATATTCCGCGGTTTTGGACAGCGGTCAGCGACCAATTTGAATTAGGCGATGTAGAATACAAGTTTACTGGCGGTCGTTTTTCCATCAAAATTGACAATGATCAATCATTTGAGTTAACCGTGTCCCAGCTCAAGGACTTCTATGATAAACAAGGTAAAAACTATAAAAACCTCAAGGTTGAAGAAGTTAAGGACGTGACATTTGCTGGTGTTCCAGCCGTGTCCTTTACATTCCACCGTGTGGAGGAAGGCATTGGCTATACAGGCCACCAAATCGTTCTGGAGCATAATGGGAAAACATTTACCGTGACAACAACGTTAAATGATGCGAACAACACGGCTGTGCAGTCGAATGCACTGGATTCGACGCTCAATTCATTTATGTTTGTGAAGTAGAGAAAAGATTAGGCAGTTTGTGGGGGAGCGCTGCGCGTGCCATTTGATCCTGCGATCGCTGTTGACCCGGGATTCTTGGATTGTATAAGTGATTTATATGTAAGAATCCCATAAGCATATGCTTCCGAAGTAGCTTTCCTACGGAAAGCTTTCAGGCGAACGCTAACGCTTCTTCGGATTCAAATGGCCCGCTTCGCTGGTACCCGCCAAAAGATCGCCAATCTTTTTAAAGAGTGAGGTGAGCAGGGAAGATCAAAGGCTTCTGCTTGTGATAATAGCTTCTGTGGTTGATGCTAATTCGGTGGCTTTTAATGATGTAAGCAATTAAATGAAAATCTTCCGAGCTTATACCTTATGAATTGTGCTTTATTCCCTGCCTGTCTGCTCTCAAGTTAAGTAGTATGGTTTGCTTTGTACCTCTAAATTTGTATAGTTAACACCTCCAAAGCACCGCTCGACGGATATGGAGGTGTTTTTTTGTTTTTAGTATGATATTTTTGAAGGAATCGCTTGGAAAGTGTAGAAGCTTGGGGCGCAGTCTGGTACACTAGATTAGTTACAAGATAAGAATGATTATGCCGCAGATGTTTGTGATGCGGATTTTTTGAGTTGGATGTAATTCATGCGAGGAACCGATGGTTCAGAGTGCGGATGATCGGACAGGATGATAGAAACAGATAGGATTCAAACAAGCAGCATAGCTGCCCTGAAAACAACGATTATCCAATGGGGGATCATTCGTTTTCAGCATATAGGGAGGACAATAATGAAATCAGCAGTGCGAAGAGAAGATGTCGAGCTTCTGGCACCAGCAGGTGACTGGGATTGTATGCGTGCGGCGGTAGCGAATGGAGCTGATGCAATCTTTTTCGGAGTTGAAAAGTTCAATGCACGGGCGCGGGCGAACAATTTCCGCATGGAGGAACTGCCTGAAATTATGGCGTTTTTGCATAGCTACGGGGTCAAGGGCTTTTTGACATTCAATATATTGGTATTTGAGAATGAGCTGGAGGACGCTAAGGAACTGGTGGATGCCTGCATTGATGCCGGAGTCGATGCCTTAATTGTTCAGGATATGGGCTTGGTGAAAATGATCCGTGATATATCACCGGATTTTCCGATCCACGGTTCTACCCAAATGACGATTACCTCGCCGGAGGCCGTAGAGTTCACGAAGCCGTACAACATGGAGCGGGTCGTGCTTGGTCGCGAAAATAATCTGAAACAGATTCAAAAAATTGGCGATCAGGCGAGACTTCCAATGGAAGTGTTTGTACATGGCGCGTTATGCGTTTCCTATTCAGGCCAATGTCTGACTTCGGAAATGTGGGGCGGACGCTCTGCTAACCGTGGTGAGTGTGCACAGGCATGTCGTTTGCCTTACGATCTGATGGTGGATGGAGAGCAAAAGCCAATGGCCGATGTGACATACCTGCTATCCCCCAAGGATCTGGCAGCCATTGATTTGATGCCTGAGTTGATCGACGCAGGTGTGGTTTCCTTTAAAATCGAAGGGCGACTGAAAACGCCTGAATATGTGGCAAATGTGGTCAGCAAATATCGCAAGGCCATTGATAAGTATTTTGATGGCGATACGTCCAAGACGAGCAAAGAGGATATCCGTGAGCTGCAGCAGAGCTTTTCACGCGGCTTTACGCACGGCTTTCTGGAAGGAACGAATAACAAAAAGCTGGTTGACGGTACGTTCCCGAAAAGCCGGGGGGTGTATCTCGGCCGGGTGGAACAAATTCTTCGTGATGGTGTAGTCTGTCGTATTGATGCGCCGCTGAAGCGCGGCGACGGTATTGTATTTGATGCGGGCGATCCTACACAAAAAGAAGAGGGCGGACGCGTATACGATATCCGCCGCAAGGGCGTGAAAATTGAAGGCGAGGCCGGAGAAGGCTGGATCATCGACATCGTAGCGGGACGCAATGATGTCGATCTGCGCCGTGTACACGTGGGCGACCGCATTTGGAAGACCAACGACCCGGCGCTGGACAAGCGTCTGCGCCAGTCGTACGAAACGGACAAGCCGTACCGCGTCTTCCCGGTACATGTGCGTGTCAGCGGCTCCCCAGGGCAGCCGCTGTCGACCTGGTGGACCGACGTGCAGAAGGGCACAACGGTCCGCGTGGATTCCGAGCTGGAACTTGAAATCGCCCAGAAGCGTCCGATGACGCACGAACTGCTCGAAGAGCAGTTCGGCCGACTGGGCGGAACGGTGTTCCAGCTGGAAGAACTGGACGTCCATCTGCATGGGGACGTCATCGTGCCGATGCGCGAGCTGAACAGCATCCGCCGTCAGGCGGTGGAATTGCTCGCGGGCGAGCGCCCCAAACCGCCCGTGTACACGAAGCGGGCGGTAGAGGTGTATGGCGATGCATCCGTTCCGGCATCGCCTGTGGTACGCGGTCAGGCGGAGCTGACCGCGCTGTGCCGCAGCCTCCCGCAGGTTGAGGCTGCGCTGGAGGCCGGCGTGGAGTTCATCTACGCCGACTTCGAGTTCATCAAGCAATTCCCGGCAGCCGTAGAGGCTGTACACGGCGCAGGACGCCGAATTGCGCTGGTGACCCCGCGTATTCACATGCCGGGTGAGAACGGCTATCACAACAACATCCTGCGCCTGAAGCCGGATGCTGTGCTGGTGCGCAATCCGGGTGCGCTGTATTTCTACATGCGTCATCGCCTGGAGAACCCGGACGCACATCACCCGCAGCTGATTGGTGACTTTTCACTGAATATCGCCAACCATAAAGCGGCTGACCTGTTCCTGGATTCCGGCTGTGATCTTGTTACGCCGTCGTATGATCTGAACATCCAACAGATGGTCGATATGCTGAGACGCACACGCACAGACAAGCTGGAGATCGTCATCCAGCAGCATATGCCGATGTTCCATACCGAACACTGCGTCTACTGTACCTTCATGAGTGAAGGCACAGACTACACCAACTGTGGTCGCCCTTGTGAGGATCATCGCGCCTCCCTGCGTGATCGGATTGGCATGTCTCATCCGGTCCGCGTGGACGAAGGCTGCCGCAATACGGTATACAATGCTATCGAGCAATCCGGTGCCGAGTACCTGTCCAACTTTATGGAGCTGGGTGTGTCTCGCTATCGCGTAGAGTTTTTGGAGGAAACACCAGAGCAAGTGCATGAGGTTATCGATCTCTACAATCGTGCCCTGCGCGGAGAAATCAGCGGTACGCAGGTTTGGAAGACGCTCAAAGCGACGAACCAATTGGGCGTTACACGTGGGCAGCTGGTGAAATAGATAACTGTATATCTGTGCTGGAGCAAGAAAGCTCTCAGAAGCATAATATAATCATATACAAGCTAGAGATTGGAAGACATGTTCTCCTTGAGGGAAGATGTCTTCTTCTTTAACCTATCTAATTCATCTATCTTCCTGTTATAATCATAGACAGTATTCCTATCCGTTACATTGAAGAAAAAGGAGTTTAACCTATGAAAATCCGTAAAGCAATTATTCCAGCTGCGGGACTAGGAACCCGATTCTTGCCTGCTACGAAAGCAATGCCTAAAGAGATG
The DNA here is from genome assembly GCF_002240415.1 of Paenibacillus kribbensis. Taxonomy (NCBI): domain Bacteria; kingdom Bacillati; phylum Bacillota; class Bacilli; order Caryophanales; family Paenibacillaceae; genus Paenibacillus; species Paenibacillus kribbensis. The sequence goes on from NZ_CP020028.1 coordinate 584,088, forward strand.
CTTCCAATCGTAGACAAACCAACGATTCAATATATTATTGAAGAGGCTGTGGCATCTGGTATTGAGGATATTATTATCGTTACTGGTAAAGGGAAAAGAGCGATTGAGGATCATTTTGACTATTCCTTTGAGCTGGAACATAATCTGACCTCAAAGGAAAAATGGAACCTGCTGAATGAAGTACGCAAACCATCAGAAATGGCAGATATCCACTATATTCGTCAAAAGGAACCTAAAGGTTTGGGGCATGCGATCTGGTGTGCGCGTAAATTTATTGGGGATGAGCCTTTTGCCGTTCTTTTGGGTGATGATATCGTTGAATCCGAGAATCCATGTCTCAAACAGATGATTGATGTTTTTGATGAGTATCAGCGTTCTGTTGTAGGTGTAAAGCAAGTAGATTGGAACGAGGTTCATCGGTACGGGATTGTTGAAGGTCATGCACTTACCACCAAAATCTCGGAAGCAGAGCGTCTGGTAGAAAAACCGAAGAAGGAAGAAACTACCTCCAACTTGGCGATTATGGGACGCTATATCCTGACGCCTGATATTTTTGATATCCTGGGTCAGCAATCCGCTGGGGTAGGCGGGGAGATTCAACTGACAGACGCATTGTCCAAACTGGGAGAAAAGAATCCGATTCTGGCCTACGAATTTGATGGCAATCGCCATGACGTTGGCGAGAAATTGGGGTTCATTGAAACAACCATCCATTATGCCCTGCAGCATAACGAGATTAAAGATGAAGTACTGGCTTATATGAGACAGGTCATAGAAGAGATCGATCAACAAAAACAGGTGAAGTCGTAAAGCCTATCATGCTCAGTATAAAAATAGACTGCCAGATGATGTGATATCATGGCAGTCTATTTTTGTATAGTTATTTCTCCGATTTCAACTGAGCAATTTGCTCCTTCTCCTTCGGATCGGCTTTAATCAGCTTATCGTACAATGCTTTGTCATCCTGTCCCTGCTTTTGCAGAGCGACGATATAATAACGAGCTACCTCACGATTCGTAGCATCACTCAGGTCGTCCTTCAAGCCGTTTTTCAAAATGTTGGCAGCCTCTGCAGGCTTACCTGACATGAACTCAATTTTGCCAGCACTGAGGGCAATACTTGGGGTTACTTCAAAAGTACGTGTCAATTGAATTTCAGGTGGAACCGTCTTAATATGAGCTACCCCATCCAGAACCTTCTGATAAGCAGCAAGACCTGCTTGGAAATACTTCTGTTCCTTGGCTGTGTCCTTCTGCTCACGTGCGTTATTACCAATAGTGTAGGCTTGGGTAATCAACATATTGTACCAGTCATTGTCCCAGTTAAAGTTGGAAATGTTATTTTCCAAAATACTGAAGGCTTGCTCATTCTCACCTTTTGCTTGTAAAAGGTTAACTTTGGAGTTATACATGGTTTTATTATATGGTTCTGCCTTCAGGCCCGTATTAAGTACCTCTATTGCAGCATTATAAAATTCCTCTTTTTTCGTTTGATCATACACATTCTTGTACAATGCAGCCAATCTTATAACCGAATCCGGGTGCGTAGGACGAAGTTCAAGATCCTTATTTATGGCACTTTGGATTTCCTCAAATGATTTACTCACCGCCATGATCTGCTTGGCATATGTGGCAGCATTCGCTGATTGCACGAAGCGAAGACCTGCAAACAGAGCGACAATGCTCAGGATACCAATGACTGCACTGTACATGATCCGAAAACCGGAAGTACTCATGGACAAGCGTTTAAGAGGTTTGCTGTCCATAGCAGCAGCCATACCACCGAGACTCATAAATACCAGTATGCCCATGAACACGTAACTCAGATTAAAGTCCAGCAAACTATGAAGCAAGATTGAGAGCGCCAAAATGAGATACAGAAAGTGAGAATCCCGCTCTTCATCATTTTGTCTAATATAGTTACGAATATATTTGTAGAAAATATATAAGATGAATGACATGAAAATTACAAAACCGAGAATGCCAACTTCAACCAGGTACTGCATGAAAAAGTTATGTGCCTGACGGCTTGTATAAGGATAATCTTGGTACTTTTCGTACAAAGTAGCCCAACCGCCGCCGCCGGTGCCAATAACAGGATGATCTTTAATCAATTTGGCAGCATCCTGATAGAATACAAGTCGTTCCAGTACACTATGCTGCCGGAAATTGATATTTTCTAACCGGACCTGGACGTTTTCCGGCAGTACGCTGCGCAGGCCGGTTCCAATAAACAGAAAAGCCAGCAAGCCAATCACCACAACCGATCCGACAGGCAGCCACAGATTGGATAACTTACGGGAAGTCCAACCTGTGAGGGCACTTTCTAACTTCGGCGCCAGATAACGTTCAACAAGCCACAGTACAACAGCTACAGCAAGGGAGACACCAATAAGCAATCCCCAAGCCTTTGCAGCCTCACCGCCGTTATAGGCCTTATCGAGTTGTAATCCCATATTCGTAATCGGTGCCAGGATAGATATTGACGCTAGACCCGCAATGGCACAATGCAAAATCCATATAATCTGGCGTGCTGGTTTAAAGAAGAGCAAGAGCAGTACGAAAACGACTGGTAGCATAACCAGACCGCCCCGTGACAAGGTCAGGAACAGCGAGACCAGAATGGGTACCAACATGAATCCATGAGTAGCCTTACCATACCATGATTTTGACTTCATCAGACAAAAAACGGCAGCGAATAGGAAAGCCATTAGAAAAGCGGCATATGTATTCGCGTATTGAAACACCGATGTTAGTCGGAGTCCATTTGTATCTGTCATGGTTGCATTGGTATAACGGTCTTGATACACATATTGGCTAAGCCAGCCTACCAGCTTGCCGGCAAGCACCCACTGTCCAAACCAGTTAATAAAGCCGAAGCCTACAATGACATAAGCAACAGTCATAATCAGATTGTGAATAATCTTATTGCCTAAGCGATCCTGGAGTAGATAGATTGAGATGATAAACAGGGCGGCATATATGCACTGCACTACTACCATGTTCATAGCCAGATAATGAGAAGCTGCTGAAATCAGTGAAAGTACATAAGTCAGGGGAAGCAGGAGCACCAATACAGCCAGCCAATCCCTTTGCTCTTCCAGCTTGAATTTCTTATAATAAGTTACGATTCCCAGGATCAATAGAATCGTGCTGATGATTAAAGCCCAATACAGAGGCTTTTCAAAGTCGAGCATTTGCCCATTAAAAAGTGCAGCCTGGAAGGGAGCCCAAGCTAAAAACAAAATCATGCCAACAATTAACACCCAAAATATAGCCGGCCTTTTATCGTCACGGGTCGACGTTTGGGCTTGTTTCCCGTATACTGGATTCGACAAGGTTTACAATCTCCTTTTCTTGTAGATACGTCAATATTTTAGCATAATGATGCTGTGGAACCAACTAGTAGTATATCAAGGAGAGATATTTAATTGTTTAGTAGATGCCAACTCGTTTAAATTAAAAACTTAATTATAGGAAGAAGAGATATTGAGGATGTATTTAAGAACAACATTAAAAAGTATTTTCAACCATAAATATCTTATTAAAAATTTTATGGTCAAGGATCTAAAAAATCGCTATCAAGGCTCCATGATGGGTTTCTTATGGTCAATTATTCATCCGTTGACAACTCTTGCAGTCTATTCACTTGTTTTCTCCTGGATGCTAAAAATGAGAGTAGGTATGGAACTGGGAACCAATAATTTTACACTGTGGATGTTTGCAGGCTTGCTCCCATGGATTTTCTTTTCAGAAACCCTTAGCCGTGCCACTTCAGTTGTGCTTGATAATAGTAACTTAATTAAAAAAACAGTTTTTCCTTCTGAAATTTTGCCGATCTCTCTGTTGCTTTCTAACGCGGTAAATTTTCTAATAGGTTTTCTAATATTAATTGGCGGAATGTTTTTATTAGGGCAACCTGTTTCAGCCCTCTCGTTTCTTTATGTATTGGTATATATATTCCCTTTAGTTTTGTTCACTCTAGGATTTTGCTGGTTATGTGCCAGTCTAAATGTTTTCTTTAGAGATTTGGGACAGATTGTAAGTGTAGTTTTGAATATCGTTTTTTATGCCAGCGCAATTATATACCCTATACATGTTGTACCACAAAAATTTCAGGGTTGGTTTTTCTGGAATCCGTTAATACATGTGGTACAAGGAATAAGGGATGCTTTGTTTAAATTACAGTTCATTAAGGACGGGGAACTTATTTATCTTTATACATTTTCAATTATAGTGTTTTGTTTGGGGCAATATATATTTCAAAAATCGAAAAAAGGATTTGTTGATGTACTATGATGAAAAATGACTTGGCAATTGAAATTGGAAATATAACGAAGACCTATAAAGTATACAATAAGCCTTATCATAGATTACTGGAGATCTTCAATTTAGGGAAAAGAAATACTGAAATAAACGCTTTGAAAGGAATCTCTTTTAAAGTGGAAAAAGGAAAGACATGCGGTATAGTTGGTCCTAATGGTTCTGGGAAAAGTACACTTCTCCAGATCCTCACAGGAATTCTGCAACCTTCATCTGGATTTTTTAACGTAAAAGGCAGGATATCTGCACTGCTAGAACTTGGTGCGGGTTTTAATCCGGATTATACTGGGAGGGAAAATATATTTTTATATGCTTCCATACTAGGAGTAGAGAAGAAAGAAATTGAAACGAAGATAGATGAAATTATTGAATTTGCTCAAATTGGTGACTTTATTGATAGATCTGTTAAAACATACAGTAGTGGGATGTATGTGAGATTGGCATTTGCGGTTGCCATCAATGTGGATCCTGATATTTTAATTGTTGATGAGGCGCTCGCAGTAGGAGATGAGAGTTTTCAAAGGAAATGTTTTAGGAAGTTCGAGGAATTAAAAGAAAAGGGCGTCACTATATTGTTCGTAACTCACAGTTTGGGGCTAGTTAAACAATTTTGTGATGAAGCTGTTCTAATTTATAAAGGAGAGCTTATTGAGCAAGGACACCCGAATCATGTCATAAATGTGTACACTAAACTGATTGCTGAGATGGAAAATGGAGTTAGAGCCGCTAAGCCAACAGAAAAAAATAAGGATATCCCGATTTTGGGTGATTCAAAATTGTTAGATAGTGAGCAAGCTCCTTCTGAGTATAGATATGGTAATGGGCAAGGGAAGATCATATCTTTTAGGTTAGACGGCGAAGATGGGAATAAATCGAGAATATACAGACACGGGGAAAAAATAACAATCTCTCTTAAGCTACAGTATTATAAGGATACTTATTCTTCACTTGCTGCATACACAATTAAAACTGTTTCGGGGGTTGAAATAACTGGGACGAATACTAGTTTTGAGGGTCTAGATTTAACAAATTATAAGAAAAATGATATTTTAAATATCGTCTTTACACAAAACACAATATTAAATGCAGGCGATTATGTGGTTTCATTGGGCTTTATTGAATTAGTTGATGATAACATCGTAGTCATGGACAGAAGATACGATGTTTTAACTTTTAAAGTGGCAGAAACAAAAAAAGCAGCTGGTCTTGTAGATCCTAAAGTTGAAATAAGTATTAGTAAAGTAATGGATAACTTAACTTTAGAGAACTCGGAGTGATCTTATGAAGAATTTGTTCAAACAAATATATCCTGTACATGATGGTATTTACTTATGTTCTGAAAGCGGCCACTATTATTCTGATTTGGATAATAAGAGGATGAGTAAACTAGTTGCTGAATGTGTCTCTAAAGGATGGAGAAAGACTGTTAAAGAGAATTTTTATGATAATCCATTTCTATTTAACATCATTACGGATGAATCCAGAGCAGACTGGCAGTATCTATTGCCATTGACAGAAGATTCAGTTGCGTTGGATATTGGCGCGGGATGGGGGACTATTTCCATCCCGCTTGCGCGTAATATTAAACATGTTGTTGCATTGGATGGGACCTTAGACCGTCTTCAATTTCTATCTACCAGAGCAAAGCAAGAGAATATAGAAAATATTACGGTTATTCATGCGGACATATTTAAACATCCTTTTAAAGAGGAGAGTTTCGACTTAGTTTCCTTTAATGGAGTTTTAGAGTGGGTGGGACTTAATGATCTGGGACAGAATCCACAAGAAAGACAGAAGGAGGCTTTAAGAATAGCCTACAGTTTACTCAAACCTGGAGGCTATCTATACATTGGGATTGAAAACGCACTGGGGCTAAAATATTTGCTTGGAGAACCTGACGATCACACAGGCATTAAATACATTAGTTATTTGAGCAGAGAAGAAGCCAACGAAATGAATTTAAAGTGGAATAAAAATGAATATAGTACCTATACGTACACAAAGCAGGGTTATCAGCAATTGTTGGAGCTCTCTGGATTCAGAAATGTTGATTTTTTCTATCCGCATCCTGATTACAAACGAATTGAATTTCTATACAACCTGTCTGAAAATAATGTATCAAGCTATTTAGTTGAATTTTTACGTTACACAAAATCCAGTTCTTCAATTAGTGAACGGGTAAATGATTTGGAGAGGTTTCTAATCGAATATGAACAGTTAAGCCCATTTCCTGCTTCTTATAGTATCTTTGCTCGTAAGGAGGAGAACTAATGATACCTCATATCAAAAATTATATAGAATCAAATTGGAACCGATTTTTCGAAATTAAACCTTCGAGTTTTCAATTTCTTTTATTATCTAATCCTCAAGGGAAAAAAATTACGCATGGTAAATGCACAGTACTTATTTTCAAAGACCGCGAAGCCAATCCTACCCTAGTTGCAAAATTCTTAAGGGATCGTAAGGGACGCCAGGAGAAGATCGTTGGTGAATATAAAATTCTTGATAAGATTAGTGGTTGGGGTCGGGCTCCTCAACCTTTTGATTTGTTAAAAATAAACGATCGATATGTTTCATTTGAAGAATTTAAGCCAGGCATTTCCCTTAAGTCGAGATTGCAACGGACAGTCAACAAACTTTCTTTAAATAACTTAGAGGATATTATTGATCAGATTCGTTCAGATTTTCGTAATACCGGGGTCTTATTGAATGGCTTTGGAAGTATAGGGATACCTATTATCGAAATGGATGAGGGCAATAACTATGCACACAGAGCACTAGAGAACTATAATGCTTTAACTTCTCTGTTAAGCTTATCCGATAATAATCTCAAAGAATTAAATAGGATAGTTGAAGATTATAAGGGAATCAATCAGCCAACAAAAATGGTGCATTTTGATTTAACTCCATCAAATATAATGGTGGATAAAGAGGAATTCAAACTTATTGATTTTGAATTCAGTACCCCTTCTAAAAGCTATTTTCTAGATCCGTTTAGATTTAGTTTTTATTATTTTTATTTACTTTATGAATTAAATTTGTTCCGTGGTCTTTCATGTGAGGCGAGCTTTTATCATTTTTTTGTGGAAAATGAAATTACTCAAAGTATAGTCCATGAGTTTTTTAAGGCTACTATTGAAGGGTATAGGCAAGAATCGTTTTTTAATTATATGTCTTTATTTTTGTTGAGTAATTTACAACTCCAAATAGATGAAACTGATTTTATTAATGATGACTTTGTTGAGCAAACCACTAATCTGTTGACTATCTCGCTGGATGTTATCCAGGATAATGAAGTTAATTTGGCTGTTTATGAGAGTAAAGTAGTTGAAATGACTGATGAAGAGGTTAGAATTGAGTACGGAAAATGCCAAAATGTAATTGCAAATTACGAAGCCACAATTCAGGAAAAAGATCTACAACTGGCACAAAACCTCGAATATATAGAACATTGTCATAAGGTGGTAGCTGAGAAAGACAAGGAATTATTAAAAAATACTGAATATATTGAGCATTGCCATGCTACAATTACTGAAAAAGATGAGCAATTAGAGGAGAATAATCGATATATTTCTTTGTGTCATAATTCAATAAAAGAAAAAGATGATCATTTAGCGGTTTTACAAGAGAATATCTTACAAAAAGAACAATCACTTGAAGATTTGAAAGCGCAGTTGATGCAGCATGAACAGCTTATTGCGAGTTTGCAAGAAAAACTAAATCAAAATCCATTTGTTAGAGCTTTTCAAGAATTCAGAAAAAGGTGAGAATTAAAAATGGAAGTGCGATCCTGTGATATTATCATTCCCGTGTACAATGCACCAGAAGAATTAGAGGAATGTGTTAATTCATTATTTCGTTTTACTAATTTAATGGAAAATAGAATAGTAATCATTAATGACTGCAGTCCTGATCCTAGGGTAAATGAATATCTCGATACCCTAGATAATCAGGAAGGTTTAATTATTCTGCAAAATGAAGAAAATCTAGGTTTTGTAGGCACAGTAAATAGAGGTATGTCCTTTTCGCAGGAGGATGTGATTCTGTTGAATAGTGACACTGTTGTTACTGCTGGATGGTTGGAAAAGATAAAAGAAGTAGCATATTCAGATAGATCTATTGCAACAGTTACACCGCTAACAAACAATGGCAGTATTTGTTCTGTGCCAAAATTTTTAGAAGATAACTCAATTCCCGAGGGTTATACAGTAGAAAGCTTCGCACATTTTATTGAGAATATCTCTTTAAAAGAATATCCTGAAATACCTACCGCAGTAGGATTCTGTATGTATATTAAAAGAGAGATTATCGATGAGATTGGATTGTTTGATCAGGAGACATTTGGTAAAGGATACGCGGAAGAAAATGATTTCTGTTGCAGAGTTATTGAGCATGGCTATAAAAATGTACTTGATGATCACACATTTATATACCATAAAGGCTCTATGTCTTTTAAAGGTGAGAAACTAGCTTTATTAAACAAAAATCTAAAAACTTTAAATGCCAGATATCCTTATTACGAGAAAGATGTCCATGATTTTATTGTTAAGAATCCATTGAAACGTGTACATGAGAATATAACCATCAGATTACCACATTATGTTGACTCCTACAAAACTCGCGGTAATATACTTTATGTTCTTCATAATTTTTTTGACGAGAGCTACACACAGCCAATTGGTGGTACAGAGTATCATGTTAAGGATATCGTATCGGAGTTAGAGGATTATTATGCATTTGTATTAGTAACAAATGGAAATGAGTTGGTGCTAAAACAGTATCTTAAGGGAAATTTTGTTGCAAAATATCATTTTCCTTTACATGATTCTATCTCAATACAACATTTTCATCATCAAGAATATAGTGAAATTGTAGAAAAAATCTTGGGGACGTTTGAGATCAGCCTTGTGCATATACATCATTTGATCAGACATTCTTTTGATATCCCTCATATTGCTCATAAATTTAATATACCAGTAATTTTTACTTTGCATGATTACTATTTAATCAGTCCAAAAGTGAATTTGTTAGATGAGAATAATAAGTATATTTTAGAAAGTGGAAATGAAGAAGAAAAATTCAACTCTTCCTTGAGAGCTGCTTATGGATTTCATACTCCATTTATTAAGAAATGGAGCGAAAAAGTTGAAGATATGATTAGTAAAGTAGACCAATTTATTACACCTTGTGATTTTACAAGAGATTTATTTATAAAGTACTTTCCTTCATTAGAAAGCAGAATTTTTGCTATTGAACATGGAGTTACTATTGAGAATAATTTAGCAGACTCTGAAATTTCATCTGTGAAATCAGAGGGAAAAGAAATTAAAGAATGGAATATTGGATTTTTAGGAGGACTTGCACCTAATAAAGGTAGTGATCTGATTTATAAATTGATCACGAAGTATCCTAAAAATAATATTAAATGGCATCTAATTGGTGGTTTAGGTGATCAGAAATTAAATTTATTGAATCAAAATAATCTTCAAAAACATGGAGAGTACAAAAGAGAAGAACTGACCCATATTATAAAACAATTGGATCTGGATTTGGTTTGTTTGTTATCTCCATGGCCTGAGACATTTTCTTATACGTTAACTGAAGCTTGGCTGCATGATGTACCTGTCCTAGTTACTCCTATGGGAGCCCTTAAAGAAAGAGTTAATAAGGTCGGCGGTGGCTGGGTGTCCCAATCACTTGAACTAAGCGATGTTATGAAGAAACTGGATGAAATTATTGATGATGGCCAAGAAGAACTGGCTAGAATTAAAATTAATATTAGAGAGTATAAGTTTAAAACAAAATTAGAGATGGTAGCTCAATATATAGAATTGTACGGTAAGTTTGAAGTCTCCAAAGAACTGACCAAAACAATAACTGTATTTGATAATGCTGCTCTTCTTGTGTCCTTAAAATATTACTTTCCTCACGATAGTAATATAACTTCTCATGAGTACCAGAACCAGCTTAATCAATTAGAAACTGAACTAATGAATATGAGGAATACAATCGGATGGAAAGTTTTGACTAAACTTAGAAACAATAATAAAGGTACTTTGAAAATGGGGAAGAAGCTAATTTATTTTATTCTTAAATTCAAAGCTATAAAAAGATAAATGAGCAGAATCAATCGGGGTTAGCATTTTTATATATATTCTATTGGTAAATTGGACAGATGGATCCTGCTTTCCCACGTAGGATTCTTTCTTTTTTAAATTATTTACAGAACTTATTTTGGTGAATTTATTAATTTCAATGAAAGAGTTGATCATTTGAGTCAGAAATCAGAACTACTCGAAAAACGTATGATTGCAAAAGAGAATAATTTTGATTTTATAAGGCTTGCCGCTGCAGTTATGGTATTGCTCTCACACTCCTATCCAATATCAGGGAATCCAAATGAGTTTTTTGGGGAAATCACTAATGGCCAATGGCCTCTTGGAGGGCTATCTGTTGCTGTCTTTTTTGTTATTAGTGGCTTTTTAATAAGTATGAGTTTGAATAAAACCAAAAGTAAGCTCCGGTTTATTTTTAATAGAATTTTAAGAGTTTTTCCGGGCTTGATATGTGCTGTTCTATTTTCAACCTTCGTTATTGGGGCTGTTGTCACAAATAATACTTTAAGGGAGTATTTAACTAATCCTCAGACGTATGTTTATTTAAAAAGTTCATTTCTTTTTCCTATTTACTTTGAATTACCAGGTGTTTTTACTGACAATATTTATCCTGGCTCTGTAAATGGCTCATTGTGGACCCTGCCGTATGAGGTTCTATTTTATGCATTAGTTCTGATTATAGGATCTATAGGCTGTTTTAGTCATAAGGCTCGCGAATCGGTGTTCCTTTTATTTGTACTGGTCTTATATCTGAATATATTCTCACCTCATATTTTTGATAATTATAACTTTTACGGGATAAGTATGGGGAGTGCCAACTATCTCTTAGGCTATTTTCTAGCAGGTATAATTATGTATTGCTATAGAGATAAAATTATTATTTCGAGAAAACTAATGCTATGCTCATTTATAGTTATACTAATAAGTTTTAAACTTGGTGGTTTGAAAGAAACGTTTATGATTTTTGGAAGCTATCTTATTATTTGTTTTGCTTACTCTCAGAAAATAAAAATATATAAAATAAATAAGTATGGGGATTTTACTTACGGTATGTATATTTATGCGTTTCCTGTTCAACAATTTGTTACTTGGATTTTCGGTGGTGGCAAGATGAATACCTTTCTTCACTTTTCTGTTTCTTTCATTATTTGTTTGGCTTGTTCGTATTTATCTTGGCATCTAGTTGAAAAGAAATTTTTAAGTTTAAAATCACTTTATAAGAACAAGAGGGAGTCTGAGCATGAGCAATTTGAAGTCGTTTCTTCCTAAATCCTCAATGCACCTTTTAATAGCAAGTGTGCTTGCTGTAATTTTATCTCTAGTTTCAACCGTGGCTTTCTTGAAGATTTATGCTAACGGCAAACAAGTTTATCATGACATCATTGCTGGGAATATCGTATGGTCTGATCAATTCAAGAGTTTAGATTACTCAATAGTCTATTGCTTCATTCTCTGTTTCTGTTTGTTCTTAATTCCCTTAATATATTTTGTGAATAAAAAAAGCATAGCAAAAATACCAATGAATCCATCAGGTCTTTTCTTATCGAAAAATGCATTAATTTGCTTCTTTTTGTTGTTCTATGCAGTAAGTTTTTATTTTTTTAGTGGGAATAGCTCTTTTATTTACGTCGCTATATTATTATTTATAACATACTTTGTTATTGTATGTAAAAAAACGGATACAATGTATAAAGAGCAAATTTTTATAAGTTTTATTGTATCACTTACCTTTTCCTATTTCGCAATTATAACGCTGCATTTCGTTTATAGTTTTTTCAATCCAAACCCTTCTTACAAATTAGCACAGATTTTACCTGAAGTACTAACTCTGTTAATTTGGATGCTTCAACTCGCGATTTATTTTTATGCTGAGCATCTTTTAAGCAGTCTGACAAAGATCTTAATGTATTCTTCCCAATTAATACTACCTTTTATAACACTGGTGTTAGTGTTTGGTGTATACCAGACGGGAAGCAAAATTGAATTGCACAGAAGCAATTATACACTAGCTATTATGGCTTCTATAGCTTCTATATTGTTTATTTACACGTTGTTATTGATTTTAAAACATAGACGAATTGAAGTTAGTAATGTGTGGGATTACATATGCTGGCCTTCATTAATACCGTTGACGATCATTATGCTGTATTCCACTCCTGTTTATGGTGGCTTTGTTTCAGATGATTTTCATTTAGGGGAAATTTTCATGCCCTTGCAACAAATGCTGAATTATGGCATGAAGCTTAATGTAGATGTAATGTCAATACAGGGAATAATGGGTCCAATGTATAGTCTTGTTAATGATTATATTTTTAATGGGAATCTATCAAGTATCAACTATACATTTGTTGCATTTCCTATAATTATAGGCACCATGGTAGTGCTGCTTATAAAAAAGTTATATGGTTCTAAATGGGCTTTTTTATTCATTATATTTTCTTTGCCAATATTATTTGAATCCGGCATGAACAGAACTTATTTAATAATTCCTTACGTGCTAATTCTTTTTCACAAAAATACACTGTCCAATCCTGTAAAGTGGGTCATTTTTTATTTTTGGATGTCTTTAATTCATTGTTTATATAACCCGTCCATGGGTGCGGCTTTAACATTGGCCTTTTTACCTCTATTTGGTCTCATGTTATATAGGTCGATAAAGCTTAAGTTATGGAGTAAAGTGTTTTTTGAACACAGATTATTATTCTGTAGTTTAGTTGTGATCCAACTTTGTATTTTAGCAATGTTATTCCCAACATTATGGGGGACTGTTCAATTTATTCTTGATAATGGCTCCGCTAATACTCTAGCATATGGAATTAGTCTTTTTTCCGATGCCCAAGCTTCTCCTGATTGGTTTCCTAAGCCATTCCCTTACGATAAACTAAATAGATTACTCTGGGAGTCGATTAGAATTGGAGGATGGGTATCTACTCTGCTTCTTTTTGTAGGAGTAACGATTTTCAATGTGAAAAAAGTGATTTCTTTCAATAGAGAAAAGCAAACTTATCTTATGATATTGTATTGTACTATATCGATTGTTTTCCTAATTTTAATCACCGGGTATAGCTTAGGTCGCTTAGATTCTGGTTCGATGCATCGTTCTGGATCAATTACTTTTATATGCTTTGCTTTTTTAATACCAGCTTTGTACGTCTTTTTTCTTAAAAATAAGTTTAACAGTGTAGCTTATCATATATATTTAATCGTATTTGCAGTACTGTTAGGTTCTGTGGCAACTTTTGGGCAGCAACAGGTTTTTAGAATTACTGAAAAACTAATGCAACCAATGCTTGTTCCAGACAATGCTATTTTTGTGAATGGTGCAAAGCAGGGGATTCCTGATGTTGGCGAGGGGTTTATTGCCAAGGAAAGATGGAAAGAAATGTTGGATTTTGAATCCGTACTAGCAAAAATGTTGAAAGAAGGGGAGACTTACGCGGATTTAACAAATAGAACACTTTTTTATGAAATAACGAACAAAAGAGTTCCTACTTTTTATTCTGCTGATTATCTTGCTGCCAATGAAGAGATACAAGAAAAAATGATAAAAAATCTTGATAAAGAAGAACCGCCATTAGTTTTTATTGGTCCAGCAATCCGGCATGATGGAGGCCCTGCATCAATACGTGCCTATAGATTATATAAATGGTTTTTAGAAAGAGACTACGTATATTATCAGTATAATTCTCTTCAATTTTTGGTGAGCAGACAGAGAATGTTGGAAACTAAAGCTTATGAAGATACAACTAATGCTGGTGAAAACGAATTAAGAACAATTTTTCATCAAAAGGATTTAAAATCGTTACCGGTTGCTTGGGGAAGAAACTTTAAAGAGATGAGGGATCGATTTCAGTCTTCACCGGACAATATGTCATTGTCTGGATCTAATGAGATTGTCAAAGAAGCGGATGGGAGTATAGTGACCAACGGTAATGATCCATATGTGAGTTTTAAACTTGATCATACTGTAAAAGGAAAAGATGCTGACTTTTTATTAATTGATCTTAATATTATAGGAACGCAGGAGCCTTTCCAAGGCCAACTTTTTTGGAATAGTAGTAACAGAAAAGGTGAGAAATATGATGAAGATCATTCTTTCTTATTCAATGTGGTTGGTGGACAATTATTAATACCTTTAGGTTCAGATCCAGACTGGCTAAGAAACACTCATAATGAGCTAAGATTTGACATTGGGGATAAGGCTAATGTAAAAGTTAGAATTAATTCTATTCAATTGGTTAGGCTAGTAAAATGACTAGATAGAAGTTGAGCTATACTGGCATAAGCACAATATTATCGTTGCTTGTTAAGCTTTGGTGACCGGTTATCCATCGGTTGTGATTTCAAAGCGCATAAGAGCATGAATCATGCTTTATATATTCATGCTCTTATGCGCTACATATCTAGGAATTCTGGTTTATTAAGAACTTCTAACCTAAAACCAGACTCTAATATAAATAATATTGATGCTTCATATCATGTTTTGCTAACCATAGATGCATTAAACGAAAATTCAATCAAAGATCACTTATTTCTGCCTATTGTTTCATTGGGGTCAGTGGGAAACAAGTATATTTCTTGGGGAGCTGCTGTTCCTAACGAAAAAGGAAATTATTTTTACACTTCTTTCCCTCAGCTTGGTTTTATCATTCCATATCTATTTTTTTGTTTATTCGGCTTAACACTACATGTATCTTTTGTTTTTCTTTTTGTCTTTTTGTGCAGCGGCTACAGAATGGACAGGATATTTGTCTAATTTGATTTTTTTAATATCTTTATTGGTCCAGAATCACTGATCAATTCTTTAGAAGCTCGATTTTTTGCACGCAACATTACGAATTCTATTAGTTGGAGATACCTATTTGAAGGCTACCGACTAATTGAATATGTAAATTATAAGTATCACAACGCAGTTTTTTATAATAATGAAGATGTTAGAGGATACGCAAATTTACTGCTACACAGGGGAATTCATGAAAAAATACGAGATAGAAAGGAACTTGCAGATGGTGCCGTACAAGTCTTTAAAGATAAAAATATTGTGTGGCTTTTAGGTGAATCTCTTAAAAATAGTTTGTTCACATGGAAAAATGCTGTAATGTATGACCGAAATTAAAGCGAAATTATAATCGTAGAAATAATCCCTAAAAATGTTATTGAAGGTGCGATTCCAATTGATAATAATGTTGTTAAATTATTGACAGACAATAATGTTTCTAGCTTGGAAGTGAATAACAAACTATTACCGATTTATAAAATAGCTTCTCAAGGATTCATTCATTTAAATAGTAAAATAGCCGAAGAAAATGAAAACTCCATTTTTGAGATAACCATATCTTTTCAAGACTTAAACATTACGACAGCAGACTTAACAGATAGTAGCTGGCATTCAGGAATTTTCATCGTCATAACTCAATAATTTTACTTGAGAATAATATAGAAACTAATCAAATATTAGAGAAAAAACCAACAAATTTAATTGATAGATAAGGAAATAAGTATCACATTTTGAATTTTTCCGTTAACGGACCATGGATCCAACTTAGTCTTAAAGAAAAAGATATTCAAAAATTGAAATTTCCAAATTCGTTTACTGCGAAATAATTGAGATTTTTCATTTTTGTTTGGATATTGATAAATTGAAAATTATCAGTATGACATAATTCTTCATAATGAAAAATTATTTTACAAGTGATAGAATAAACATTAAATATACTGTTAGGGGATTATAATGCTATTATTGTTGCTCTTTTTAGCAATGCTTTTTAACATTGTCGCTCAAATCACCTTAAAACATGGAATCAATATATTGAATTTTACCGGGATCAGCTTGCAATCACTTTTAAAGTTGTCTACCTCTCCTTATATATGGTCTGGTGCAATTTTATATGGTGTTAGCTTTGTGTTCTATATCTTTGCTTTGTCTCGGGGTGAATTGGGGAGAATCTCGCCTGTGTCGCAGGCATTGACTACGCTAGGTATTGTTGCGGTCTCTATTTTGATTTTCCACGAGCCGATAACTGTTTTTAAATTTGTCGGTATTATCTTGCTGATCATTGGTACTATCATTATTTTTTATTAACTAAGAATACAAAAAGTGGCACTAACAAAAGGGGAATGACTTTTTTGAATTACGATTATGTTATCTTTGGCGCTGGGATATACGGTCTATATGCTGCTCACTTATTGGCAAAGAAGGATCTAAATGTAGCTGTAATTGAATTTGATGACAAGCCTTTACAACGTGCAAGTTATATTAACCAGGCCAGAGTTCACAACGGGTATCATTACCCAAGAAGTGTTTCTACCGCTGCCAAATCTGCTCATTATTATGAACGATTTGTCCGTGATTTTTCTTTTGCTATCAACGATAGATTTAAGAAAATATACGCGATTTCTGCGAATGATTCCTTGACAAATGCCGAGCAGTTTCAGCATTTTTGTGATTATGTTGAAATACCCGCCGTGGAGGTTAATAGCCGAGTATATTTCAATCCGGGAACAGTGGAAGCAGCATTTGAAACGATGGAGTATAGCTATGATGCTAATTTAATTCGTAAGTGGTATATGGAGAAGTTACAGGGTTTTAAAAATGTATCACTGGTTTTCAATAAACTAATCGACAAGGTTAGCACTGAAGAAGAGCACTATGCACTTCGTTTTACTGATGGATCCAATTTTACAGCCTCTAACATACTTAATGCAACATATGCGAGTATTAACCAGATTCTACGTAAGTTTGACTATGAGTTATTTTCAACAAAATATGAAATATGTGAAGTGATTATGACGGAAGTAACCAAAAACGTTCAAGACGTAGGAATTACTGTAATGGATGGGCCTTTTTTTTCTTTGATGCCTTTTGGAGAAAGTGGGTATCATTCTCTTACGTCTGTTGGACATACTCCACATGAGTCGTCTTTTAACGCTTTACCTGAATTCTCTTGTCAAAAATACAATGATGCTTGTAGTGTAACGCAATTAAGCAATTGCAACACTTGTCCGGTTAGACCTTACACTGCTTGGACAAGAATGAACCAATTGGCTAAAAAGTATCTAAATCCTGAAATTCAAATAACCTACAAAAAATCTTTATTTGCTGTAAAAGCACTAATTAGTGCTTCGGAGCTTGATGATTCTCGACCTACCGTTATTAAAGAATTTTCAGAAAACCCGAGATTTGTCTCTGTTTTTTCTGGGAAGTTTAACACCATCTATGATTTGGAGGAAGTGCTATGAAAGAGCAGGTTTTTGTTTCTGCTGTTCTGTATGTGCACAATAATGAACAAGAAATTGCGCAGGCATTAACTGAATTAGATCGCACCATGATGACATATTTCCAACACTATGAGATTATACTGGTTAATGATTTTAGCCAAGACAAGACGTTGGAGAACGTACATAGTGCAATCGAGAATATTTACGGGGATACTACAATTATTAATCTGTCCAGAAAACACGGTGTTGAGCATGCTATGATGGCTGGGCTTAATAAATCTATGGGGGACTTTGTGTTTGAAATTGAGTCTCTATTTATTGATTTTAATTTAGATTTGCTGTATGACATGTTTAAAACGGCAACTGGAAAAGGATTTGATATTGTTGCTGCTACTTCCGGGCAAGCTGGTTGGAAATCTCGGATCTTTTATAGAATTCTGAATAAGGTGTCTTACTTGAATCTATCTCTTTCTACAGAGACTGTACGCTTAGTGACACGCCGTGCTTTAAACGCTATGCTGAATCTTAGGGAAAAAGTTAGGTATAGAAAAGCACTTTATGAGCTTACGGGTTATTCTAAAACCCTGATAAATTATAAGCCTATCAATAGACTGACTGGTAGGAAAGTAAACAGGGAGAATATTTCGTTAGCAGTAGACGCATTGGTGTCGTTTTCCCATTTTGGGTTAAGAGCAGCTCATCTTCTTACGGGTGTGTTTTTCTTGTTTTCTTTGTTCATGGGGGGGTACGCTTTATATAATTACTTTTTTAATCAGTCAGTGGTACAAGGTTGGACTACACTTATGATTTTAATCTCTCTTGGTTTTGCAGGGTTGTTTTTTATAGGGGGGATTATTGGAGAGTACACTTCACGCATATTAATTGAGATCCAAAATCGTCCTTTTTACAGTACCAAGTCTGTAGAAATGTATAAAGAGAAAAAGCCAAGACTGGAATTAATTAAAGAAAAAGAGAGTGCTTCGGGTCAATAAGGAAGGAGAAATCGTTGTGAAGAAGAATTGTCTTGTAGGATTTACCGGGTATGTAGGCTCCACTTTACTTGCACAGACAGCATTTGATGAGTTGTACAATTCGTCCAATATTGAGACTATTAAAGGTAAGGAATATGATTTAGTGGTATGTGCGGCTGCCCCAGCTGTCAAATGGAAGGCTAATCAAGCCCCCAAGGAAGATCTTGCTAATATCAATCAACTGATTTCTTGTTTAAAAGAGGTCAAGGCTCAAAAGTTTGTGCTCATTTCTACAGTCGATGTATATAGTACTCCTATCAAAGTTGATGAGTCGTCCAATATACAAACAGAAACAACAGAGCCTTATGGAAAGCATCGTTTTTATTTAGAACAATTCGTTACCAACACTTTTCATGACCATTTGATTATTCGTCTCCCTGGCTTATTCGGTAAAGGACTTAAGAAAAATTTTATTTATGATTTAATTCATGATAATGCTTTACATTTAACTCATCATCTAAGTGAATTTCAATTTTATAATATGAATCATTTGTGGGATGATATTCAAACAGCGCTTGCTAATTCGCTAAGTCTAGTAAATTTTGCTACAGAGCCTGTAAGTGCAAAAGAAATTGCTCAGGCTGGACTGGATGTTAACTTTTCCAATGAAACGGGGAAGAAGCCCGTCTCATATGATATGAGAAGTCTATACTCACATCTTTTTAATGGCAGTGACAATAAAGGATATATGAAATCTAAAGAAGAAGTTCTACAGGAGATTAAAGCATTTATTGAGGAAGAAAAGAGGGCGCTTCAATGAAACTTTCTATTTCCAATATTGCGTGGAATAGTAATGAGGATGAAGAGATTATTGTGTTGCTTAATAGACTTGGCATTCGTGGGCTTGAAATTGCCCCTACTAAATTTTGGGAACGCCCATTAGATTGCGAAACTAGTGAACTACTACAATTCAAGCAATATTGGGAACAAAGAAATATTCATTTAATTGCTATGCAATCATTATTATTTGGACAGCATGGATTGGCCTTGTTTTCAGATATTGAATCTCGTAACAAGTTAAAAGATTATATAATCGGTATTATGGGCTTAGCAGGTAAAATAGGAGTTAAAGCCCTGGTGTTTGGATCACCTAAAAATCGACTTTCCAATGGAATATCTAAGAATGAGCAAATGAACATTGCTATTCCATTTTTTGCGGAGCTTGGTGAGGTTGCTGTTACAGAAAATGTAACCTTGTGTATAGAGCCCAATCCCTCTCAATATGGATGTGATTTCATTACGAATAGTGAAGAAGGTTTACAATTGGTTCGGGAAGTCAGCCACCCTGGTTTTCAATTGCATCTGGATGCGGGTGCCCTTGCCTTAAATAACGAGAATATTTCTTCAGCTATTGAAAAAAGCATGCCTTGTTTAAGTCATTTTCATATTAGCGAACCTTATCTTAATAAGGTCGGGAACAAGGAAAGTGTTTCAACGCATAGGGAGATAGCAAAGGTGCTTAAAGAAACAGGCTACAGAAATTGGGTTTCTATTGAAATGAAAAATGGGGACAATCCGAATGTTGCTAATGTTGAACAAGCTCTAATATACGCTTCAGAAATTTACGCTTAATAAGGAGAATATCCCGCCAATGAATGTTATCAAAAATAAAAATTGGGAAATTCCTAATTTTGAGCTTAAAGAATTCAAGTCAAAGAATAGTAAATACTGTGTGTGCATTCCTGTTATTAACGAAGGAATTAAAATTCAAAAACAACTCAACAAGTTAAAATCACTTGCAGAAGCTGTTGATATTATTATTTTAGATGGTGGGAGCACCGATGGTTCTTTAGAGGAAATATTTCTTTTAGATAATCATGTAAGAGCTATTTTAGTTAAAAAAGGTAAGGGTAAGCTAAGTGCACAACTACGGATGGGGTTCGCTTACGCATTGCAAGAGCAATATGAGGGGATCATTACCGTAGATGGGAATAATAAAGATAGCGTTGAGTCAATTCCTGCGTTCATTCAGAAACTTGATGAAGGCTATGATTTTGTACAAGGTTCAAGGTATGTACCAGGAGGTAAGGAAATAAATACTCCTATCTCGAGAAAACTTGCTATTAAACTTATTCATGCACCGTTTATATCACTAGTTGCAGGATATCATTATACAGACACTACCAACGGATTTAGGGCCCATTCTGCTCGATTTTTAAAAGACCCTCAATTGCATCCTTTTAGAGATGTTTTTGAGACTTACGAGCTTTTGGGCTATTTGTCAGTTAAAGCGCCCAAATTAGGCTATAAAGTTTCGGAGATTCCTGTCGAACGCTCATATCCAAAGGGAAAGGTACCTACTAAGATTAGCCCTTTGCGAGGGAATATGCTGCTTATGAAAATATTGTTAAACTTATATTTGCGCAAATATGATTTCAAAAATAATCCGAAAGTAAGTAAGGAGGAGCAATGAAAGGTATAATTCTTGCAGGAGGTACAGGCTCTCGCCTCTATCCCTTAACCAAAGTAACAAATAAACATCTGCTGCCTGTGGGTAAGTATCCAATGATTTTTCACTCTGTATCCAAGCTCAAGAAAGCTGACATCCATGATATTCTTATCGTAACAGGCAAAGAACATATGGGAGATGTTGTAAACCTTCTTGGGAGTGGTCGTGAAATGGGCGTAACATTCACTTATAAAGTTCAAGATGAGGCAGGCGGGATCGCACAAGCTCTTGATTTGGCTGAGCAATTTGTAGGTGATGATCAAATGGTTGTTATTTTGGGTGATAATGTATTTGAAGACGACATTGCCCCTTTTGTGGATAATTTCCGTAATCAAATCACGGGGGCTAAGATCCTTCTTCAACAGGTACAAGATCCACATCGTTTTGGAGTGGCTGAGCTTCAAGGGGAACGGATTGTGTCTATTGAAGAAAAACCTAAGGAACCCAAAAGCAATTACGCTGTAACTGGTATTTATATGTTTGATCATAGTGTGTTTGAAATTGTAAAAACGCTAGAACCTTCAGCTCGTGGAGAACTTGAGATAACTGACGTTAACAATGCATATATTGCTAATGGAACATTGACATATGATATTCTTCAAGGATGGTGGACGGATGCGGGAACTCACCCATCTCTTGCAAGAGCTAATGAATTGGCCAAGGATATTGTCTTTGGTGAAGAATTTGGAAAGCTAAAGCTTTAAAATAAAGGGAGGATACGGACGAATGAAGGTAATCCCTTTGAAACTAGAAGGTGCAAAAATTATTGAACCCGTAGTTCATGGCGATCACCGTGGTTTTTTTATGGAAAGCTACAATGATCAAATCATGAAACAAAACGGGATTAACCATGCTTTTATTCAGGATAATCAATCCTTGTCTGCAGAAGCTGGCGTGATTCGAGGGTTGCATTATCAGCTTAATCCTAAAGCGCAGACCAAACTCATTCGTGTGCTTTCTGGAGCTATCTACGATGTTATTTTGGATATTCGCAAAAGTTCTCCAACATTCGGTCAATGGGTTGGAGTGATCTTAAGTGAACATAATAGACGTCAGCTACTGGTACCTAAAGGTTTTGCTCACGGATTCTGTACGCTTGTGCCTAATACTCAGGTGTTTTATAAGGTAGATGAGTATTATTCACCTGAAAATGATCGTGGTATCCTGTGGAATGATCCTGCATTGGGGATTGATTGGCCCACTTCCCATGCAGTCCTTTCGGAAAAGGATAAGAAGCAACCGGCGCTGGCTGATGCAGATATTAATTTTGAATAGATTACTGACAAATAAAGCTAGGTTCAATTTATAAAATAGGCGGCATTTCT
Source organism: Paenibacillus kribbensis (assembly GCF_002240415.1). Taxonomy (NCBI): domain Bacteria; kingdom Bacillati; phylum Bacillota; class Bacilli; order Caryophanales; family Paenibacillaceae; genus Paenibacillus; species Paenibacillus kribbensis. Next base: position 606,549 of record NZ_CP020028.1, read on the forward strand.
TTGTTCTTTGTTGGCTTTGTGGCATATTCTATATGTATTAGTGAGAGTTTTAGGAGGTCTGTATGAAACTTCTTGTCACCGGCGGTGCCGGATTTATTGGCAGTAACTTTGTATTGTATATGTTAAAACAGCATCCAGATTACGAAATTGTGAATATCGATGCGCTTACGTATGCAGGTAATCTGGAAAATTTGAAATCCATCGAAAATCATCCCAATCATACCTTCGTGAAAGCAGATATTACTGATGCGCAAGCGATTGACCAGTTGATGCAGCAGGGAATTGATGTGGTGGTGAATTTTGCGGCAGAGTCGCATGTGGATCGGAGTATTTTGGAGCCGGAAGTGTTTGTGAAAACAAACGTATTTGGTACACAGGTACTGTTGGACGCAGCCAAGAAATATAATGTGACCAAGTTTGTACAGGTATCGACAGATGAGGTGTACGGATCTCTGGGTGAAACAGGTTTGTTTACGGAGGAAACTCCGCTGCAGCCTAATAGTCCTTACTCTGCTTCCAAGGCAGGTGGCGATCTGCTGGTTCGTGCATATCATGAAACCTTTGGTCTACCTGTGAATATCACGCGTTGTTCCAATAACTATGGTCCGTACCAGTTTCCGGAAAAGCTGATTCCACTAATGATCTCGCGTGCGTTAAGTGATCAGCAGCTACCTGTATACGGGGATGGCCTGAACATCCGTGATTGGTTGTATGTAGAGGATCATTGCAGCGCAATTGATCTGGTCATTCATCAGGGTAAACTGGGTGAGGTATACAATATCGGTGGAAATAATGAGCGGACAAATGTGCATATCGTCAAAACGGTATTGGAGGAGCTGGGCAAGCCAGAATCTCTGATTTCGTATGTACAGGATCGCCCAGGTCATGACCGCCGTTATGGCATTGATCCAACAAAGACCATGAATGAGCTGGGCTGGAAGCCAAAGCACTCTTTTGAAACTGGCATTAAAGAAACGATCCGCTGGTATTTGGACAACAAAGAATGGTGGACTCGTATTCAATCTGGCGAATACCAGCAATACTATGCAAAGCAGTACGGTTCCCGCTTGGGGGATGCGTAAGATGAAGGTACTGGTTACTGGAGCATCCGGTCAACTTGGCAAAGATGTAGTAAAGGTTTTTCAGGAGCAAGGGCATGATGTCCTTGGTTACGATCGGGAACAATTGGATATCACGGATTTGCAGCAGGCTGTGAAAATTGTGGGACAGTATCAACCTGATGCTGTCATCCATTGTGCAGCGTATACGGCAGTGGATGCAGCCGAGTCTGATATTGATGGGGCTTACCAAGTCAATGCGTCGGGAACACGCAATATGGCGTTGGCTGCGGAAAAAGTAGGAGCCAAGCTAGTTTATATCAGTACGGATTACGTGTTCGATGGAACAGCGGAGCAGCCCTATCATGAGTATGACAATACAAATCCGCAGAGTATTTACGGAAAGTCTAAGCGGGCCGGGGAGATACTGGCCCAAACACTTTCCTCCAAATATTTTATTGTTCGTACTTCTTGGGTATATGGATTGCACGGGAACAATTTTGTGAAAACGATGCTGAAGCTTGGACAGGAAAAGCCGCACCTTCAGGTCGTAAACGACCAGAAGGGCTCGCCTACCTATACGGTGGATTTGGCTCGTTTTTTAGCGGAATTGGTTCAAACCGAGAAGTACGGCGTATATCATGCATCCAATAGCGGTTCTTGCACCTGGTATGAGTTTACGCAAGCTATTTTTCAGGATGCGGCAGAATTATTAGGTGTTAAGATTACTGCGAAACTGGACCCATGTAGTACGGAACAATTCCCTAGGCCCGCAGAACGCCCGTGTAATTCGGTTATGGAGCATATTGCGATTCGAACCAATGGACTGAATGATTTGCGCAATTGGCGTGAAGGATTACGGGATTTTTTAAAAGAGTATCTGGAAAGTTCCAGTAGGTAGAGGTAGGGTGTATATCTGCAGCGATCTCCCATCATTTTAATGATTGGGAGATTTTATTATGTAGAGACATATGTCGATCAAGCTCAATGAGTATTATAATGTATAAGACAGTTCGTCATATATGGAGCTATAAGGAGGTCGTGATTCTGAAAAAGCCCAGTGTACAAATTTTGTTATCTACATATAATGGAGCAGCTTATTTAGATGAGCAAGTAGAAAGCCTGATCAATCAGAAAGACGTAAATATTCAGATTCTAGTTCGTGATGATGGCTCAACAGATGATACGGTTGCCAAGCTGAATGCGCTGAAGCAGCGTTATCCTCAACAGATTATTTTATACCCCGAGAGGAATGTAGGGGTTATTGCGAGCTTTTTTGATTTGATACAAAAATCTTCCGAGAATTTCGAGTTTTACGCCTTTTGCGATCAAGATGATGTGTGGATGCCAGACAAGCTTGCTCGAGCTGTAGCCCAACTCAGAAAAAAGGAAGGAAACCGGCCGCTGATGTATTGTTCTGCTACACAAATGGTCTCTCAAACTTTGGAACCTCTCAAGGTATGGCCAGCAGATCTAGCCCGATCTTTATCCTTTTATAATGCTCTCATTGAAAATGTATGTGTAGGCTGTACCATGGTGATCAATAAAGAAACACTTCAGCTCGTGAAAAAGAGAATGCCAGCTTCTTTGAAAAACATTATTATGCATGACTGGTGGATTTATTTATGCACATCCTCTTTTGGTGAGGTTGTATTTGACCCTATACCTTCCATTTGGTATCGGCAGCATCAAAACAATGTGTTGGGAGGCTCTACGGACGGCTGGGTTAGCAAGTGGAGGAAAAGGCTAGACAGATTTGTAAAAGGGAAAAACCGCTATATTTTAAGCAAACAAGCGCAGCAATTTATTCAACTCTATGGACAAGACCTGCCTTCTCAGATGCATAAAGATATTGAACTATTTCTGAACAGCTACCAAAAGGGATTATTCCCTCGGCTGAAATACATTTGGCAGTCTCCCTTTTACAGACAGTCAAGGTTAGACAACTGGATTTATAAGCTGGTTTTCCTGTTGGGGAAATTATAGAGGTGTGAAGAAAAAATATTGAAACTTTTTTCCAGATACAAGCGTCAAATAATCAAAGGTACAAATGAATACTAGATAAAAATCCATCGAATGCATGTTCCTTTATGGAAAAATATAGTATAATTGAGAGGTGCAACCGATATAGGCTGGCAAGGGCGGTCGGCTAACTCTCCCGAGGAGGGGGGTGAAGCCTGTGACAGTGTTTGAGGCGCTCAGTTTAATGCTGACGTTCGGGGCGTTAATCGTCACACTGTTAGAGTTTAACAAACGAAAATAGACCGCCCCCGCAAGGAAGGGTCTATTTTCGGCCTGATTGTTCCAAAACCGTCCGCTCTTGGGAGCGTCGGTTGCGCAGGGGCTGGCTGGCACCGGCCCTTTTTCCATGTATATCTTACCACGATGATTTTTAGACCTCAAGAATTTTGCAAAATCCTGCATGCTGTGTGAGTTACAAGTTATGTGCTTTTTTGCGCCCCGTAGTCTGTGGGGTATGCTATAATAGTCGATAGTAGAATAGATTACTGAATTTGTCAGGAGCGTTTTGAATGATGGATGTAAGCATACTGGTCGTCAACTATAACACGTGTCGATTGACGCTGGATTGTTTGCAGTCGGTGTATGCGTCCAAGACGCAATATCGATATGAAGTGATTGTCATCGACAATCATTCCAGTGACGGGTCTGTTGAGGCTATTCGTGCTGAATACCCGGAAATTTGGCTGATAGCGAATGAAGATAATACAGGTTTTGCCAAGGCAAACAATCAGGGAATGGAAGTGGCCAGCGGACGTTACATATTGCTGTTGAATTCCGATACACTGGTGCAGCCGGACACGCTGGATACAATGATTCAGTTTATGGATACGCATCCCGAAATGGGAGCATCGGGCTGCAAGGTCATCTTGCCGGATGGTTCGCTGGATAAGGCATGCAAGCGTGGATTTCCAACGCCGTCTGCGTCCTTTTACTATGCTTTTGGCTGGTCGAAGCGTTACCCCGATAATCCGAAGTATAACCAATATCAGCTTGGACATCTAAGCCCGGATGATGAGTATCCCGTGGATGTGCTGGTTGGAGCTTTTATGCTGGTCCGTCGGGAGACAATTGAGCAGGTCGGCGGCCTGGACGAAACCTTTTTTATGTATGGTGAGGATATTGACTGGTGTTATCGAATTAAACAAGCAGGATGGGGCATTTACTACTACCCGCGCACATATATTGTTCATATCAAAGGGGGCAGCGCTCGTCGTCGTCCTCTGAAAATAATTTATGAGTTTCATAGAGCCATGTGGGTATTTCACCGCAAGCATTACAAACAGCAGTACAGTTGGATCACCAACATGGCTGTATACGCGGGGATTACGGTGAAATTTGGAATGGCCTTTTTGAAAAATAAATGGTCTGCACCGGTCAAACCGGACAGCGGCGAACAATCTCGTACCGAGGTGAAAGCATGATACGCAGAAATCAACGATTTTTAACCCAATTGTATATTGTGGCGGATTTCGCGGTCATTCAGTTATCTTTCCTGATCGCTTGGTTCTTTAAATTTGAAAGTGAATGGATTACCTATAAAGAGCCGCTTCCTATTCAAGTATATGGAGGCTGGAGCTTAATCTACGGTCTAATTGCCGTGGTGCTAGGTATGCTATTCTCGCTTTATTCGCCCAAACGCAAAAAGCGATTTGCAGACGACGTATTTCGCGTCACCCAGATCCATATTGTTGGCTTGTTTGTATTACTGAGTGTCATGTTTTTCGTCAAGCAAATCGATATTTCGCGTTCCTACCTAGCGATCTATATGGTTGGGAATGTGCTGCTGATTTTGTTCTACCGATATTTTTTGAAGCGAATTCTTAAAGCTCTCCGGCAAAAAGGGTACAATAAGCAATTCATGCTCATTCTCGGGGCAGGCTCTCTGGGCCAACGGTTTTATCATAATCTTGGACAGTATCCTGATTTGGGATATGAAGTAGTGGGATTTCTGGATGATAACCGCCAATGGAGTGAAGAGGAGGAAGCGCGTTTCCGTCCGATCCTTGGAGGATTAGATCAATTGGAGGCAACGCTGTCTCGCCTGATGATTGACGAGGTCATTTTGGCTCTACCACTGGATGCCCACGATAAGTACCCTAAAATTATCAATATGTGTGAAAAGGCTGGGGTACGCACACTTATTATTCCTGACTTTTTCGACTATTTGCCGGCTCGGCCGTATTTTGATAACTTTGCAGGCATGCCGATGATCAATGTACGGGATATTCCGCTGGATATAGCGGGAAACCGGTTATTTAAGCGTCTGTTCGATATTTTTTTCTCTTTATTCGCGATTATTCTGACCGCTCCGATCATGCTGGCCGTGGCGATTGGTGTGATGGTTACATCAAGAGGTCCCATCATTTTTAAGCAGGAGCGGGTAGGCTTGAATCGTCGTACCTTCCGAATGTACAAATTTCGCTCCATGAAGGTGCTGCCGCCTGGGACTGAAGATACAGGATGGACGACTGCTAATGATCCAAGGCGTACGCGTTTCGGTTCCTTTATCCGTAAAACGAGCCTTGATGAGTTGCCACAGTTTTTCAACGTGCTGCTGGGAGATATGAGTGTCGTTGGCCCCCGCCCGGAAAGACCGTATTATGTGGATCAGTTCCGTGAGGAAATTCCCAAATACATGGTGAAGCATCATGTTCGTCCCGGAATTACAGGCTGGGCACAGAGCAACGGATTGCGTGGGGATACGTCCATTGAGGAACGGATTAAGCATGACATTTTCTATATTGAGAATTGGTCGCTCTTATTCGATATTAAAATTATTTTCCGCACGATTCGCAACGGTTTCAAAAATGCATATTAATCCCAGAGTCGCCCTTCGGTTCAGCTGGAGGGTGTTTTTGTGTCTATATAAGCTGAAATTAAAAGTTACCTATTGTGCCACAGCTTGTGCCACTGTGCAGACGGATGGTGCTCTAGTGGAAAGCTTGCGTCAGTCAGGGAAGCTGAGTGTTCCCATTGAATACGAACATTGACACCATTTAAGCACTGTCATAGACTTAGCATAGAACGCTTTTGGATATCGAATTCGGATTGTACGGATCATGACAAAAGCATAGGATGCTGGAGGAATGTGTGTTGGCAGATTCAATTCAATCTTGGAAACATGTATTTAAGCTTGATCCTGACAAGGAACTGGACGATGAGGCGCTGGACGCCGTGTGTATGTCTGGTACGGACGCCATTATGATAGGAGGTTCATCAGGCATTACCTATGAAAATACGGTGGATTTACTATCGCGGGTTCGGCGTTATGAGGTGCCGTGTGTGCTAGAGGTGTCTGATCTGGAGGCTGTCGTGCCGGGGTTTGATCTGTATATGATTCCCATGGTGCTGAATACCATGAATAGTAATTGGATCGTAGGGCAGCACCAGCGTGCGATTGAGCAGTTTGGTTATATGATTCCTTGGGATTTGCTTGTGGCAGAGGGATATATTGTTTTGAACGGAGATTCTACGGTCGCTAAGCTTACCGGGGCGGAGACTTCGCTGAGTGCTTCATCAGCTGCCTCCTATGCGCAGATTGCTGACAAGCTCATGCATCTGCCGATTGTATATGTGGAATATAGCGGTACCTTCGGGGATATGGAACTGGTACAAAAAATACATCGCAGCACAGAGCGCTCTCGTGTCCTATACGGAGGAGGTATCGTGGATAAATCTACCGCGTTACAAGCGGCTGCCGTTTGTGACACCATTGTAGTAGGAAATATCATTTACCGCGACTTGGCGAAAGCGCTGGAGACGGTGGCTGTGAAATTGAAAGTATAGAACGTTTATTTTATGGAAGCTCGGAGAAAGGAGCATGCACGCATGCAATCAATAGATATACACGAGGCTGTAGCCCGCCTCAATCCTCCTCAGCGTCAGGCCGTAGAGGTAGTGGATGGTCCACTGCTGATTATGGCTGGCGCAGGCAGTGGCAAGACACGGGTGCTCACGCACCGAATAGCCTACCTCATCGCGACCCGCAAGACGGCTCCATGGGGTATTTTGGCGATTACCTTTACGAACAAGGCCGCGCGTGAGATGCAGGATCGCGTATCCAAGCTGATTGGCCCGCAGGGGAGAGATGTGTGGGTATCCACGTTCCACTCGATGTGTGTACGTATTTTGCGTCGGGATATCGAGCGAATCGGATTTACCTCCAATTTCAGCATTCTGGATTCCACGGATCAATTGTCTGTCATTCGGAGCTGCATGAAGGATCTAAATATAGATACCAAAAAATTTGAACCCAAAGCGGTTCAATCTATGATGAGCACGGCTAAAAATGAACTGGTCACTCCTGAAATGTATGAGCGCAAGATTGGCGATTATTTTGAGGGAATTGTGGCGAAGGTATATACCAAGTACCAACAACGGCTCAAAAATAACAACTCTCTTGATTTTGATGATTTGATCATGGCGACGATTCAGCTTTTTAAAGAAGTGCCTGAGGTGCTGGATTTCTACCAAAAGAAATTTCAGTACATTCATGTCGATGAATATCAGGATACCAACCGTGCGCAGTACATGCTGTGCAAAATGCTGGCCGATAAGCATCACCGGATTTGCGTAGTAGGTGACAGTGACCAATCCATCTACAGATGGCGGGGCGCGGATATCAGCAACATTTTGAACTTTGAAGAGGACTACCCGGAAGCACGTACCATTTTGCTGGAACAGAACTATCGGTCAACCTCGAACATACTGAATGCAGCGAACGAAGTGATTGCGCAAAATACAGGACGCAAGCCGAAAAAGCTATGGACAGACAAGGAAGGCGGAGCCAAAATTAAGGTTTACCGTGCTGATTCGGAGCATGATGAGGGCTACTTTATTGCCTCTGAAATTAATAAGAATATTAATGCAGGTAAAACCTATAGCCATCATGCCATTTTGTATCGTACCAATGCTCAGTCTCGGGTCGTCGAGGAAATTTTGATCAAATCGGACATACCGTATCAGATCGTTGGCGGGATCAAGTTCTATGATCGTAAAGAGATTAAGGATCTTCTGGCCTATCTGCGCCTGCTTTCCAATCCTGACGACGATATCAGCCTGATGCGAATCATTAACGTGCCCAAACGCAGCATCGGAGACACGACCGTTGGTAAGTTGCAGGCAGCCGCAGCGGAGCGTGGAGTTTCGATCTTCCGCGTGCTACAAGTAGTAGACGATTTGGGCTTTGCCGGACGTACGCGCAATGCGCTTGTGGAATTTTACGATATGATCGAAGGCTTAAATCGGATGGTGGACTATCTGTCGGTCACGGAGCTAACAGAAAAAATGCTGGAAACCACCCAGTATCGACTGGAGCTGCAAAACGAGAATACCCTCGAATCACGCGCGCGTCTGGAAAATATTGATGAGTTTCTGTCGGTAACCATGGAGTTTGAGAAAGGAGCAGAGGACAAATCGTTGGTCTCCTTCCTGACTGATCTTGCTCTTATTGCAGACATAGATTCCATGAATGACGATGAAGACGAGCAAAGTGATGCTGTTGTATTGATGACCATGCACAGCGCAAAAGGTTTGGAGTTTCCGATTGTATTTATTGTCGGCATGGAAGAGGGAGTATTCCCCCACAGCAGGGCCTTCTTGGATAATGAAGAGCTTGAGGAAGAACGCAGATTGGCGTATGTCGGTATTACCCGTGCAGAGGAGCAGCTGTTCCTTACATGCGCACAAATGCGTACTTTGTTTGGCCGTACAACGGCCAATCCGCCGTCGCGCTTTCTGGAAGAGATTCCGGATGAATTAAAAGAGGATACGATCATCAGACAGGACCGCTACCGTCGTTCAGGCAATGTAGGTGGCTCTTATGGCGGGCGTGGACTGGGTAAAAGCAGTGGCAGTAACTTTGGAGGAGAGCGTTCCTTTGATTCGATGAGCCGTAGTGGCTCAACCGCTTCTGCGTCGCCGCGTGTTACCGTAACAACATCTTCATCGCCTAAACCTTCCCCGGCAGCTTCGGCAGGGGGCCCTTCTATTTTTGCTGCTGGAGACAAGGTACAGCATGGCAAGTGGGGAGTGGGAACCATTGTGGCTGTCAAAGGTACGGGCAATGATATGGAGCTTCAGATCGCCTTCCCGGCTCCGGTCGGGGTCAAACGTCTGCTGGCTGGCTTTGCGCCTATCACAAAAGTAGAATAAATCTTACACATCAATAAATCTCGAGCCTCACAGCGGCAGAGTGGCCTAAGCTTCTGCCCTGATGGAGTTCCCGGAGGGATACGACTGCATGAACCCAATGCACAGGATGGAGCAGCTTGTTGCTGAGCTGAACACATATAACTATCATTATTACACACTGGATGAGCCCATGGTCAGCGACAAAGAATATGATGTGCTTTATGACGAACTAGTAGCCCTTGAACAGACGAGCGGACTGGTGTTGCCAGATTCGCCAACGCAGCGCGTGGGTGGGGAGTTGCTAAAGGGCTTCACGCCACATCGTCATCTGTCCCCATTATGGAGCCTGGATAAAGCACAGAATATGGAGCAGCTGCGTGCATGGAACGCGCGTGTCGTGAAGCTGGTCAATGATTACAATACCAAGAACCCGGAGCAGCCTTTGCCTTCCCCAAGCTATGCGATAGAGCTTAAATTTGATGGACTAACGCTGAACCTGACTTATACGGATGGAAAGCTGGTGCAGGCTTCTACCCGCGGCAATGGTGTCGTGGGTGAAGGGATATTGGCACAGGTAAAGACAATCAAATCCGTACCGCTTACGATTCCTTTCCAGGATGGTACCATTGAAGTGCAGGGAGAAGGCATTATGAATCTGTCCGTGCTGGCGAAATATAATGAGACCGCTGTGGACCCTCTTAAAAACGCACGTAATGCCGCAGCTGGTGCTTTGCGTAATTTAAATCCTAAAGTGACAGCGGAACGGCGACTGAATGCATTTTTCTACAATGTGGGATTTGCGGACCGTATTCAGTTTGATAGCCACCAGGAGATGATGTCTTTCCTGCGTAACAACCACTTTAAGGTGAACCCATATCTGACTTACTTTGATAATTTTGATGATGCTATGGAGCAACTGGCTGAGATTGAAGAGTCTCGCTCCGGGTTGGATTATCTTATTGACGGGGCTGTATTGAAAATTACGGATATGCGTACACGCGAGGTTCTTGGGTATACCGATAAATTTCCGCGTTGGGCGGTGGCATATAAGTTCGAAGCAGAGGAAACCACCACAGTGCTTAACTCGGTCGAGTGGAATGTAGGTCGAACGGGTAAGATCACGCCACTGGCAAGGGTGGAGCCGGTAGAGCTGGCAGGAGTCACTGTACAAAATTGTACACTGAACAATGCTGGCGATATCGAGCGTAAAAATCTGAAGTTCGCATTGGGGACGCGTGTATTTATTCGCCGCTCCAATGATGTCATTCCCGAGATATTGGGAAAGGTGACATCTGAAAATGATGGGGAGGAAATTGTCGTGCCCGATCATTGCCCGGCCTGCGGATTTCCATTGCAGCAGCGAGGGGCCCACTTGTTCTGCGACAATAAGCTGGGGTGCAAACCACAGATTGTGGCCCGTATTTCCCATTTCGCATCACGTGATGCCATGGATATTGAAACATTCAGCGACAAAACAGCGATCCAACTGCATGACGAACTGGAAGTACGCGAGCCTGCGGATTTGTATAGACTCCAATATGATGATCTAGTGAAGCTGGAGCGGTTTGGTGAGAAAAAAGCCAATAACCTCCTGACAGCACTTGAGAAGAGTAAAGAAAGAGATTTGGCTTCCTTCCTTTACGCTCTGGGTATACCGAATACCGGTAAAGCGACAACACGCATGCTGGCTGAACATTACCGCGATTTGCATAAGGTCATGTCCGCTACCGTGGAAGAACT